>NZ_JAKJJY010000006.1:0-59682 GCF_022320955.1 Clostridium sp. YIM B02555 | reverse complement strand
TATGGGTATTTTAATTCGTTGTTGATTTAAATGCAACCTTTAATCATTTTCTTTTCCTTTTTCTTCTCTTACTCTTTCCTTGATTCGTTGCGATAAATACATGTATTCAATAATCTTCTTCTTATCATACATCAACTTCTTTTCCATAATTGTATCTGCTAATATTTCTGCCAATTTATCTGCATCATGTTTTACTAAACCATTCTTAATTTTTACTAAATCTTCACCAACTATTTTTATACCCAGGCTATTTATATCTTCTCTGTCCAGTTTTACAAGATCTGCACCATCTTTTTGGTATTTTTCTCTTAATTCCTCAGTAATTTCACCTGTATTGGCAATTACATAATCAACAATATCTTTTCCTCCATATTTTAGAAGAACTTTTAAATGGTCAGATACCTTAAAGCCTGTAGTTTCACCTGGTTGAGTCATTATATTCGAAATATAAATTTTAACCGCATCACTTTTTTTAACTTCCTTAGCTATATCTTTAACAAGTAAATTAGAGGTAATACTAGTATATAAACTTCCTGGTCCCATAACTATAGCATCCGCCTCTTTTATTGCTTGTAATGCTTCTGGCAATGCTCTTGCACTTTCTGGTACTATTTTAAATTCCTCTATTCTAGAATTCTGTTTTATTGCTTCTTCCGGAATCTGGGATTCTCCTTCTACAATATTACCATTTTGAAGTTTTGCTATTAATTGCATATTATCTAAAGTAACAGGTATAACTTTCCCTGTTACAGCAAGTACTGAGCTCATTTTTTGAACTGCCTCTTCGAAATTATCAGAAATTCCAGCCATTGCAGCTAAGAATAAATTTCCGAAGCTTTGATTTTTTAATCTTCCATCTGAAAATCTATATTGAAGTAAGTCTTCCATTATTGGTTCAGTATCTGCCAATGCTAATATACAGTTTCTTATATCTCCTGGTGGCAACATACCTAAATCTTCTCTCAAAGCTCCTGAGCCACCGCCATCATCACCAACTGTTACTATTGCTGTAATATTTGATGTATAATATTTTAAACCTCTAAGCATTGTTGATAAGCCAGTTCCACCACCTATTACAACGATTTTAGGTCCTTTAACTAACAATCTCTTTTCATATATTAAGCTTTCCATTTTTCTGCTATCTAAAGAGACCTTTATATATCCCCTGTTAATTAATGCTATTATAGATTTCATCATTTCTGTAATAGAAACATATAATACAAATATTCCTGTAACATTTAAAAATACGTAAAAAACTATATAATATATATCATACATTCTATGGTAAACTAGTTCTGTAAAACCATATGCTATAAGCAATATTCCAAAGAGTCCAAATGCCAGCCACCTTTTTACTCTAATTCCTACTTTAAGCCAATCTAATATCCTCATAGTTTCTTTTCCCCTTTATGAAGATCTTCAGATACATCTCTATGTTCAATTTTAGAATTGTAACTTTCTTTGTTTAGTCTTTCATAAACTTCATTTGCAATTGCTACTGAGCGATGTCTTCCGCCTGTACATCCAATTGATATTATCAGCTGTCGCTTTCCTTCTTTAATATAATTAGGAATTAGATATTTTAGCATATCCATTAATTTTTCTATAAAATTGACCGTTTCATCCTGTCTTAGCACATATTCTTTAACAGGTTCATCATTACCTGAATATTGCTTTAACTCTGGTATATAAAATGGATTAGGTATAAATCTAACATCAAAAACCAAATCTGAATCCACTGGTATTCCATACTTAAAGCCAAAGCTTAATACTGTAATTGACAATTGCTTTTCAGGATAAATATTATCACCATATGTCTTATTAATTTTATCCCTTAGATCCTTTATTTCATATTTAGAGGTATCAATAATATTATCTGCAACATTTTTAACTTCTCTTAATTTTTCTCTTTCTTGTGTAATTCCTGTTAAAACTCTTCCCTCAGGCGATAAAGGATGACTTCTTCTTGTTTCTTTAAATCTCTTTATAAGAACTTCATCTGTTGCTTCTAAAAATAAAATCTCATACTTAAATTCGTTTGTTTTTAAATAACTTAATGCTTCAAAAAAATCATCAAAGAATACTCCGCCTCTAATATCTATAACTAATGCTACTTTTTCAATATTTCCTCCACTTTGAGTACATACTTCTGCAAATTTTGAGATTAACTTTGGTGGAAGGTTATCTACACAAAAATACCCCAAGTCTTCTAAAGTTCTTGTTGCTTGTGTCTTTCCTGCTCCTGATAATCCTGTAACTATAACAAATCTCATACTACACACTCCCTTTGCCAAAGATAAATAATTCATTAATTCTTAGTACAATGTTAACAGTAAAATTATATCATACTATCCCTAAAAATGCTCAATAGACAATTGAATATATACTATTTCAATTTGTCCTTTCAACACCAATATAATAATTTTGAAATATAAAAACTAATGCACAATACATTATGCATTGTGCATTAATTTAATAAAATATGTAAGCTACCTCACGATATGCCTTATATTTTAATCTTCGCCTAAAATTCTAACTTCCGGATATAAATCCACACCAAACTGCTTTTTTACTTCGTCCTTGACATGATATATTACAGCTAATACATCTTTAGCAGTCCCATTACCTTTGTTGATAACAAATCCTGCATGTTTTTCTGAAACACATGCCCCACCTATAGTAAATCCTTTTAATCCAGCATCTTGAATCAATTTACCTGCAAAATGTCCTTCTGGTCTCTTAAAGGTACTTCCTGCTGATGGATATTCTAGCGGTTGCCTTTCTACTCTTCTTGTAGTCAATTCGTCAACTCTAGCTTGAATTACATCCTTTTGTCCTGGAACTAGCGCAAAAGTTGCTTTTAATACAACATATCCCTTTTCCATAACTACAGACTTTCTATATCCTAAATTCAATTCTTCCTTAGATAATATTTTTAACTCTTGATTATCATCTAATACTTCAGCACTTTCAATAACAAATGATATTTCTCCATCATATGCTCCTGCATTCATAAATACAGCTCCACCTATACTTCCTGGAATTCCACATGCAAATTGAAATCCTGATAAAGAGTTTTCTGTGGCTTTCTCAGATACATCCTTAAGCAATGCACCACATTCAGCAATAACTTTATTATCAATACATTCTATTTTATTTAACTCACATAATTTTATAACTACGCCTCTAATTCCGCCATCCCTAACCAAAAGGTTAGATCCATTTCCAATAACATAAAAAGGAATTTTATTTTCTTTACAAATTGTAATACTATCTCTTATTTGTTGAATATTTGTTGGGATTAAAAGTATATCTACTGGCCCACCAACCTTAAAATATATATGCTCACTCATTTTTGCATTTAATTGAATTTGCGATTCTTCATATATTTCCTCAAACAAATTCTTATACTTTCCATAATGTTCCATGCCAAAACTCCTCAAAATTTATCTATATTTATTTGCATTATGTATAATAATTCATACATGTTATAATAATCTATTTATTACCTTAATACAAGTAAACTTTCTTCCGTATTATTATAGCATAATTTATTTACTTTGTTCATGTTTTTTAAAATATGCCATAATACTGCTTGCAGCCTTATTATCAATGGATTCAGTTTCAAGTAGTTCTTCTAAAGTAGCTTTCTTAATATTATCTATACTTCCAAATTTCATGAGAAGCGACATCCTTCTCTTTTGTCCTATATTGGGGATATCATCTAGTATTGAATGTAATGTTCTTTTATCTCTTAAACTTCTATGGTAAGTAATTGCAAACCTGTGAACCTCATCTTGAATTCTTCTTATTAACTGCATCAAATTAGAATTTCTATTAATTATCAGCTCGTTATTATTATAAATTATACCTCTTGTTGCATGATGATCATCTTTTACCAATCCACAGACAGGGATATCTATGCCTAACTTATCTAAAACTTCTAATGCTATATTCACTTGTCCCTTTCCACCATCCATCATAATTAGATCTGGAAAATTAGAAAACTTTCCATTTGAAAATTTAAGTTCCTTTTGTTGAATTTCTTGAATTTCCTTTAGTCCATGGGAAAATCTTCTTTCTAAAATTTCTCTCATGCTATCATAGTCATTAGCATTTTTTACAGTTTTTATTCTAAATCTTCTATAATCACTATTTTTAGCTTTACCTTCTTCAAATACAATCATTGAACCAACTGAATCAACCCCTTGTATATTAGATATATCATAAGCTTCTACTCTAAATGGAATATCATCAAGTTCTAGTAATTCTTGTATTTGCTCTAAAGAGTTTAAATTTATTGCTTTATCTCTTAATATTTTATCCTTAAATTGATCTAATGTAACTTTTGCATTGCTTTTTACTAATTCAAGCATTTCTTTTTTTTCACCTTTAATTGGAACCTTAACCAAAACCTTCGAACCACGTTTTACACTTAAAAATTCTTCTAAGGTATCTATTTCATCACTTTCTGGAATATAAATAGTTTTAGGCACTTTAGGTGTTCCTCCATAAAAAGAAACAATAAACTGTGAAATGATTACTTTATTATCTTCATCTGCACTATTTTCTATAATCAAATGTTCCCTTCCTATAATCTTACCATCTCTTAAGAAAAATACCTGGATACAACAATCTTTTTCATCTTTATAAATATTAATAAAATCCTCATCATTTTCCTGAGATTTAAAAACTTTTTGCTTTTCAGCTATATTTTTAATTGCTAAAATCTTATCTCTTAAGGATGCTGCTTTCTCAAATTCTAAATTAGTTGAAGCTTCTTGCATTTCTTCTTTTAATTTATTTAAAAGTGACTTATCTCTGCCACTTAAAATATCCATGATTTCACTTATCATATTTCCATATTCAGCCTTTGAGATTCGTCCTTCACATGGTGCATTACATCTTTTTATATGATAGTTTAAACAAGCTCTTGTTGGAGTTCCATTTTCAGTGATTAGTTTCTTACAGGTCCTTAATAAAAATATTTTTTTAATTAAATTAATTGTCTCATGTACATCTCCTGCATTAGGATATGGTCCAAAATACTTATTTCCATCCTTTGCATAATTTCTAGTTATAAAAACTCTAGGAAAATCTTCATTAACGGTTATTTTTATAAAAGGATAAAACTTATCATCCTTTAATAAGATATTATATTTAGGACTATATTTTTTTATTAAATTACATTCAAGTATTAAAGCCTCCATCTCAGAATCTGTTACTATGTACTCAAATTCAGCAATCTTTTTAACCATTGCTTTTACTTTTTCTGAATGATTTTTTGAATTTTGAAAGTATTGTCGCACTCTATTTTTTAATATTTTTGCCTTACCAACATAAATGACCTCTCCAAGGGCGTTCTTCATCAAATAAACACCTGGTTTATCAGGCAAAATCTTTAACTGTTCTTTAAAATCAAACATATACTCTATCTTCTCCTCGCCTAATAACTTATAATTAACAATTGTCAATTTCAAAAAAGCTCCAATTAGAAAGTTCATGTTTCCAAATATATAAGCTCCAATTAAAAAGTTCGAAGAATTAAATATAAACTTTCGCTCCTCACTTCTGGTACACTTACTTTTCTTTTAGATTTTCTTGAATTAGTATGTATAATTTTAATTTATATATTTACTTTGTTAAATACATAATATAACGTTTTTGCATATACATAAATACCTCAGAGAAAATTACTCTGAGGTAAAATATTACTTAAGCACCGCTGATCTTATGAGTTTTCCTGCTATTGGAGCTGCTGCACTTGCTCCATATCCACCATTTTCCACTATTACCGCAACTGCAATTTTAGGATCATTTGCAGGCGCAAAGGCTATAAACCAGGAATGAGGCGTAGCGCTTTCGCCATTTTTAAGATTATAATCCGCTGTACCAGTCTTTCCAGCTGCATTAGTCCCTTGGAAAAAACTCCATATATCAAGTTTTGAATCAACTAAATTTTTCATATAATCCTTTATAATAGCTGCATTAGCTTCGCTAATAACTCTCTTACTAACTTTAGGTGAAATTGTTCTAATTACATTGCCATCTTTATCTACAACTTGATTAACAAGTCTAGGCTCCATCATTTTACCATCATTAGCTACTGTACTTGCAACCAAAGCCATTTGCATTGGTGTTGCTAAGATACTGCTCTGCCCAATTCCTGATTGAGCAATATTCCCAACTTCTGCTTTTGACAATTTAGGAAAATTGCTTTTTGCTATAGCAAAACCATCTGAATCAACACTATTGTTAAAACCAAAGTTTTCAGCTGTGGTTTTCAATTTATCATTTCCAAGCTCCATTGCCAATGTTCCAAAAACAAAATTACTAGACAATCTATAAGCATCTTTTAAATTTATAGTTCCATTTACTTCTCCATCATCATTACTTAAAGATTGTTTCTCATTAAATATTATTTTTCCTGTATCGTCAAAGGTTCTACTTGTAACTCCAGGCATATTTTCTAATGCACTAGCAAGAGTAACTGTCTTAAAAGTAGAGCCTGGTGGATAAAGACCAAAAGTTGCTCTATTAATAAGAGGGGTATCATCTGCACTTCCTGAATTAGCTGCCTTCATTGAGTTTCCCAAATCATTTGGATTATAAGTTGGCTTAGATACCATAGCTAACACTTCCCCTGTTTTAGGATTTAATGCAACCACAGCCCCTTTTCTATCTCCAAGCGCATCATATGCAATTTTTTGAAGCGTTGGGTCTAAGGTTGTTATAAGCCCATTCCCCACTTTATCTTCATCTTCTTTTCTACTTTCAAACATCTTTTTGACTTTATCAAAGCTAAAGTCTTTTGTCAGATTCAAAAAATTATTTGTAAGCTTACTATAAGTTCTTAGTTCCTTATCATAACTATCTTCTAGACCTGCTAATCCATAAATTGGATCAACATAACCTAAAGCATGAACATATAAATCCCCATTGACGTAAGTTCTCTTTTGATTTAAAGCATTTACTCTAGAACTTGTTGTTAATGGATTTTTGTCTCTATCGTATATCGTTCCTCTTAAAACTTCATTTCGTATTGCCCAAAGTCTTTTATTTCCTTGCTCATTAGCCAAATTATCAGCCAAAAAAACTTGAAAATATGCTATATAAGATATAAGTGCTACAAAACAAAATAAGAAAACAACCATTACTTGTTTTACACTGTTTGAAACATTCTTCAATTTTTAGTCCTCCTCTGATATCTTCTGAAGTATTGCAAGTGCAAAAAACATAGTTACTATCGAAGATCCTCCATAACTTATAAGAGGCAGTGTAATTCCTGTAAGAGGTATTACCGAAAAGACACCTCCGATTATAACTAAAACCTGACATGCTATCATAGCACTAAATCCTACAGTATTAAGCATAGAAAATCTATCTTTAACTCTAAATGCTGCCCTCATTCCTCTGTAGAAAAACAAGAAATATATTATCATAATTCCAAGTCCAAATACCATTCCCAATTCTTCACAAATTACAGCAAAGATTAAGTCTGAAGTATTAACAGGTATAAAACCAGGATATCCTTGCCCTAAACCTGAACCAAACATTCCACCAGATGAAATGGCATATAGTCCTTGAACTATTTGATATCCTCCAGTGTCAATAGATTTCCACGGATTTTTCCAAACTTGAACTCTTACTCTTACATGTGAAAATAAATTATATGCAATGACTGATCCTATTACAAACAGTACAAAACAAATTACAACATACTTCTTCTTGCCAGTTGCAAGATAAACCATTGTTAAGGCTATTCCAAAAAATATTAATGCTGACCCTAAGTCTTTCTGTAAAACCAAGCACCCTAGTGCATACATCACCACTAAGGCAGGCTTCCAAAGCTGCCTAAAATCTTCTACTATATTGCTTTTATCTTCATATTTCTGCAACGCTGATGCCAAGTACAATATAAAGGTTATCTTTCCAAATTCAGATGGTTGAAATCCCCCTATTCCTGGTATAGTAACCCAGTTGGTTGCTCCATAAGTTTCTTGGTGTGCAAGCAATGCCATAGGCATTATAACTATTGTCATAATCAAATATATTTTTTCATATTTTCCAAAATCCCGCACATCTGGTATAGCCACAACAAGAAAAATAAATGCTATCACTCCACCTGTGAACCATGCTAATTGCTTAATAGCAACACTAGTATCTAATCTATATAATACAGCTATTCCTATTACTGCTAATATGCATGCAAACATAATTAAAAATTTATCACCATGAGGATAAAACTTTCTAATTAAGATTTGCGTTGCTGTTATTAAAGCACATACTATAAGCCCCATATATAAAGCACCTTTATCCACATCATCTTTTAATATTGCAAGATTTGTAAATAATGCCATACATAATAGATAAGTTAAAAGTAACAACTTTACCTCATCCTTTTTAATCTTCAAACTATATCACCTCATTATATACTTACGTCCTTTTAGCTTTTGCAAGGCTCAGTAAAAGATATAATTTTATAATTAATCTTATACTGAGCCTCGTTATTTATAGCTATATTTATATATCCAATTAATCATAATACATTTTTTATCCTAAGATTTTAAAAATTACATTTCCAATTTTTATTTCATCTTTATTTGATAACTTCACTTTACCAGTTATTTTTGTTCCATTTAAATAAGTCCCATTTGTACTATTCAAATCTTCTAAAAACAGCGAATCGTTTCTGACTAAAATTTTAGCATGATTTCCTGAGATATGTTGCTCATTCAGTACAATTAAATTATCACTTTTTCTACCTATAGTTAAGTCCGATCTAATTGGAATAATTGAACCTTCCTTTAACTCTTTCACACTTCCAGAGCTCATAATTTCTAATCCATAATTCCCTTTTACAACTGTTGGACGCCTTTTTTTGCCTCCATTTTTAACATCCTTATACATTATCTTCAATGCATAATATATTATTACATATAGTATAACAATAAAAACTAATCCAAAAATTCCAGCTATTATTTTCGAAAAACTCATATATTCACCTCAATATTTATTCCTGCATAATGGCATATATTGCAATTATCCATATTCAATACTCAATTATAAATCAATGTTGATTTTCTTAGAGAATCTTTAAGTTTTGAAAAATTCTTTTTGCTATATAAAATTCACTTTTAAACTTTTCATAATCTTTATATACCTTCTTAATGATTATACAACAAAAAAACAACTATGACATAAAAAAGTATTACAATTAGATTAACAATTGCATAATACAATTGTTAATCTAATACTTACTTCTTACTATAATATCTTATTTAAATATATCCCTGTATATGACTTTTTCTCTTTACATAGTTGTTCTGGAGTTCCTGTCTTAATTACAGTACCTCCCTTATCTCCACCTTCTGGTCCTAAATCAATTAAATAATCTGCACATTTTATCATATCTAGATTATGTTCAATAACAACAACAGTATTTCCTGCATCTACTAACCTTTGCAGAATTTCAATCAGCCTACTTACATCATCTACATGCAATCCTGTTGTTGGTTCATCTAAAATATATAAAGTCTTTCCAGTACTTCTTTTTGATAATTCATATGCTAATTTTATTCTTTGAGCTTCACCACCAGATAATTGAGTTGATGGCTGACCTAGCCTAATGTATCCTAATCCTACATCATTTAAAGTTCTTAGCTTATTTTCAATTCTAGGTATGTTTTCAAAAAACCTTAATGCTTCTTCAACTGTCATATTAAGAACATCATCTATATTCTTTCCTTTGTATTTCACTTCTAAAGTTTCCCTATTGTATCTTTTTCCTTTACATACTTCACAAGGCACATATACATCTGATAAAAACTGCATTTCAATTTTTATAATTCCATCTCCAGAACAAGCTTCACATCTTCCACCTTTAACATTGAAACTAAATCTGCCTTGTTTATAGCCTCTCATTTTAGCTTCTGTAGTTTGTGAAAACAGTTCTCTTATTATATCAAAAGTTCCTGTATATGTAGCAGGATTAGAACGTGGTGTTCTTCCTATAGGGCTTTGATTTATGTCTATAATCTTATCTATGTTTTCATACCCAGTTATTTCTTTATGATTTCCGACTGGATTTTTACTTCTGTTTACTAACTTATTTAAGCCTTTGTAGAGAATTTCATTTACTAATGTACTTTTCCCAGAACCAGAAACTCCTGTAACCATTGTTAAAGTACCAAGTGGGATAGATACATTTACATTCTTTAAATTATTTTCTTTTGCACCAACAATTTTAATATTTTGCCCATTTCCTTTTTTTCTTATCTTTGGCGTCTCTATGAATTTCTTACCAGTTAGGTATTGACCTGTTATTGATTTTTCACAAGCCTTCACTTCTTCAATAGTTCCAGCTACAATAACCTCTCCTCCATGTTCCCCTGCACCTGGACCAATATCTACTATATAATCTGCTTCTTTCATAGTATCTTCATCATGTTCTACCACAACTACTGTATTTCCAACGTCTCTTAAATTTTTCAAAGTATTTATTAACCTATCATTATCTCTTTGGTGTAACCCGATGCTAGGTTCATCCAAAATATATAATACTCCCATAAGTGCTGAACCAATTTGTGTAGCGAGTCTTATCCTTTGTGATTCACCACCAGATAAAGTTCCAGAATTTCTTGATAAACTTAAATAATCAAGACCAACATCTAATAAGAATTTTAATCTATTCTTAATTTCTCTTACAATTTGATCACTAATAATTTTATTCTTTTCTGAAAATTCTATTCCATTTATAAATTCTAATTCATCTTTTATAGACATACTTGTGAATTCATATATATTTTTTTCGCCAACAGTAACTGCCAATACTTCTTTTTTTAATCTAGCGCCATTACATTTAGGACATAGATCATTACTCATATATTGCTCAATTTCAGTCTTAATAATATCAGAATTACTTTCTCTATATCTTCTATTTAATGCATTGATTTCACCTTCGAAGGCATAGTTGTATAATGCCTTAACTCCATCTTTAACATACTCAACCTTAAGTTTCTTTCCCTCTGTTCCATATAGTAACAAATCAATATGTTTTCTATCTAAATCTTTTAATGGCATATTTAAATCTAATCCATATTCTTTATTTAATGCCTTTAATATTGCATATGTCCAAGAATCTTCTTTAAGTCTACCATTTCCCCAGCTTGCCACAGCACCTTCCATAATACTTAATTCTTTATTAGGTATAACCAGCTTTTCGTCTATCTCAAGCAAGGTTCCAATTCCATCACAATGATCACACTTTCCATACGGAGCATTAAATGAAAATAATCTAGGCGCTAACTCATCTATGCTTATACCACAATCTGCACAAGCAAAATTTTCACTAAACAAAGTGTCTTCTCCACCAATAACACTTGCTATTACTAGTCCTTCTCCCATTTTTAATGATGATTCTATAGATTCCGTAAGCCTTCCTTCAATGCCATCTTTTATAACAATTCTATCTATAACAGCTTCAATATTATGCTTTTTATTTTTATCTAACTTTACTTCTTCTTCAGTTAAGTCATAAATTTCTCCATCAATTCTAGCTCTTACAAATCCATTTTTCTTTATATTTTCTAATACTTTTTCATGAGTACCTTTTCTACCTTTAATTACAGGCGATAATATTTGAAGCTTTGTTTTATCACCATAGCTCATGATCTTATCAACGATTTGATCAACTGACTGTTTAGATATTTCCTTTCCACACTTTGGACAATGTGGAATTCCAACTCTTGCATACAATAATCTTAAATAATCATAAATTTCTGTGATTGTTCCTACAGTAGATCTTGGATTTTTACTTGTAGTCTTTTGGTCTATTGATATTGCTGGTGATAATCCTTCAATATTTTCAACATCTGGCTTATCCATTTGCCCTAAAAATTGTCTTGCATAAGAAGATAAAGATTCCACATATCTTCTTTGCCCTTCTGCATATAATGTATCAAAAGCTAAAGAAGATTTACCTGATCCTGATAATCCTGTGAATACAACTAGCTTATCTCTTGGTATTTCCAAACTAACATTTTTTAAATTATTTACTTTTGCACCTTTAATTATTATTTTATCGTTCATAACAACCCCCTGGATTCAGTTAACAGTTTGTGCCCTTTAGGGTATCCTGTGGACAATTTACAGTTAACAATTTTTTGATGAAATCCCTTGCGGGATTTCTTAATTTTATTTTTTAATTTCAGTCTTTTCATTCTTATTTTTTACCTTGATTGAGCTGTCTAAATTTCTTCTTCCTCAACTCTTAACTCCTAACTCTAAGCTTTCAACTCATTTATTATGTCTCTAAGCTCTGCTGCTCTTTCAAATTGAAGATTTTTAGCTGCTAAAAGCATTTCTTCTGTAAGTTGTTTAATCAACTTATCTTTTTCTTTTTTATTAAGTTTCTTCTTATTATCAACTTTATATTCTTCAACTTCTTCAGCAATTTTTGTTGCCTCTATTACTTCTCTTACCTCTTTAATTATTGTAGTTGGAACAATTCCATTTTTATCATTATATTCCTTTTGTATTGCTCTTCTTCTTTCTGTTTCTTTCATAGCCTTATCCATAGATTTAGTTATATTATCTGCATACATTATAACTTTACTCTCAGAATTTCTTGCTGCCCTACCTATTGTTTGAATCAATGAAGTTTCTGATCTTAAGAAGCCTTCTTTATCAGCATCTAAAATTGCAACTAAAGCAACCTCTGGTATATCCAACCCTTCTCTTAAAAGATTGATTCCAACTAATACATCATATTCTCCAAGTCTCAAATCTCTTATAATTTTCATTCTTTCAATAGTATCAATATCAGAGTGCATATAAGTAGTTTTTACACCAAGCTCTGTCAAATATTTAGTTAAATCTTCTGCCATACGCTTAGTCAAAGTTGTTATTAAAATCCTAAATCCACGTTCTACAGTTTTATTAATTTCTCCATACAAGTCATCAATTTGACCTTTTATTGGTTTTATAACTATTTCTGGATCCAATAATCCTGTTGGTCTTATAATTTGTTCTGCAATTTCTTCTGAATTATCTATTTCATAGGCAGATGGAGTTGCACTTACAAAAACCACTTGATTAATTTTCTCTTGAAATTCTTCAAATTTTAAAGGTCGATTATCATATGCACACGGAAGTCTAAATCCATAATCAACTAATGTATTCTTTCTAGACCTGTCTCCTGCATACATTGCTCGAACTTGTGGTAAAGTCACATGACTTTCATCAATAAACATTAAAAAGTCTTCTGGAAAATAATCTATTAGTGTCTTAGGAGGAGTTCCACCCGCTCTACCATCTAATATTCTAGAATAATTTTCAATTCCACTACAATATCCCATTTCTTTAATCATTTCAATGTCATAGTTTGTCCTTTGCCTTAACCTTTGCGCTTCTAAAAGCTTATCTTGAGCATTAAGTTCCCTTAATCTTTCTTCTAATTCCTCTTCAATTCTACCAATAGATTTATCGATAGTTTCCCTTGAAGTAGCAAAATGGGAGGCAGGAGTTATAGCAACATGATTTCTTTCTCCGATAATTGTCCCAGTTAAAACATCAAATTCTCTTATTCTATCAATTTCATCCCCAAAGAACTCGATTCTGATACCTTTATTTGAATAGGATGCTGGAATTATATCTAAAGAATCTCCTCTAACTCTAAAGGTTCCTCTAGAAAAATCTATATCATTTCTCTCATATTGAATTTCAATTAATTCTTTAATAACTTCATTTCTCTCTTTTTCCATTCCAGTCCTAAGACTTATGGTTAATTTCTTATATTCATCTGGATTACCTAATCCATATATACAAGAAACAGATGCTACAATAATTACATCCCTTCTTTCGAAAAGTGCTGATGTGGCTGAGTGTCTTAATTTATCAATTTCATCATTTATAGATGCATCTTTTTCAATAAACGTATCTGTTTGAGGCACATATGCTTCTGGTTGATAATAATCATAATATGAAACGAAATATTCAACTATATTATCAGGAAAAAACTCTTTAAATTCCGAACATAATTGTGCTGCTAGAGTTTTATTATGAGCTAAAATCAAAGTAGGTCTTTGAACTCGTTCTATTACATTTGCCATAGTAAATGTTTTTCCCGATCCAGTTACTCCAAGCAATGTTTGACCTCTATGTTTATTGTTTAATGAGTTAACCAACTTATCAATAGCCTGTGGCTGATCTCCTGTTGGTTTAAATTTAGACTGTATTTTAAATTCTCCCAAATGTATCGCCTCCATCTCGAACAAGCATTCGCATATAATTATATTCTACTTTCCATTAAGTATTAAGTCAATAAGTTATATTAATTTTCTATATAATAATAAAAGTGGCAAAGCCACTTTTATTATTTATTTTCTTTATCATCTTCTTTATTATCTTTTATATCTATTTTTTTGTGTTCTATACTATCCGATTTTTTTATTTTGCTAAGCACACTATTAAAACTATCATCTTCAATTGGTACCATTTCTTCTTTTTCTACATTTCTGGGTACTAATAAAATTCCCAGCCTAGTATTTTTATTATGTCTAAAATTAATATCTTTTATTACACCACTAGAATCTTTAATTTTCATTATAGTATTATATAAATTTTCCTTTATAATTGCGTAAACTTCTGTCTCAGAATTGATGATCTTATCATTTATAGATAAAACTTTACTTTCAATATCAATTCCATACTCTTTCATCTTAGAATCTGTTGAAATTTCTAAAACCACTAAGCCTTCACTATCACTTACAAACTTAGGTACTCCTCTTTCTTCATTCCTTACTTGACGCTTTAACATAAATTCATGGGCAGTTGGCATGAAAGCTAGTACTAACATTTCTCCCACAATCCCAATCCTAGTAATTTGAGATGCTGCTATCAAAATTAATCCATAAATTAATATGTGAACCCCTGATGATATTGCCTTTTCTCTTTTAGTCTTTGTAAAAGTAACTGAAGAATATCCCAATATTGTGTAAAAAGGAAATATTGAAATCACACTGCTTGCTAACAATGCAAGTGCTGAAGGTGATTCAATTAACGGCCACCAATTAGGATTTTGTATTAATTCTGTTGTATAACTTGAAGTCGATCTGTCAATATTCACTGCAATCATTATAGCTATAGGCAGCACCCAATATCTTCTAAGTGCGTATCCGCCCAAAATTTTACCATTCCTATTTGTAAATACTGGAACTGCTCCTCTATCTCCATCTATCATTACTAACACACCTTCTACAATATGAAATACCCCTACAAGAAGTATTAAATAAAGTATATCAATATCTAGTTTTAAAATCTGTGAAGATTGTGGCACCGCTATATTAAGTAACTTAATAATAATACTCACAAATCCCAAAATAGCTCCCGAATAAGAAAAGCATATTAGCCTTGGTTTAATAAATGCTAATAATATAGATATCATAAAGAGATAAGATATTCCTGAATTATCACTAAATACTACTCCTAGGCTTGTAAGAATCAAACTTCCGATACATCCCCCTATAATCCCTAAAACAAGTTGAGATAGCGTAAGTTCAACAAGTGAATTTACACTACCTCCTAAAATCATTTTTTGCATAGATACTACTTTTTTATTCTTCAAATACAATACTATCATTAAAGAAATTAATAAAAAAACTAATGGGGGTGTAACTATAGCACCAGCTACATTTCGCAATGTATATATTAATAAACTCATTTTATCCCCCCTACTGCAATTTTTCCTCTATTTTTTGAATCGCTGTTTTCAATTGTTCATCTGTATTTTTATCATATCCGGTTTCATCTATACCCACAGCCGTTTCGACTTCGAAATCAGGTTTAATTCCTATATTATGAATATTTTCACCATTGGGTGTATAATACTTTGAAATCGTCACTTTAAGGCCGCCAATGTTATCTTTAAGCTGAATTGGTAATTGAGTTATCCCTTTTCCAAATGTAGTCTTTCCTACCAATGTTGCAGCCTTATAATCCCTAAGTGCTCCTGTTACAACTTCAGATGCACTTGCACTATTTTTATTAACCAATAGCACTAGTGGCATTCCTTCTGCATCACCTCCAATTGACAAAGAATCATACCTATTATCATATTTATCAATTGTATAAGTTATTATTTTATCCTTTGGAATAAACTGCGATGCAACCTTTACTGCTTGTGATAATAAACCACCAGGATTTTCTCTTAAATCTAATATTAAGCCTTTCATTCCCTGACTTTTCAACTGATCAATAGTATTTTTGAAATTGTCAGCTGTATTTTCATCATTAAAAGTCTTTATTCTTATATATCCTATTGATTCATTTAACATATTTCCTATTACTGGTTCAGTTTTTACTGTATCACCTACTAATTTTATCTCAATTTCTCCAGCATTAGCTCTTTTGATTGTCAATTTTACACCAGTATCATTAGAGGTAGAAATTAAAGCAACCGCCTTATCAATATCATTCCCTGACACTTCAACATCATTGACTTTTTCAATCACATCATTTGCAATTATTCCTGCTTTATCTGCTGGTCCACCCTTGACAGTTTCTACAACTACTAGTTGTTGATCTTTTGCAGCTACAGTAATACCTATATGTGTTACATTTCCATTACTTTCTTTAATTAATGCTTGAAATTCTTCAGGAGTTTTAAATACTGTATATGGATCTCCTAATGAATTTGTCATTCCTTTAATTGCACCTACGAGTAATTTATTATCATCAATTTCTCCATCATACTTCTCCAAAAGTGTATCTCTAACTGTAAAAAGTGCTGAATACTTGCTTTTATCATTAATTTGCTTTGCAGCACTCACAACATCTTGAGATGGCATATTCACTAAAAATATGCCTTTAGTTGCTATATAGTTTCCTGATAAAAATGCAGCTAACATTATTACTACTAAAAAAAGTGTTACTGGAATTAATCCTAATTTTCTTCTTTCTTTTTTGTTTGCAAATATATATCTTTTTGATTCCTTCACCTATAAAGACTTCCTTTCATATGCATTATACATATAATCCCAATGAGCATCTTCATAGACTTAGTGGATTATTATGTAGAACCCCACGATTTTATGGTGTTAGATTTTATTAATTCATCTCATTATATTTATCTTTATACTTATTTGCAAAAATTATACCTCTAAAAATTTTCTTAATGCAATTATACTTGCAACTCCACCAACAACAATTCCACCAAGTGCAAATTGCCATGATAAAGATGCCAATATGTAAGCTGTTGGTACAAGACTTATATAGGCCAATTGTGAAGAAGCCCAATTAATTAAACCGTTGTATGCAAAAAATAATGCTCCACATGCTAACATTGCTCCTACTAATCCAATTACCATACCTTCTATAACGAATGGCCATCTAATAAACCAATCCGTAGCCCCTACAAATTTCATAATTCCAACTTCTCTTCTTCTTGAGTATACAGTTAACTTTGTTGTATTCATTATCAAGAAAAGCGAAACTCCTACTAATATTACAAATAATCCAAATCCAACTATTCTTATTCCTTTTACTACACCAACAATTTTATCTACTAAGGCTTGTTGATTTTCAATACTTTCAACTCCTTGAAAATCCTTTATTCCTTCACTTACATTCGAAGCATATTCTGGTGCTTCTAATTTTACTGTATATGATGCATTAAATGGATTATTTTGAAGTGTATATCCCTTTAATAATCCTTCATTATTATTTGTGGTATTTTGGAAATTCCTAAATTCATCATCCTTAGATTGATAAACTATATCTTTTACGCCTTCAATTTTTCTTAATTTAATTTCAATTTCTCTTTGATCAATAAGCTTTATATCATCTTTTAAATATACCTTTAGTTCTACTTTATTTTGAACTGTATTAATTCCATTATTTATATTGTTAGCTATCAATAAAAATATTCCTAGAACAAAAAAAGTTATAAGAACAGTAATTACTGAAGCAATGCTGATAGTTTTATTTCTTTTCAAACTTATAAATGCATCCTTAATAAAATGCGTAATAGTATTAATTTTCATCTTCGTACTTACCTCTTTTCTCGTCTCTTACTATTTCTCCTTTTTCAATAGCTATAACTCTTTTTTTCATATAATCAACAATTTCCTTAGCATGAGTAGCCATTAAGATAGTTGTACCAGCTTTGTTTATATCTTCTAATAATGACATTATTTCTCTCGCTGTATCTGGATCTAAATTACCAGTAGGTTCGTCCGCAATTAAAACTGTTGGATTGTTCACTAATGCTCTTGCTAAAGAAACTCTTTGTTGTTCTCCTCCTGACAACTCATTCGGAAACATTTTATACTTATGAGATAATCCAACTAAAGATAATACCATTGGAACCCGTCTTCTAATTTCTTTTGGAGACGCCTCAACTACTCTCATAGCAAATGCAACATTTTCATATACATTAAGAGTTTGTATTAATCTAAAATCTTGGAATACCATTCCTATTTTTCTTCTATAATATGGAATCTGTTTCCTAGTAATTGTTGATAAATCTTTCTCTCCAACAATTATTTTTCCATTTGTAGGTTCAACTTCTTTTAAAATCATTTTTATAAATGTGGATTTTCCAGATCCACTTGGCCCAACTAAAAATACAAATTCCCCTGCTTCTATTTCAACATTAACATCTGATAAAGCTTTTACATTATTATCGTAAATTTTAGATATCCCTCTAAATTGAATCATATTCTAACACTCCTTTTTTCTCCTGCCCAGTGTTTCTAGTTACCTGGCTATTAACTGAAGAGATTATTTATCAGCTCTTATACCAAATTATGGGTATAAAAGTAATTTCAACCGGTTTACAATACTCCACCTTAAACTTATCTTTATCGTATATTTTGCAAATTTATTGCAAAACCTACAAAAATAATTATAACATAAGAATACTCGTTAATGTTATACAAATTTATTAAATATAACGGTATTTATTGACAAATTAGTATTGTCTTATATCATTAAATCCTTCTCCCAATACCTCATGTACTTCTCCAACTGTTATAAAGGCTTCTGGATCAGTTTCTTTAATAAACTTTTTCAATTTTATAAATTCATTTCGACTAATAACTGCATAAAGGACATTAATATCTTTTCCAGTATATGCTCCTACTCCACTTAAAAATGTGCATCCACGTTCTAAGGTATCAATAATATATTTGCTTATTTCATAACTATTTTTACTAATAATAAATACACTTTTACAAACATTAAATCCTTCAATTAACCTGTCTACAATTATTCCAAGTAATATTATACTTAGCATAGAATATAAAGCCACATTAACTCCAAATACAAATATACTTGCAAGAGTTATTAAAAAATCAACAGCTAACAAAGATTTTCCAATATCTAAATGAAAAAACACATTTAATATTTTAGCTAAAATATCAGTTCCTCCAGTTGATGCATTTTCGTTAAATACAAGCGCCATTCCAACAGCTGAAATTAATGCACCAAAAATAGTGGCTATCATTAAATCATTAGTAATTGCAAATGGATTCAAAAACTTTTCAATTCCCCATATTATTAACGACAATCCCAAACTAGCATAAATTGTTTTTATTCCAAATTTTCCATCTATAAACATAAATGCAACTACAAACAAGACAACATTAAGAACTAAAGTAACTACTCCTATTGATAGGTTAGGAAAAACTGCATTTAAAATGATTGCTATTCCTGTAACTCCACCAGCAGCGATATTATTAGGAGCATAAAAGTACTCTATTGCAAATGCAACCAATATTATCCCTAGTGTTATTATACTGTATTCTTTTAATACTGAATTTTTCATCTTACCCTCTCCTTAATTTACTTAATATTTATTAAAACTTTATTTTAAGTTTCCACTAAATTAAAACAAAAAATACAGGATACGAAGCTATTTCATAAGCTTTATATCCTGCATTTTGTTATACTATATTTTATTATCGTTAATCTTAAAGTATTTACTCACTTTAAAATCAAATTATTTCTTTAATGAAACAGCTTTCTTACTATGCTCTACTATTGCTTCTGTTGTTAAACCATAAACTTTTAAAAGTTCATTTGGCTTACCACTTTCACCAAAAGTATCTTTTATTCCAACTTTTAATACTGGAATTGGACATTCCTCTGTCACAACCTCAGCAACAGCTGAACCTAAACCACCGATTACACTATGCTCTTCAACAGTAACCATTGCCTTAGTTTCCTTAGCTGCTTTAATTAATAGTTCTCTATCAATTGGTTTTATTGTATGTATATTTATTACTCTAGCATTAATTCCTTCTTTTGACAAGATGCCTTTTGCCTCTAAGGCTAATTCAACCATCATTCCAGTTGCTACTATAGTAACATCATTACCATCGGCTAAAGTTATTCCTTTTCCAATTTCGAATTTATAACTTTGTGCATCATTTATAATACTTACTGCTAATCTTCCTAATCTTACATAGCACGGACCATTATATTCTGCTACTGCTAATATTGCTGCTTCTGTTTCTACTGCATCAGCTGGGTTTATTATTGTCATATTTGGAATACTTCTCATTAATGATATATCTTCAACTGATTGATGAGTAGCTCCATCTTCACCAACTGTCAAACCAGCATGAGTTGCACAAATTTTCACATTTAATTTAGGATAGCATATTGAGTTTCTAATTTGTTCAAATGCCCTTCCAGCTGCAAACATTGCAAAAGTACTTGCAAATGGAATTTTTCCGCAAGTTGAAAGACCTGCAGCAATTCCCATCATATTAGACTCTGCAATCCCAACATTTATAAATCTTTCTGGTGAAACAGCCTTAAAATCTGCAGTTTTAGTGGATTTTGATAAATCTGCATCAAGTACCACAACATTTTTATTTAAAGTTGAAAGCTTTACTAATGCTTTCCCGTAAGCTTCTCTAGTTGCTATTTTATTTCCCATTAGTTTGCTCCTCCAATCTCTTGTAATGCCTGCTCACATTGCTCTTTGCTTGGAGCCGCTCCATGCCAACTTGCTTGATTTTCCATAAACGAAACACCTTTTCCTTTTATTGTGTTACATATAATCGCTGTTGGTTTTCCCTTAACTTCCTTTGCTTTTGAAATTGCATTAATGATTTCATCATAATCATGACCATTAATAGTTAAAACATTCCAACCAAAGGCTTCAAATTTTTTATCTATTGGTCCTGGATTCATAACATCTTCTATATTTCCATCTATTTGTAATCCGTTATTATCTATAAATGCAGTTAAGTTATCTAATTTATAGTGAGCAGCTGACATTGATGCTTCCCAAACCTGACCTTCTTCAAGTTCTCCATCACCTAAAATTGCATATACTCTATAATCCTTTTTATCAAGTTTTCCTGCTAGTGCCATTCCTACTGCTGCAGAAATCCCTTGACCTAAAGAACCTGTTGACATATCAATTCCTGGTAAATCATTCATATTAGGATGTCCTTGTAATCTTGAACCAGTTTTTCTTAATGTAGCTAATTCTTCTACTGGAAAATATCCTTTTCTTGCCAATACACTATATAATGCAGGTGCAGCATGGCCTTTTGATAAAACAAATCTATCTCTATCAGGATCATTAATTTTGTTCACATCTATATTCATTTCCTTAAAGAATAATACAGTCATAATATCTGCTATTGATAAAGATCCTCCTGGATGGCCCGATGCCGACTCAGTAAGCATATAAACTATATCTTTTCTAATTAACTTTGATACTTCTTCAAGTTTGTAATCTTTATTCATTAAACAACCCCCTGTTATTAATTCCTTAACCTATTTATATTATATATTTTTTTAACAAATTTATTCTAGCATATAAGCTATATTTTGTATATACTATTTATATATGTAGTATACTTTTTTCTATAAATATACCATATAATATATCATATTATTAAACCAAAAAGAGTAGTATAAATATACTAACATTTATACTACTCCAAAATTTTTAACACATTTTATATTAATTTAGATTTAAACTAACAGCTAATGCCCTATCAACCTTCTTCATGTCTGCTTCAGTCATATGTCCAATTTTTTCTTTTAGCCTTCTTTTATCCAGTGTCCTTATTTGTTCTAATAGAACAACTGAGTCTCTATTTAATCCATATTCCTCTGATGAAATTTCAACATGAATAGGAAGTTTAGCTTTATTAATCTGAGATGTTATTGCTGCAACAATAACTGTAGGACTATATCTATTTCCAATATCATTTTGTATAATAATTACAGGTCTTATTCCACCCTGCTCAGATCCTATAACTGGACTTAAATCAGCATAGAAAATTTCCCCTCTTTTTACCACAATGTTTGCCATTTTTAAATAATCACACTCCGCAAATCCATGCCTCATACTCATTAACATCATCTAACAAATATTCAATTCCCAATTTAGAATATTCTAAGTTTATTTCAGCCATATCTTTATACCCATTTCTCATTAATACTTCAAATTCAGCTGAAAAACCTTCGTTAATATATTGTATTAACGATTTCTCCATAATTCCACTACTTTTTTTATTTTTTGGAGTTTCTATACCTTTTATTTTAACGTTTTTCACATTATTCAGATTTTTTATTGACATATTTCCGCCTCCATCGTAGTAAAATATTCTTATTAACTATGATTATATTGCAAATTATGTCAATTTGTCAAAGGATTTGTATTACTTATTTCTCAATTTTTACATATTCCCTTATCTCTGATAATTTTCGCTTTAATATTTATGTACTTTTATTTTATAGCTTTAATGTTAATGCTGGCTTGATTTCAATTTAATATACTTTCTAAAATAAATCATTACTTAAAGTTTTCTCAATCTTAAAATCCTTATAAGTTATTATTACTCTTTCTTTATTATTATCATCTAAAATCTTTAATAAAACTGGAACCTTTTTATTTTTATCTATATAAAGTTCAGCTTTATCTAAGTGTTTATTCATATTCTTATAGTCTATATTTACTTTCAAATAAAGTCCTGATCCCCATTCTTCCTTAACTTCTTCTGCATCACCTTCCTGATAATTAGATAAAATGTTTTGTAAAAATGCTAATGGATAAATTTTATCTATATCTTTATCAAGAGTATAATCTTCGTCACCATCTTTTTCCACTTTTATTTCTCCGCCTTTATATACTTTAACCCGTTTATAGCCATCTAAAAATTCTATTCTTAACCCTTTATCAAAGCTATAATACTGAGTTGTGTTTTCCTCAAATTGTGATTTTGAATTTTTAAATAAATAATGGACTTTACTGCTATAGTATTTTTCATTCTTTAATTGATTTATTATATCTTCATTTGACGGAATAATTAAATTCCTGCCTATAATGACTAACACAATCACTAATATTGGAATTAATACCAATATTCCAATTATCATCTTTTTATCAAATAAGTTACTTCTCAAGTTCATAATTCCTCCAAATATTTATTACTATGTTAATAGTATTTATGAACTATTTGGAAGATTTATTCTCAATTAACCAATATATTATTAATTTCTATTGGTAATTCATTTATAATATCTCTCGCATTTATTATGTAAACCTGCTCGCCTAATCTATCAGCTATTTTACCATGTATATATGCACCTAAAAGTGCTGCATTCTCTATATTAACACCTTGAGAAATAAATGCATTTATTATTCCTGTTAATGCATCTCCCATTCCACCAGATGCCATCTTACTATTTCCAGTTGAATTTATATAAATTTCTTTACCATTTGAAATCACAGTATTGTAACCCTTTAGCAATACTACTATTCCATATTTATTAGCAACTTCCTTAGCAATTTCACTTCGGTTATCCTCAACCTCCTCAACAGTTGTTTCTAAAAATCTTGCTAATTCTCCTGGATGAGGGGTTATAATTGCTCTATTCTTTAGATTTTTAAGCAGTTTCTTGTTTTTTCCTAATAAAGTTATCCCGTCTGCATCAATAACAATTGGGCAGTTGCTATTATCAATCACCTGTTTTAATATTTCTTCTTGTCTTTCTCCAATTCCAAATCCAGGCCCTAGTGCAATAGAATTTGCACTTTTTATAAGTTCTATTATATTGCTATCAAAATTTGATGTCATAGCCTCTACTAGTCTGTTTGCTAATATTCCTTGAATATCTTTATCACATATTAATGTTGTTAATCCAGCCCCTGCTCTAACTGTACATTCTGTAGTAATAAATGCTGCACCTGTAAAACCTGATCTTCCCGCGAAAACCAAAGCTCTACCATAATCACCCTTATGTCCAAATACTTCTCGCTTTGGAAGTAAAAATTTATATTCTTTTTCTTCTAGAATATACGTATTTTCAGTATTTATTTTTTTCACCTGTTCTGGTATTCCAATTTTTAATATCTTTATTTTTCCCACATAATTAATTGCTTTATATTTTAGGAAACCTCTTTTAATAACTTCAAATGTATAGGTTACATGAGCCCTAATGGAAGCTCCCCTTTCAATTCCGAAATTAGAATCCAACCCTGATGGAACATCTATTGCTGCAATAAATTTTCCATACATATTTACCTTTTCTATTACCTTCTTAAACATGCCTGTTAGTTCATTGTTGAGTCCAACTCCAAAAATCCCATCAACTACTACATCATAATTATTCAAGTCATCAATAAAATTTTCATCTATATCTTCTTCTGACTGAATAAACAATAGCTCCTTCTTATCAATTAACTTCTCTATAATATTAAAATTAGTCCTAAAATCATTGCTGTAATTTTGATTTCCACTTATTATGCAGACTTTTACTTTCTTTCCTTCTAATATTAGATGTCTAGATAATGCTAATGCATCACCACCATTATTTCCTTTTCCACATAATATTAAAAAAGATTCTCCTTTATCTCTCAATACCCTTAATAATTGTATTGCTGCATTTTCCATCAAGACAATACTCGGAATGCCAATTTCATTAATACTCTTGCTATCCATTTCTCTACACTTCTCTGCAGAAAAAATTTCAATCATTATATTACCTCCATAACTGCATATGCTATTGCATTTTCTTTACTATGCGAAATGCTAACATGGATATTTACTTTTTTTATATCCACTATTTTATTAATGTTATCATTTAAATATACAATAGGTTTTCCAAGTTCATCTCTCAACACTTCAATATCTTTTAACCCAAATCCTCTAAATCCAGTTCCTAAAGCTTTACTTATTGCTTCTTTAGCCGCAAAATTTCCTGCTATTACATTTCCCTTAAATCCATGTAAACTAAAATACTCGATTTCCTTTGTAGTAAATGATCTTTCAATAAAGCTTCTAGTTCTACTTATTACTTTTTCAATTCTGCCAATCTCAATTATATCTGTGCCAATACCTATAATCATGTTTATCGCCTTTCCTTAGTAATCTCTTTTCACAATCTTAGCGCAAATATAAAATTATTTCTATAATAATTTTTATTAATTTATAATTTTTTCATTTGTTCCTACATCAAACTCGCAAACGTGTTCATCAACATAATTACCTATCACATCAATCAAATGTATTGGTGAAACTTGATTATTGTATAATTTCATTAGTAATTGTTTCACCTTGTGTCTATGAATTGATATAGTTTCGACTTTTTCTCTTTCCAAATTCACATTCTTTAATCCCACATAATCTTTTCTTTCAATCTCTATCCCATATGCCGTTACACCCATAAAATTTGATTTTATGAGTCTATATGCATATCGAAATTCAAGATCCGCTTCACTATTAACCGATGCATACTCCTCAACTAAATTCATACCCTTCAACTCCTTTAATTAATAATTCTCATTTACAAAATAATCTTATCACAAAACATAACAATAAATTGTCAAAGCATGTCCACGTTTTCAATTTTATTTATCTTTTTATTGACAATAAAATTTCTTCCTTTCACTTTTATTACACGTACATTCTTCAGTTTGGTGTTTTTTACCTCTCATTGTCGAATAAAAGAATAACTTTCCACCCAATATCATCATCCAAATGTAATTATTGTCGATTGCCGTAATATATTCAATTCTACTTATATTAATGCATAAAAAAAGAGCTATTAGCTCTTTTTTTACCTCATAATCTCTCTTTTCATTCCATAATTGAAAAATATTTTTAGATACCGTTTACATCTTTATTATAACACATTCATTCTTAAATACAACCCTTTTTCAATAAATTTCATTAATTAATTATATTAAGTTTTATGTCCTTTTACTTTATATTTTTCATTTAAATTCATTTTACTTTTATACGAATACCTTTAATTTTATTAAATATTTATAATAACATCATATTAAATAATCAATGTTATTATGTTATTTTATCCCAATATAACTTTTTACTATTTTATATGTTATATATTGCATAAAAAAAATTGCCTTATATTTAAAAAATATTTAGGCAACTCTTTATTATTGATATTCTATATTATTCTCTTAACATAATGTCTTCAAAATCCCAAGTAATTAGTTAACCTTCTAAAATCTCATCTTTTTGTTTTTTATTTTCAATAAATTTAAAGTCTTCTGCTACAACCTCTATTATATACTTTTTATTCCCATCCTTATCTTCATAGCTACCAGTTCTTAGTCTTCCACTCACTGTGATAAGGCTTCCTTTCTTCATATATTTAACAATAACTTCCGCTTTTTTTCCCCATACTCTAATTGGAATAAAATCAGCTTCTCTAGCTCCATCTGGCAACTTAAAATTTCTTTGTACAGCGATTGTAAATTTAGTATAAATCTTATCACTATTTTCAGTGTGCCTAAGTTCAGGGTCTCTAACTAATCTTCCTAACAGTATTATTTTATTCATTTCTTTACCTCCTGAATTTTTTTCTTTTAAAGTTATATCCACTTCAATAACTTATATTCATCAGAAGCAAATTAATTTTCATTAATATTTGATTTTTTTATTTTCTGCTGTAACGCAGTTTATTTCAACTCCCAAAATAAATATTATTGATATCAAAAATAACCATGTCATTAGAATAAATACTGCTCCAAGACTTCCATATAATCTTGCGTAATTATTAAAATTATCTATATAAAATGAAAATCCAAAAGATACTATCCCCCATCCTAGTGTGCTAAATATAGCTCCAGGAATCACCTCTTTCCATATAAGCTTCTTAGCTGGAGCAAATGTATAAATCCCTATAAAAATAAATATCATAATAACAAGTATTAAAAAATATCTCAATACATTCCAAAAAACTGATATTATATAGAATTGATAAATCGATTGAATGTATTCTCCTATTACATTACCAAAAACTAAAAGTATCAGTGATAGCATTATAGTTATTGCTAATGATAATATTCCCAACATAGATATTATTGACAACTTAATAAACGATCTGTTTTCCTTAAAATTATAAGCTTTATTTACACTTTTAATTATAGCTTTAAATGCCGAGGATGCTGTCCATACCGTCAACAGAATTGAAATTCCTAACAAACCAGTATGTTGATTATCAAATACTTCTTCTATTGTTGTTCTTGTTAATTCTAGTATACTTTTGGGAAACATAATACTAAGTTGTGCTAATATTTGAGCAGAATTAAACCTACTAAAGCCAATTAATGTCATCAGAAAAAGCATGAATGGGAAAAATGACAACACCAAATAGTATGCTAGCTGAGAGGCTAAGGCAAATACATCATCTTTCTTAATCTTAACTATAAAATATATTAAAAACTTCATTATATTTTTATATTTCATACACATTTTACCGCCATTTCTTATTCTATATTCTTCTTTAATTACAATATACGGCAACTAATTTATAATTTAAACATATATATTTTATTCTAATATTGTTATTTTTATGTGATTTGTTTATAAAAAAACTGGTTATATGAAAACTCAAAATAACCAGTTTAAAATCTTTGTTAAAATCATCTTATAACTCTACTTACTATACAAATATCCTGAAAATATTAACAATCCAAAACATGCTATATGGAAGGTAATCACTATTTGCATATATTGAAACCATTTTTCTTTCTTATGATTTTTATAAAATTTCGATTTTCTTTGATATATATCAGTTCCAACTAATGCTAAGCCCTGATATAGTCCATATATAATATAATACCATTTTAAGTCATGCCATGCTCCCATTATTAACATTGTAAGCAATTGTCCAACATGAGAAGCTACAAACCTACTCTTAAATCTCTTATTTCTCATGCTATTTAATACAAATCTTGAATATATGTAATCTCCAAACCATTTCGATAGAGAGATGTGCCATCTAGTCCAAAACTCCTTCATATCCTTACTAATAAATGGTTTATTAAAGTTTTCTGGCATTCTTATCCCTAAAATATAGCTTGTACCAACTGCAAAAGCTGTATATCCTGCAAAATCAAAGAACAAATATAAGCTATATGAATACATATAATTCATACTATTAATAAAGGTTATATGCGTAGGTATTTTACTCATCCATATTGAATTAATTATACTAGCTATAATAAATTTATATACTATCCCTCTTATTATGCATTTTATCCCATAATACAAATATTCATTAACATATTCATTCCTGCTTATATTCTTATCTAAATCCGATTCAAATCTTCTTGATCTATCAATAGGACCAGAAATTAAAGTTGGAAAAAACAAGAAGAAATATAGTGTTTTTAATATACTAACTTCTTTAATAGTCTCGTCATATATTTCTATAACCATTTGAATAGCTTTGAAATTCATATACGAAAGACCTATAAATCCTATACTTCTTTCAATCGTTACAGCACTTATTTTAAAAATAACAACTGGCAACATTGAACAAAGCAGTACTAAAAAATATAAATATTTGTTATCTGTCTTTTTTCTTAAAACAGAGTAAGTTTTAATTAATGTAATTTCAAAAAGTAAAAATAAAGGAAATATTTTCCCCATTCCCATTATTGCCATTATCATTAATATTGATAAGAAAATCCCATAATATTTAATTTTTTTTTCAAACAATCCCATAATAATAGCAGGTATTAAGGCAATTGCTAGCACATATAAATAAAAGTAATCGCCATATTCAACTAATGTCATTTTAATTCCTCCATGGTTATTAGTGGATAATTATAGGTTAATTTACTCAAATATCCACAAGGCTATTTATTGTACTAAAATTGACTATATACAAATGGTAAATCTGCTGCAGAGTAGAAGAAATATGCCATTAATGCTGAAACTAGCACAATTGATAAAATTATACTTCTGCTCAAATCTCTATTTTTATTTAAAATGTTTATAAATTTCTTCATCTACCTTAAGCCACCCTTCTTTTCCAAAATGTTGAGTATCAAATAAAAAGTATTGTTTATATTCATATTGAGATAAATCAAGAACCTCAAATCCACTGTCCTTAGATAACTTCTTAATCTCCTCATAATAATTCTGTCTAGCATCTTTGCTAAGTTCTTCATAATCAGCATACCATCCATTAGCTGGTTGCAATATAATATACGGTTTTATATTTAAATCTTTGCAAACACTCAAGAAAAATTTATAATCATCCATTTCCTTTGCTGAAAGCAAATCATCTGATTTACATTCCCCTTTATGTTTACTCACTGTACTTCCCAAGTACTCCTTATAATAGTTATCCTCTAACTTCAACTCATTTGTTGATATTAATTTTTCATTTTCATTCTCAATTTTTTTATATTCTTCATCCCAATTAATTTCTTTTGGCTGTTTTTTATCAGCTATGTTTGGCAAATCTTTAAGCTCCTCATAAATTAATGCCTTATCTTGAACATCTAGCAAATATTGCTTCATCTCATAATATGGTTTAAATGCAGCCTTTTGAAACGTCGAAAATTTGCTAGAATCCAAATATAACTTAGCGTAATATGCTTCTGGTGAATACTTTTTAGCTTTTGTTAGAAAGTTATAGACTCTATCTGCATAATATCTTTTATTATTTTCACTTATCTTAGGATTATTTAAAAATTTATAAAATTGCACTTCTGAAAAATTAGCCACAAAGCTAGCTGGATCTAATTCATTTTGTTTTTCAAACCATTGAATCGATAGGACATATGCAACTTTTTGATTATCATTAATATCTGCACCACCAAGATAATTAGCTTGCTGTAAACTTTGTGAAAATGCCCTTCCAAAACCACTTAAATCATAGTTTTCTCCTTTAATAGGAAATAACTTCAACGGATTTTGTGGTACCTTTATACTCATTTCGGAAGAAGCAAGCAAGAATAAATCTCCCTTGTCAGACAATAATTTTTTATCTAGAGAACTCTTATCCTTTACAAAATCAGAAAACTTTTTTCCCATTACACTAATATCTTTTTGCTTGGTTAATACCTCTATTTTTTTATCCAAAAATGAATTTACTGCAACTGTTACAAGTACAGCAATCATTATTGGTATTAGTAAACTTATTATTTTTTTCATTGTGTAGCAACCTCTTTGCCGTTATAATTTTAATTTACATAGTTATCATATAAAAAGGTATATTCCTAAATTAAATTTTTACGAATATACCTCATCTGTCTATAATATAATTATAACTTATAAATCTTCTCTCTGTTATTTATTACATTCTTAGTTGCATTTCTTGTATCATACACAACCTTAGCTCTAGCTACAATCGATTCGTAATCATAACAGCTGTGATTTGTTGTAATTATAACAATGTCAGAGTCATCGATAACTTCTTTCCAGTCAACTGAATTATATATTTTTCCTTTATACTTTGATACAGCACAATAAGGATCATTTACTTTAAGATCAGCACCATTCTTTTCTAGTAATTCTATTACCTTAAATGCTGGTGATTCTCTATAATCATCAATATCATTTTTATAAGCTACACCTAATAATAAAACTTTTGCTCCATTTAATGCTTTTTTATTCTTATTTAAAATTTTCATAACATTATCAAGTACAAATTCAGGCATTGAATCATTAATTTCTCCTGATGTTTCGATTAATCTTGTATGATAATCATATTCTTTTGCTTTCCACTCTAAATAAAATGGATCAAGCGGAATACAGTGACCTCCAAGTCCTGGTCCTGGATAAAATGGCATAAATCCATATGGTTTAGTTTTTGCTGCATCTATAACCTCCCATACGTCTATCCCCATTCTGTTACATAATATAGCCATTTCATTAGCTAATCCAATATTTATATTTCTAAAAGTATTTTCTAATATCTTTTCCATTTCAGCCACAGCTGGTGATGATACTGTATGTATATCTCCTTCTAAAATGTTTCTATATAATGCTGCTGCAACTTCAGTACATTCTTCACTACATCCTCCAACAACTTTTGGAGTATTTTTAGTATTAAAATCCTTATTACCTGGATCAACTCTTTCTGGTGAGAAAGCCAAGAAAAAGTCTTCTCCACATTTAAGTCCGCTTTCCTCTAAAATTGGCTTAAGAACTTCTTCTGTTGTTCCTGGATAAGTAGTACTTTCAAGAATAACAAGCATACCTTTATGTAAATATTGTGCAACACTTTTTGTTGAGTCAACTACATATGATAAATCAGGTTGCTTATATAAATCCAACGGAGTCGGAACACAAATACATATGGTGTCTACATCTTTTACAAAACTAAAATCAGTTGTTGCTTGTAGAGTTTTTGCTTCTACCAATTTCTTTAAAGTTTCATCAACTACATCTCCTATATAATTCTGTCCGTCATTAACCATTTTTACTTTTTGCTCTTGAACGTCAAAACCTATAGTTTTATATCCTGCATTAGCTTTTTCTACAGCTAATGGTAATCCTACATATCCAAGACCAACCACTCCAACTTTGGCAGTTTTATTATTTATTTTATCTAATAATTGTTGTTTTAATGCTGACATCTTATACCTCCACTTATTTCAGTTAACAGTTCACAGTTTACAGTTAACAGTTTTTGATGAAATTCTTACAGAATTTCTTTAATAAATATTATTAAACCAATGTATATAGTTCATTTATTACATATTATCTTATACATACTTAATTGAACTAGTCATTTATGCATTTAACTTTTTCACCGTTTATATCATAATTCTTTCCGCAAGCACTGCATGTTGCATGCTCATCATTAAAATTCAGCCTCTCACCACATTGGCATACATATCCCAACATTTTTGCTGGATTTCCAACAACTAAAGCATAATCTGGTATATCCTTAGTAACTACTGCACCTGCTCCTATCAAGGCATACTTACCTATATTATGCCCACATACTATTGTAACATTTGCGCCTATGGATGCACCTTTGCCAATTATAGTTTCCTTATATTCACTCTTTCTTTCTATAAAACTTCTCGGATTTACCACATTTGTGAACACACATGAAGGTCCTAAGAAAACATCATCCTCACAAATCACTCCAGTATAAACAGAAACATTATTTTGTATCTTTACACCATTTCCAAGTTTTACACCTGGTGATACTACAACATTCTGTCCTATGTTACATTTTTCTCCCATTTCACTATTGCTCATAACGTGAGAAAAATGCCATATCTTTGTTCCAGCTCCTATTTTGACATTATCGTCTACATAACTGGATTCATGTACAAAATAACCATTATCCATAAATAATCCTCACATGTTTAAAAATTTTTCTATTGAAACATTAATTAATAATATTAAGCTTGAATGCTTTCAACTATATAATTAATTTCTTCTTCTGTCAGTTCTGGATAAACAGGAATTGCAAAAGTTCTATGCGATAAGTATTCAGCTATAGGCATATCCCCTTCTTTATATCCAAGATCTTTATATACCTTTTGTAAGTGTAGCGGAACTGGATAATACACTCCTGTCGCTACTCCCTTTTCCTTAAGTTTAACTAGCATAGCATCTCTATCATCACACTGAAGTACATATTGATGATAGATAGTTTCGTTTTCTTCAGCTATGATTGGTGTCACTACATTTGAATCTTTAAATTTTTCATCATATATTTTAGCAATTCTTCTTCTTCCAGCATTCCATTTATCTAAATACGGTAATTTTACTTTCAAAATAGCTGCTTGGATAGCATCTAGTCTTGAGTTATATCCTATTAAGTAATTATAATACTTTAATGGATTATATACTGTATCATCACCTTCTTTTGATGTCTCAATTTCTTCTTTAATATTATTTAATAGATTGTATGCTTTTTGACCATTTTCACCACTTCCATGAGTCCTTAAAGCTCTTGCTATGGTTGCTATTCCATCATCATTTGTTACTATAATACCACCATCTCCAGCACATGAAAGATTCTTTGTTGGAAAGAATGAAAAACAAGCAGCATCTCCTAATGCTCCTGCTCTTTTACCTTTATATTTAGCACCTGATGCTTGTGCTGCATCTTCTACAATCTTTAAATTATGTTTCTTAGCTATTTCATTTATTTCATCCATCTTTGCACATTGACCAAAGATATGTACTGGTATAATAGCTTTTGTCTTATCAGTAATTTTTTCTTCTATCTTAGTTGGATCTATATTAAACGTTTCTTTTTCCACATCAACAAAAACAGGTGTTGCACCAACTGCTGAAATAGCTTCTGCTGAAGCAAAATAAGTGAATGTAGAAGTTATTACTTCATCACCATTTCCTATTCCTAAAGATTTTAATGCAATAACTAATGCATCTGTTCCGTTTCCTACGGATATTGCATGCTTAACACCTATGTATTCTGCAAATTCCATTTCAAATTCTGTTACATTTTTGCCCATGATGTAATTTGCTGAAGAAAGTACTTCCTTAGTTACTCTATCTAAATCTTCAGAAATAGATTTATACTGAGCTTTTAAATCAATTAATGGAATATTCATTTCCCTCGCTCCTTAATTCTACATAAAAATTTTATCGTAATCTATTTTATTCTATAAAACTAACATGAATATTTTAACATACTTATTTTTAATTAACAATGTACAATAATTACTTATAAATGACAATTCTAGGTTAATATTTCTTTATAGGATACCATTCACTCGGTAATAGCAATTTATATTTATTTGTAGCATATCTATCATCAATAAGTAAAATTCTTCCTTTATCAGTTTCAGTTCTTATAACTCTTCCTACTGCCTGTTGCACTTTATTTATCCCTGGAAACACATACGCATAATCATAACCATTTTCATTGTAAAAATCCTTTATTATTTCATTATTCATTGATATCATTGGATAACCAACACCAACTATAACACTTCCTATTAATTGTTCTCCAGGTAAATCTATTCCCTCTGAGAACATCCCACCAAGTACACAAAGCATTAATAGATTTCTATTTTCTTTAAACTTGCTTAAAAACTCCCTTTTCTCTTCTTCACTCATATTTTGTTTTTGCTTTACAATTTCAAATTCCTTTATAGTTTCTTTTGTTAATTCATCATATAGTAACTCCATATATACATATGATGGTGAAAAAATTATATAGTTCCCTACTTGTTCTTCTACAAACTTTAAAATTTTGTTTTTTACTAATCCTATTGTTCTTTCCCTATATTTATATCTTATATTAATTGGACTCAAATACACATTTAAATTTTCTCTTTTAAATGGTGATGGAAGTTTCAATCTATAGGTTTCATCATTTCCTCCAAGCATATTGACATAATACATTATCGGCGATATAGTTGCTGAAAAGAAAATTGCAGAATAACATTTTGATAGATATTCCTTTAAATTTTTTGCTGGATTTACGCAATATAACGTAAGCTTCAAATCTTGTGCTTCCTTTTCAATACATGTCCTGTAATTCTCATCATATAATTGCATGGTGGAAATAAAAGCATTTATATCAAAATATAATTGTAGTATCTCTCCATATCCTTCAAATCTATTTCCTCTTATTAAAATTTCTTCACTTTCTTTTAGGTACAACTGTAAATATTTAATTAAATCTTTAGGTTCTTCAACTTCATAAAACCATTCTACGCTCTTATGCTCACACTCATTTCTCAAATCAATAAAATAACTATTTATTTTACCCAATACTGAATGTATTTTACTAAGTTTACCTTTAGCAATCTTCTTGCATTCCATTATTTTATCCTTTGATAAAGATGCCGAATACATCATTCTTGCTCTGTCTATTAAATTATGTGCTTCATCAATAAGAACTATATTTCCCTTATTCTCTAAAATTCTTCCTAATGATACTCTCGGATCAAAAATATAGTTATAATCTCCTATAATTCCATCACAATACAAGCTTAAATCTAAAGAAAGTTCGAAAGGACAAACCTCATATTTTTCAGCATAATTCTGTAATATTTCCGAGGAAATCCTATCCTCCCCATCAATAATATCTAATATTACTTTTTTTACTTTACTATAATAATCTTTCGCATATATACATTTTTCCGGGTTACAATCAAACTCCTTATTTATGCATATTTTTTCTTTTGCCATAATTGTAATACTTATAAATTTTAAGCCACCTTGCCTAAGTTTATCATAAGTATCTTCTGCAACCTGCCTATTAATTGTCCTCGCTGTTAAATATATTATTTTTTCTCCAATTCCACTCCCTAAAGCTTTTACTGCTGGAAATATAGTTGATATTGTCTTACCTATTCCTGTTGGAGCTTGAGTAAACAACATTTCTTTCTCTTTAATCGTCTGATATGCTATATTTATTAATTTTCTTTGACCTTCTCTATATTTTTCAAACGGAAATTCAAGATCCTTTATAGACTCATTTCTATTACACATCTTCTTATATATTAAAATACTAAATCTTTCATACTCTTCTAATAGCTTTAATGTAAATTCCTTCAATTCATTCAAAGTAAATTTCCTTTCAAAGCTTTTAACCTCATCTGTCTCAAGCTGTACATAAGATAACCTTATATGTAATGTATCTATTTTATTATGCTCACAATAAATTAATGCATATACTTTTGCTTGAGCCCAATGAACTTCATTTGAGTCATCGATATATGCAAAATTTTTATATGTAGATTTAATTTCCTCAATAATTATTTTATCCTCTTCATTTATTATTCCATCTGCTCGTCCCTCAATATTCATAACACTTTTTTTCATTTCAAATTCGTGAGTCAAATAGACTTCTTTTTGATAATTTTTATAAATATTTCCATTATCTTCTTGAAGTTTTTGATGTGCTTTTGTACCTTCTAAAGCTCTGCCACTTCCTGAAAACCTATTATCTATATCACCTTGTTTTAAACAAAATTCCACTAAGTTTCTTACAGATTCTTTTATAATAATTTTATCCATAATATTGTCTCCATTATTTAACATGCTAAATTAAAACTTCCAAAATACTTATTTGATATGAAAAAACTTACTCAATCAGTCCTCTAAAATTATAGATACCAATTAAGTAAGTATTTCTAAATTATTTATAACTACTCTGTTTCATATTCATTAACTATTTTTTGAACTAGTTTTTTTATAACACTTGCTTCTGCAATTAACGATAAAACTAATAGAAAAATTTTTATTCTTTCCTTATCTTTATCTTTCAAATTAAAAGTCTTAATAATTTCTTCTAATTTATCTTCACTTGCTAAAGATGTAATTAAATTATTCTCCAAGCTTTCTTTTTGAATTTGAATAAAAGTCTTGTAAGTTTCTTCCCATGCTAAAATATCATCATTTCTATCATTTATTTCATTAAAAGCAAGTCTAAATACTTTTTTTATTTCTTCTGTCGTTAAAATAGGTCTCATATATCCAAGCAATACTAATTGTGTCAAATGAGTTTTTGTATATCCTCGCTTTTTACCATCCTCTGGTTTGGTTATTACTTCACTTTTAGTATAGTTTTGAACTATATTGTTAGTAAACTTTTCATCCAAAAATTTATCATTTAAATAATCAATTACTTGTGATAAAAATAAATCGTACTTAGGAAAATCTTCATATGAAATCAAACTATTTTTCGATATTTCCTCAGCTAATTCTTTAATATAATTTGAATCAAAATTTTTCCCCATTCTTTACACCTATTCTTTCATTGAACTTTATGCATACATTATATAGTAATTATCAACTTATTACAAGTTACATTAAACACCATTTATTTTATCTTATTTCACATTATTGATAACTATTAAGATATTAATAATTTTAATTCTAATTTGCATTAGAGCTCTTCTTCATACCTATTTAAAAAATATCTAATTTATGTAATTAATCGACATTATTTCTTACATAACCTTCCATTCCGCAAAAAGCCTTTTTTATTACTTTTTTGTTCATTTTTCTATGTATTTTTTTAATTATTCTATTTTTTATTCACCAACTATTATATATAGCAACTCAACTTTAATATTTATAACATCACAAAAAACTTTTTTCCCAATTCTCCTATCAAATTGTCAAAAAAATCCACTTGACTTTTCTAAAATATGGTAGTATATTTTACTTAAGATGTTTATTAAAGTTGAATTTTGTAATTTTTTATAAATTTTTTGAAAAAATCCATTGACTTTATATTACATCCTTGGTAATATATCATAGTAGAATGTCGAATAATGGAATGAGGAGGAATTTTTATGAAATCAACAGGTGTAGTTAGAAGAGTAGACGAATTAGGAAGAATAGTTATTCCTATAGAACTTAGAAGAACTCTAGATATTGCTGAAAAGGATGCATTAGAAATTTATGTAGACGGAGAGCAAATCATCTTAAAGAAATACGAGCCAGCTTGTATCTTCTGTGGTGACGCTAGAGATGTTATCAACTATAAAGGTAAAAATATCTGTACAAAATGCTTAGACGAAATTAAAGCTAACAGATAATATTTGATGTAGGTAATTTCCTATCACAAATATAGTATTGTTTATTAGACTATCTCAGTTCAACTCGAGATAGTCTTTTTTTACTTAATAATAACTACAGAAACTATTATTTTACATTAGTATCATCTTAACAAATATTTCGATAAATATATTTACAAATTCTTTTAAATTTCAGTTGAAAACTTATATACTTCACTCTTAGGTATTTCTCTTTCCTTAGCTACACACTTTATGGCATCTTTCTTATTTAATCCATCATTCATATATTTAATTATATGTTCTTGAATCGATAAATTAATCCATAACTCTCGTTGTTCCTCTTTTATATCTTCAAGTTTCTTCCCTTCTAGAACTAGAACAAATTCTCCTCTAGGTTTATTCCTAACAAAATATTCTATTGCTTCCTCTAATGTTCCTCTATATATTTCCTCATAAATCTTAGTCAGCTCTCTACAAACTGCAATTTTTCTGTCACCAAATGTTTCAAACAAAAATGACAGAGTATCCAGCAACCTATGCGGTGCTTCATAAAAAATAAGTGTTTCTTGACTCTTTAATAATTCGTCAGTGATTCTTTTACGTTCTTTATTCTCTCTAGGTAGAAAACCTCTAAACAAAAACTTTGTAGTATCTAATCCAGAGTATACTAAAGCCGTTGTTATAGCTGTTGCACCTGGAAGTACTTCAAAATCAATATTTTCTTCTATGCATTTTGAAACTATAACACTTCCCGGATCTGATATTCCTGGCGTTCCTGCATCAGATACCACTGCAACACTTTTTCCTTCAAATAATAAATCTATAATCTTATTACTTTTATCTTGTTCATTAAATTTATGATAACTTATTAATGTCTTTTTTATTTCAAAATGATTTAGTAATTTTAGTGTTTGTCTTGTATCTTCCGCCGCTACAATATCGACTTCACGCAATGTTTCCAAGGCTCTTAACGTAATATCCTTCAAATTTCCAATAGGAGTTGGTACTAAATATAATTTTCCACTATTCATTTTACTTCCTCCAATATATCGAATCTATTTCCTTGGTATATTTACCACTTTCATCATAAACATATAGTGGTGCATCCCATTTTAGATATGCTCCACCATCTCTTTGTCCTTCAACTAACACAATATTAGGAGCTTTACCTATTTTAGGATGAATCATTTTTACTCTCTTCGGTTCAATCTTATATTTTCTCATTAGGGTAAATATATCCGCCAACCTTTCTGGTCTATGAATCATGAAAAGTCTTCCATTATCTTTTAATAAAATTCTTGCTGCATATATAACATCCTCTAAATTGCATAATATTTCATGTCTAGCTATAGCCAATTTGTCATTCGGATTGATAATTCCAGCATTATTTAATTTGTATGGTGGATTCACAGTAATAACATCAAATTTTTTTAGCTTCTTTAAATACTCTATGTTTTTTAAATCTTCATTAATAAAAGAAACCTTTTCTTCTAGTGAATTTAATTTTACACTTCTTTTTGCCATATCAACCATTTCTTCTTGAATTTCTAACCCATACACACTTTTAGGATTATACTTGCCATATATTAAAAATGGAATTATCCCAGTTCCTGTACACAAATCCATAACTTCGTGCTTCTTTTTAACCTGAGCAAAATCTGATAATAATACTGCATCAATACCGAATTTAAATCCATCTTTCTTTTGTATCAATTGTAATTCCTTAAGCTGTAAATCATCAATAGTTTCATCATCTTTTATATATTTCAAATAATTATTCATAATATTTTCCTTTACTATAAAATAAACATACCTTTCATATTATAGCATCACAAATAAATAAAAAAAAGTTCTTCTGTCTAATGACAGAAAAACTTAGTCTTGAAATCAGATATTAACAACTAACTTCTTATGTTTACTAATTAAGAATTCTTCTTCCTGCATAGAAACTATATACAGGACCAACTTTAACAACATCACCAGTTTGTGGTGCATGAATCATTTGTCCATTTCCAACATATATTCCTACATGACCTGCATGAGTAAACACCAAATCTCCTGGTCTAAGTTGATCTTGGCTTACAGCTTGTCCACTATCGACTTGATCATATGTTGTTCTTCCTATCCCTACTCCCGCAGCATTTTGATATACATAACTAGTAAATCCTGAACAATCAAAAGTTCTTGTACCAGTTGCTCCCCATTCATAAGGTTTTCCCAATTGTGCATAAGCCATATTTAAAATAGCCTGTGCATTTCCTGCTGATGGTACTGATACTTTTCCACCTCTGCTTGGTGTTGCTGCTCTTACTTGAGCCTTTTTCTTTTCATCTATTACTGCCTTAGCTTTCGTAATTTTATCATTAATTTCTGATGTAACAATTTCACTCTTAATTTGATTATCTCTAATCTTTCTTAATTGCTCTATTGCTGTTTGAAGTTCATCTGCTGAACTATTAGAATTACTCAACACATCAATTTGAGGCTTAACAATATCTCTCTCTAATTGTGATAAATATTGTGAATCAAAATTCTTCTTTTCATCTTGAGCTTGTTTTGCTAAAGCTGATGCTTCACTTTTCTTACCTTCTAATTGACTTAAATTAGCTTGTATTTCCTGATTAAGCTTATCTATCTCAGCCTTTTTATCTTCTAGAGATTGCATTTTATCATTTAATTCTTGTTTTTTACTTGTAACTTCCTCTATTTGGGACTTATCTTTCCCTACTATTTTACTAACCGCTTCTGCTCTAGTAAAGAAATCACTTGTTGATTCTGATTCAAGCATAAAATTTAAATAACTGAATTCTAAATCACCGGATTTATACATCTCTTTAACTCTTTGTCCTAATGCTAAATCCATTATGTTGATATCTTTTTTACATTGTTCGATATCTTTTGTAGTGTTGTCAATAACCTTATTAATGTTAGCTATTTCTTTTTTATTCTTATCCACCGTTAATTGTAGTGGTTCTATCTGCGCATCTAAATCGTAAATCTTATTTTGAATGTCCGTTATTTTGCTTTGAATTTCTGCATATTTCTGTCTCGAATCACTTAACTGCTGACTATCTGGAGCTGCATATACTGGCACTGAACCACCTATAACGATTACGCTCGCTAACATAATAGCTAGAATTCTCTGTCTCATTCATATTCGGTTTTCCAAACCTTCCCTCCTTCATTTATATACTACCTTTAACATTATAACACTTTCACTAAAGATAGACAATTAATCCATCCTCCAAGATTTTAATTTATTTTAATAAAATTTATATATCGTCCATATTCCCCACTATTTCTAAGTTATTCTTTATATTGCTCGTTTTAAGCCAAACCTACTCCTAAATCTACAAATTTAACTAATTTATGAGAATAGTATCACTTGTTTCAACTAATATAATTTCTATTTAATTAATCCTACATTAGTTTAAATCTCTCAAAATTCTTGACACATGAATAACTTGACTATATAATTAAATATGTTCTCGGGGTGTGGCGCAGATGGGAGCGCGCGTGGTTTGGGACCATGAGGTCGCAGGTTCAATCCCTGTCACCCCGACCAAATTTTATGGCTATTGATGCCATCCCCATATAAAACGAGCTTTCTTAAATAACCTATGAAAGCTCGTTTTTCATATAATGAAATTAAAAATATTATTTTTAAGCACATCTAATTTAATTACTTATTAATAATATTATGGAGGTACTTTATGCTTACCAATATAAATGGTGCAATATTTGATTTGGATGGAACCTTAGTTGATTCTATGTGGGTTTGGTCTAAAATCGACGTTGACTATCTTAAATCAAAAGGATATAATGCGCCCAAAGATCTTAAAAATGAAATATCACATTTGAGTTTTACCCAAACTGCTGTTTATATTAAAGAAAAATTTAAACTTGCTGATTCAGTAGAAGAAATGTTACAAGCGTGGCATGACATGGCATTTGATCATTATGCCAATAATGTTAAATTAAAATCTGGGGTAAAAGAATTCTTTAATTATTTAAAATCAAAAAAAATTAAAATTGCTTTAGCAACCAGCAACTCCATGCCTTTGCTTGAAGCTTGTTTAAAAAATAATGGTATCTACAATTATTTTGATTCCATTACTACCACAGATGAAGTTAGTAATGGGAAAAATTGTCCAGATGTTTATTTATTGGCTGCAAAAAAATTAAAAGTTAAACCAAAGAATTGCTTAGTTTTTGAAGATATTTTACCAGCTATGCAAGGAGCTAAGGCAGCCAATATGAAAGTTGTTGCAGTACAAGATGATGAATGTACAAATTCTAAAGAAGAATTGCTTGAATATGCGGATATATATATTAATTCTTTTTTAGACTTATTGTAATTTCTAAATTTTAAACGGCAGATTATTCATTCACTGTTACTAACATATACTGCTGGTACAGAAATTGTATGAATAACCTGCCATTTTATTGTTTATTTATAAATTTTAGAAGCAAAATTTATTTTCTCTCTACTCCATATTTTCCTTCTAATTCTTTTAACATTTGGTCATATTTTGTATGTTGATTTTGTTTTAATAATTCATTTAAAACATTACTTTTTACTTCTTCAAAACTCTTAACTGACGCTTCATTTTTTGCATCTACAACTATTAAATGATATCCAAATTGAGTCTTAACTGGTTCAGTAATTTTTCCTATTTCTGCATTGAAAGCAGCTTCTTCAAATTCTGGTACCATCATTCCCTTAGAGAATTCTCCTAAATTTCCACCTTGTTGATTAGATGGGCATGTTGAATACTTCATTGCTGCATCTCCAAATGAAATACTTCCATTTGAGATTTCTTCTTTTGCATTTTTAGCTTCTTCTTCAGTTTCAACTAATATATGTCTAGCTGAAACTGTTGCTGGGCTACTAAAAGCTTCTTTATTATTATCATAATAATTCTTAACTTCTTCATCTGTAACAGTAACATCAGCTAATACTTTATTTATAGCCATTGAAGTAATTACTTCTTTAGATATGTTTTCCATAGCTTCTTTATACTCTTGAGTTTCGTTTAATCCTATTTCTTTTCCAAACTTACTCATTAATTCAAATGAAATCAATTGCTCAATTAATTGTTTCTTTTGCACTTCGTTTTGAAGAGCTGCTCTTTGTTCTTGAGGATATCTGCTAATTATTGCACTTAAATCCTTTTCTGTTATTTCATTTCCTGCAGCAACAGCTAATACTTTATTTTCCATGTAAATTCTCCTTTAATATTATTATTTTTGTATTTTTTCCATTTAAAATTTCAATATACCTCTTATTTTAACAGTATCTACATTTACTCACAATAATAAAAAAAATTATTTTTAATTTTCTACTCTTAATAACATAATATACATAAATTTATAATATAATGCTATAATAACTTTGGGTGATGTTATGTCAGAAATATTAAAAAATGATTGGAAGAACTATTTAGAATCTGAATTTCAAAAAGATTATTATCTCAACTTAAGAAAATTTTTAGTAAATGAATATAATTCAAAGATTATTTATCCTAATATGTACGACCTTTTTAATGCATTACATTTCACACCTTATAAAGATGTGAAAGTCGTTATACTAGGTCAAGACCCTTATCATGGTCCAAATCAAGCTCATGGTCTAAGTTTTTCTGTTAACCCAGGAGTAAAAGCACCTCCATCTTTAGTTAATATGTACAAAGAACTTCATACTGATCTAGGATGTTATATTCCAAACAATGGTTATTTAAAAAAATGGGCTGATCAAGGAGTATTATTATTAAATACAGTTCTTACAGTTAGAGCCGGTGAAGCTAATTCTCATAGAAATAAAGGTTGGGAAGAGTTTACTACTAAAATTATTACCGTTTTAAATGAAAAAGAAACCCCTATAGTATTTATTCTATGGGGTAATAACGCTATTTCAAAAACTAGCTTAATTACTAATCCTAAGCATCTTATCTTGAAATCAGTGCATCCGAGTCCTCTATCTGCATCAAGAGGTTTTTTCGGCAGCAAACCTTTTTCAAAAACAAACGAATTTTTAACTTCAACAGGTCAAACGCCTATAGATTGGCAAATTGAAAACATATAATGACTAAAATTATAATTATTCTTAATGACTTTTAAGTCAATTAAATAATATGTGATTTTCTCTGTTTGGTGTATAATGTGTTTATAAAATTACTATCAGGAGGTTATTTTGTGGATTATAAATTTGCTTATGATAATAAAGACTACCTTTTAACAAATGAAAATTGTGAAGGATTATTTTTCGAGGATGATAATGAAATTACGGGTTTATCTTTAGACTTGATTTTAAATGCATTAAATGAAGGTGAAGAAGTTGCTTTTTCTAATGAATACTATTCTGGTAAATGTTCTTGCAATACGCAAGATGAAGTAAATAAATCTTATCGTTATTTGGAATATCATTTTTATATCTATACAAAAAATAAAGAATATGTAATAAATACAATTGAAAATGAATATAAAGTTACGTCTTTTAATAAACTCTTTAATGCTGGAAAAATTGATGATAGTTACATAGTTATTGTCACAGTATGTCCTAATTGCGGCTTATATTCAATATCTGTTGAACAATGCACTGTTTAATAACTATGCTTTACAATTGAATTTAGTTGCAAATATCAAAAATATAAGGTCTATCAAACTGATAGCCTTTTATTTTTACTTTTAAATTATGTATATTGTAATTATCAATACTCAACATAATCAATGAATGTTGAACATTGTCACACCTAATTTTAATTATTAAGTTTGGTTATTTCATAAAAACAAAAAGCACTAACTTACGTTAGTGCTTTAAATATGGTGGCTCGAACTGGAATCGAACCAGTGACACGAGGATTTTCAGTCCTCTGCTCTACCGACTGAGCTATCGAGCCATCTTACCTGGCAACGTCCTACTCTTCCACACAGTCTCCCGTGCAGTACCCTCGGCGCTGTAGACCTTAACTTTCCTGTTCGGAATGGGAAGGAGTGTTACCTCTACGCCGTCATCACCAGATCACAAAACTTATTATATCTAGATATAGATATTATGTCAACAACTTTTTAATATTTTTGATAAAATTTATTTTGAACATTGATGAATTATGCTATTTTGATTTTTTCATTATTTGTGCAATAATAAAATTATTAAATGTTTGGAGATGATTTTATGAGTACTGAAATAGAAAAGTTAACTCAAATTTTAAAAGCAAGTAACAACATAGTTTTCTTTGGTGGAGCTGGCGTTAGCACAGAATCTAACATCCCTGATTTTAGAAGTTCCACTGGATTATTTAATGAAAAATTGAATGTTACATTTACACCTGAGCAATTAGTATCACATTCCTTTTATATTAGATATCCAGAAGAATTTTTCAACTTTTATAAATCAAAACTTATTTATCCTGAAGCTAAACCAAATAGTGGGCACTTAGCATTAGCTAAACTTGAAGCTATAGGCAAATTAAAGGCTATAGTAACACAAAATATAGATGGACTTCACCAAATGGCAGGAAATAAACATGTTTTTGAACTTCATGGTTCTGTTCATAGAAACTATTGTACTAAATGTCATGAATTTTATGATGCAAAATTTGTTTTAGAAGCAAAAGGTGCTCCTATCTGCACTAAATGTGGTGGATCTGTTAAGCCCGATGTAGTACTTTACGAAGAAGGTTTAGATGATACAGTAATTAGAGGTGCAGTAGATGCAATATCTAAAGCTGATACACTCATTATTGGAGGAACTTCTCTTGTAGTATATCCCGCTGCTGGGCTTATAAATTACTTTAACGGTAAAAACCTTATACTTATAAATAAGAGCTCTACTTCTGCAGATTCTAAAGCTGATTTGGTTATTAATGATTCTATTGGAGCAGTTTTAAGTGCTGCTGTAGATGCCCTTTAAAAACGTCGTATTCCTTATATATATCTAACAAATAATTTACTCTCAATTTAAAAGAAATAAATAATAATTCCTATTGAGATTCATTCATAGGAATTATTTTCATTTCTCATATAATTTTAATTATCTAAAAAATCTTGAATTATTACCACTTCAATATAATCTTTCGATTTTCTTTCGAATTTATATCACTCTTTTGTAATCTTTATACTTTAACATAATCTTTGTAGGATTTAGACACATGCAAAAAGATATCAAGCTCATTTGCCAGCCTATTTTCTTTCATGTACTTCACTATTTTTTATTCACTTATACTTATATGGTAAAATAGTATTAATTTAACTACTCTGGGGGGAACAAAATGCAAAACTATAATATTTTGGTTGTTGATGATGATAAAGCAATAACTGATGCAATTGAAGTTTATTTAACTAATGAAGGTTACAATATTTTTAAAGCCTATGACGGACTACAGGCTTTAGATGTATTACAATCTGAAAACATACATCTTATATTAATGGACATAATGATGCCTAATATGGATGGTATGAGAGCCACAATTAAAATAAGGGAGGATAAGCAGCTTCCAATAATAATGCTTTCTGCTAAATCTGAGGATACTGATAAAATATTGGGCTTAAACTTTGGTGCTGATGATTATGTAACTAAGCCATTTAATCCGTTAGAACTAATAGCTAGAGTAAATTCTCAGCTTAGAAGATATGCTATGTTTTCGCCTCTTAAAGAAAATACAAATATAATCAGCATAGGAGGAATAGAGCTTAATAAAGAAAGTAAGGAAGTATTTGCTGACGGTACAAACATAAAGTTTACTCCATTAGAATTTAAAATTTTAACGCTTCTTATGGACAACCCTAATAGAGTATTTTCTATTGAAGAAATTTATGAAAGAATTTGGAACGAACCAGCTTATAGCAATGTAGATACTGTTTCTGTCCATATAAGACGTATGAGAGAGAAAATAGAAATAAATCCTAAAGAACCAAGATATTTAAAGGTGGTGTGGGGAATTGGATACAAATTTGAAAATCACTAAAAAAACTATAAATAAAAAATTTATAATACTCTCACTATGTATTGCTATTTTACCTATTCTTTTAGGCTTATCAAAAGGATTTTTTCAATTAGAGAAATTTAGCTATGAAGATTATTTTCTTAATGTTATAAGAAGTATTCACTACAAAGATGGCGATGGTAATATTCGAGAAGATCGTATATTAGACACTATTAATAATCTTAAAGCCCAAGATAACTATGAATTTAATGAAAGCAAAAGGGAACTTGAAGACTTTTCAAAAAAGTTTGGACTTAATTTAAACGAAGAAGTTAAACCAAATGAAAATAAGAATATTTCTGAAGATGATTATTCAACATATACTGATTTAAATTCTAATTATATTTATGCTCAAAAAAACATTAATAGAAGTCAAAATGAATATAGAACTGAAGCAATTAGTCAGATTAATCATGAATTAGATGACAAAAAAATTACAGATAATCAAAAAAACATTGAATTTTATGTTGAAAGTCAAGATGGACAGATTATAAGTAATATTAAGGATAAATCAAAACATGAGATTGTACAGGAAACTAAAAATAATTCTAAATATCATATAATTATTTTAGATATAAATAAAGAATTGCCAACAGAAGTAGACATTACAAGCAATATGAAATGGGCATATAAGGACTTTTTTGAAAATAATAAAGTTAATTGGATGTTAAGTAGCTATAACTACAAAAATATTATTGTTAGACTTTCAAATCCACTACTTCCAGGTGATGAAATTTACCCTAAATTCAAAAAAAATGCCTTTTATGACTACATTGCATATGGTTCTTTAGCATTATTGTTGTTGGATTTGTGTATACTTATTATTTCTGTAAAAAAGATAATAAAAGAAAAAGATTTAGAAATTCACAAAAATATTATTTTAAAACTCCTTAATAGATTTTTTATAGAATCAAGAGTATTGTTAATTGGGTTATTTATAGCATTATTAATTGGATTATATAATAGCAATGTTTACCTAGGAAATTCTATCATAGAGAATTACATTTCGCAGATAGTAGATAATATATATTTACTTAAGGTGAACTCAAATACATTTTTTGAACAAGTATTCTTTTTATTTATAGGTTCTATTATATTAGGTTATTTTATAATCTGTGACTTATATCAATTATATTTATGTAAAAATATACGTGAATTTAAGCAATATGTTCATAGGAAATCTATTTTACGTATACTCTATAATAAATTTAAAAATAGCATGTCTTGTATATCAACGACCAATCGAACTACAATTTTATCAATTATAATTGCTTTATATCTCGCATTAATAATCTGGGGTACTGTTTATACATCACAAAATGTATTCTTTTTTGCTCGTATTTCGGGTTACATTATTACATTTTTAGCCATAAATCTTTTGGGTATAATATCTCTAATTGTAAATACTGCTCTTTCAATTATCAATACTCAAAAAATAAAGGCAGCAACAGATAACATTTTAAATGGAAATTATAAAAATGAAATTAAAATACATGGTTCTTTTCTTCTTAAAGAATTAGCAAATAACATAACTAATATAGAAGCTGGACTAAATAAAGCTATAGCTAAAGCTGTAAAAAGTGAAAGAATGAAAGGTGAATTAATCACAAATGTCTCTCATGACTTAAAAACTCCATTAACCTCTATAATTAATTATGTAGATTTATTAGACAAAGACAACCTTACAGAAGAAAAGAAAAGTGAATATTTAGCTATTCTTAAAGAAAGGTCCTCAAGATTAAAAGTTTTAATCGAAGATTTATTTGAAGCCTCAAAAGCTTCTTCTGGTAATTTAGAACTGCATATGGAAAGTCTAGACCCTGTGGCACTTCTCAGACAAACTTTAGGAGAATTTGAAGATAGAATTATTAATTCAAATTTAGATTTTATTAAAACTATACCTGAGCATAAATTAACAATATATGCAGATGGTAAAAGAACCTTTAGGGTATTTCAAAATTTAATTTCGAATATTTTAAAGTATTCCTTAAATGGTACCAGAGTATATATAGATATCGAAGATAAGGATACTTTCGTGTCTATAACCTTTAAAAATATATCAAAATATCCATTAACCTTTACTGAAGATGAGATTCTAGAAAGATTTAAAAGAGGTGATTCTTCAAGAACAACTGAAGGTTCTGGCCTAGGATTAGCTATCGCCAAAAGCCTTGTGGAAATTCAAAAAGGAATTTTTGAACTTAAATTTGATGGTGATTTATTTAAAGTAAAAATTTTATTAAAAAAAGAAAATTTTTAATCTAAATTATGTATAAATAAATTCAACTTGGCAATAAATAATAATGAAGTATTTAACTTCAATATTTAATCGCCTCTCCCCCATTTTTATTTATATACAATTTATAAAAACCATATTATATGTCAGTAAAATGATATATAATATGGTTTTTTAGGTTATATATGTTACAATTTAAATTACTAATTAATTATAATTAAATTTAACCTTTTTATATTATTTTTGCATTAAAACCCTTCTTAGCATGTCCAAGCCAGTTGTTGTTGCTTGAAGCCTTACTCTGCTTCTGTTACCATTAAAAACATATTTTTTTACTGTAACTTCACCTTTAAAATAAACTCCTATATAAACCAATCCAACCGGCTTTTCTGGCGTACCGCCTTCTGGGCCAGCAATTCCAGTTGTTACAATACTAACATCAGTTTTAGCTGTATTTGCAATACCAATTGCCATTTCTCTTGCAGTTTCCTCACTTACAGCGCCATACTTTTCTAAAGTTTCATTCTTAACTCCAAGTCTATTATGTTTTGCTTCATTTGAGTATGTCACAGCACCTTCTAAAAACACTTCTGATATTCCCGGATAATTTATAAGAGTACCTGCTATCATTCCACCTGTACATGATTCAGCTGTAGAAATTGTTAATTTCTTTTCAATTAGAAGTCTGGCTACAACATCTTCAATACTAACATCTTCTGTTGCATAAATATTATCTCCTAATCTATTTTTAATTTCTTTTTCTACGGGTTCTATTAATTTAATAGCTTCTTCTTCATTATTAGCCTTTGCAGTTATTCGAAGCATTACCCCAACTTCTTTTGCATAAGGTGCAATAGTAGGATTAGTTTGTGCAGTCATAATATCCTTCAGTTCTTCAGCAACAGCACTTTCCCCAATTCCCAATATTTTAATTACTCTAGACATTATTATCGAATCAGCTTTTTTTTGAAGGTATGGTCTAACTGTATCCTCAAACATAGGTTTCATCTCCTTTGGTGGGCCAGGTAAAATAATCATTATTTTGTTATTTTCTTCAATAATTACACCTGGTGCTGTACCATTATCATTATTAATAATAATAGCTCCCTCTGGAATCAATCCTTGTTTCAAATTATTTTCAGTCATCTTTCTTTCCCTAAACTTAAAATAATTTTTTATCTTTTCAATTGCTTCTTCATTTGGAAGTAATTCTTTTTTAAAATATTTTGCAGCAACTTCCTTAGTTAAATCATCCTCTGTAGGTCCAAGCCCACCTGTTGTTATTATAATATCACTTCTACTATATGCCTCATCAAAAGCATGAATAATTCTCTTTTCATTATCCCCCACTACTTGTTGATAATACATATCTATTCCTAGTGCTGCTAATTCCTGTGCTATATACTGAGCATTTGAATTAACTATGTCACCTAATAAAATTTCTGTCCCTATTGCTATGATTTCTGCTTTCATTATTATTCCCTCCTATCACACCTTCATGAACTTATAAATATGTCTATACGTCTTTAATTCTATTAACTAACTATATTTTAAATACATAAAAGAATAAAACCTACTCAATAAAACATTGAATAGGCTTTGTAAAAATATCTCTTTTATAATATGCTATCTCTAAATATAATTTAGAGATAGCTTATATAAAAAATTTTTTCATCTCAATCTATTTTAAGTATATACTCAAAATCACAAAAAACAAAATTCTCTTAAAAATAAGTATTTACTTAAAATAAGATTAGTAATATGTATGAGAAGAAAAAATTCATTGCTAAGAGAACTTTCATACTTCTAGTGTATGCATGACTTCTCTTATTTATACCTATTAACCAATTTATTTTAAAAGTTAATAATTTTTATAGGTTATTTGTTTTCTGTTTCAATTAATGCTAATGCAACCGCTCCTATTACTCCTGCATCTGTACCTAATCCTGCTGGAACGATCTTAACTGACTCTGCCATTGATTTAAAACATCTCTTATCAACAACTTTTCTTACTGTTTCAAAAACAATATCTCCAGCCTTTGATACTCCTCCACCAATAATTATTACTTCTGGATCAAAAATAGATACTGCATTAGCAACTGCTATTCCTAAATAATTTAATGCATTATCAATTATATCTTTACAAACAGAATCTCCTGCTGCTGCTTCTGTAAATACTTCATATGAAGTAATAGTTTCATATTTTCTTAATGATGTTTCAACTTTACTAGCTAATGCTTCTTGTCCTCTCTTAGCTATTGCAGTTCCTGATGATGTTGCTTCTACGCAACCAATATTTCCACAATTACATCTTGGACCATCTGGAGCAACTGTCATATGACCAATTTCTAATGCATTTGAAGTATGTCCTCTGTACACCTTTCCATTTAGGACAGCACCGCCGCCTACACCTGTACTTACTGTAAAGAATACTATATCTTTAGCTCCTCTTCCAGCTCCAAACATATACTCTCCAATAGCTGCAACGTTTGCATCATTATCTAAAAAAACAGGTAATCCAAATTTTTTATTTATTGGCTCTACTAGATTAAAATTTTTGAAAGGAAGATTTGGTGTATATATTATAGTGCCTTTTTCTGCATCTAATGGACCTGGTGAACCTATACCAATACCTTTAATTTCTTCACAATTTACAGACCCATCCTTAATAACTTTTTCTATAGATTCTATAATTCTATTTAATACAGGAATTTCTCCTTCGTGTGCATTTGTTGGCACTGTAGTTTGACTTATTACTTCTCCATTTAAATTAGATAATGCTGTACTAATTTTAGTACCACCTAGATCTACTCCTACTACATATTTTTGCATAACATAACTCTCCTTCATTTTCTAATTTCCCAATTAAAAACAATTTCTTTTAATTGATATTATACTATATTATGTCATGTTAATAAAACCTATATTTAAAATATTTATTTTTCTAAAACATCTTATTTGCGCTTATGTAATAGTTTCCATATTCATCACATTGAGTATAACTTATCATAAATTTATTATCCTTAAGCATAGAATTAATTAAATCAATATCATTTTTATTATTTTTATCTATCCTTATAACAAAATTATCATCCTTATCTATTATATTTAAATAATCAAAAATATTACTATAATCACTCAGCTCCATATTCCCTTTTATGTCCATGCTGTAATCCGACATCATTTCATCTCCCTCTTTGAGAACTATCTAATAAAAATAGTATATGTTCACAAAATTACTTTTATGCCATCCAACCTGATAAAAAATCAATTGACATATAAAAAATGCATAAAGAAAAAGATTATGCTTCCATTTGGCATTATATTACACAAAACCAATAGCAGCATAATCTTTATTCTTTCTAAAATATAAGTATAATTTTCATACTATATTTAATATACATATTAATTTATTTCTATTTTCTTGCCTCTTTTATACTCTCAATAGCTTTAACTAATTCAATTTCTGGAACTTCTTCGTATCTAACAAGTTCCTTTGTAAAGCCTCCTCTACCTTGTGTTAATGATCGAAGTTCAGTAGCATATTTTCTAATCTCTACAAGTGGAACCTCAGCCAAAACTTTTTGCTTATCGCCTTCTGGCTCCATTCCCATTACCCTTCCTCTCTTTTTATTAATATCAGCTATAACATCTCCCATATATTCATTAGGCATTATTATATCTAATTTCATTATAGGTTCTAGTAAGATAGGTTTAGCTTGCTCAAGCCCTTTCTTATAAGCTAATGAAGCTGCCATCTTAAATGCCATTTCAGAGGAATCTACAGCATGATATGACCCATCATGAAGAGTAGCTTTAAGCCCGATAACTGGACATCCCGCTAAAACACCATGCGAAATACATTCTCTTAATCCCTTTTCCACTGCTGGAATAAAATTCCTTGGAACAGCTCCGCCAACAACATTATCCACAAATTCTAAGTCATCAACTCCATCTTTTCTAGGTTCAAATTTTATAACAACATCTCCATATTGACCATGTCCACCAGATTGCTTTTTATGTTTTCCTTGTACATCTGCAACTCCTTTGATAGTTTCTTTATATGGAACCTTTGGTAAATTTAACACTACATCAACACCATATTTATTTTTTATCTTGCTAGCAATTACATTTATATGTGTCTCTCCTAATCCTGCAATAATAATCTCTGCATTTTCAACATCTCTAGATATTTCAAAAACAGGATCTTCATCTTTTAATTTATTTAGAGCTTGTGATATCTTTTCTTCATCACCTTTAGCTTGCGGTATTATAGCCATAGAACAAACAGTTCCTGGGAAATTCATCTTATCATACATTACTTTAAAATCTGAACTAGCTAAAGTATCTCCTGTGTTTGTATATTGCAATTTTGAAATTGCTCCTATATCCCCTGCAATAATTTTCTTAGTAGGTATCTGTGTTTTTCCTCTAATAAAACAAATATGAGATAGCTTTTCAATCTTATCCTTATTAACATTTAATACTGTCATATCATCTTTAGCCTCTCCTGTCATAACTCTAAAGAAGGATATTCTACCTACAAATGGATCTGCAATCGTTTTAAATACTAATGCTGAAAAAGGTTTTTCTTGATCAAGATCAATAAATACTTCTTCATTCTTCGAAACATCCATTGCCTTTTGAGGAATTGCATATTCTGGTGAAGGAAAACATTCTACTATATCATCAATTAAAGAATCCATTCCTATAACCTTAGTAGCGCTTCCACACATAACAGGTGCAATGTCTCCACTAGCACAGCCTTTTATTAATCCTCTATATATTTCCTCATCACTTAATGTACCTTCACTAAAGTATTTATCAAGTAATTCTTCATCAGTTTCTGCAACTGCTTCCATGATCATTCTCTTACAATCTTCTACTTTTTCCTTTAATTCTTCAGGTATTTCTAATACCTTTATTTCCTTAGTTTTAACATCATATATTCTAGCCTGCTTTGAAATTACATTAATTACTCCTGTAAATCCCTCTTCTTTTCCTATTGGGTATTGAATTGGAACCACACTTATTCCAAATTTTCTATTAAGGTCATCTAATACCTTATCAAAACTAGAATTTTCTCTATCTAATTTATTAATAAAAATTGTTCTAGGAAGCTTAATCTTATTACAATATTCCCATGCTCTTTCAGTACCAGCTTTTATTCCTGAAACTGCACTAACAACTATCATTCCAACATCAACAGCTCTCATACCTTCGATGCATTCCCCTTGAAAATCAGCATAACCAGGAATATCAATAATATTTATTTTTATATCCTCTAATTCAATTGGAGCCACTGAAAGTGCAATAGAAAATTGTCTTTTCTTTTCCTCAGTATCAAAATCTAACACAGTAGTTCCATCTTCAATCTTCCCTAATCTGTCTGTTATCTTTGAATAATATAGAAGACTTTCTGCTAAAGAAGTTTTTCCTGTTCCATTATGTCCCATTAATCCTACATTTCTTAAATTTTTAATACTATAATCTTTCATGAACGCTGCCAAACCCTTAAGTCTATAAGAAGCTGGCTTCCACCCGCCTTTCGCTTGATAATACTGTATGTTATTATATTTCTATTTTTATTTCATAAATCCTTCTCTTTTTCTAAATTTTCTGAAAATTCATTTCTAATATTTTTCTTTACTTTTTAACTAATCTTTATGTTTTCTTGTAGTATCAGAAAAAAAACATTATAATCTTATTTGTTGATATTCTAACTTTTAATTTATTATTCTGGAGGAAGAATCTAATGAAGATAAAAAAAAGATTGGCAAATCATTATAAAATTTGGTTCATTATACTTGCAGCTTTAATAATTATTGGAGTTCTATTCATAAAACCTCAAATTGGAATTGCTGATCAAGGTGATTTTGATAGAATTATGAGTATATCTGGTTTAAAATTATTAGATTCAGATGTAAATGATCCAAACTTTTGTAGATTTTTTAAATATATTGTTACTGATTATCAAATATCTGATTTGCAACATATAATTCTAACTATTTTTGGTTCCAGCTTAGCTTATATAATCATAATAATTAGTACCATATGTAAGTTATTTGGACAAACTGTATTTAAAACCCAGTATTTATCTATTATATATAGTATTGCATATATTTCTGCATTCTCTATAATATTACGTTCATTAAATATAAAGAATAATATTAAACTAATTGTACTAATAATATTAATACTATTTATTTTCTTTGATGGCAACTATCTGATCTGGTTCAATAGTCTATATGGTGAACCAATGATGTTTGTCACTTTAGTGCTATTTATTGCTTCAGTCCTAAATTACACTTACTATAAGTATGTAATTAAAGGAAGCGAGAAAATAATGTCCAAATTATTTTTTGTGCTATTCACAGCGTTTTTATTTATAGGATCGAAATTACAAGTGCTAACCTCATTACCATTTATATTGTTTCTCGTTGGTAAAATAATATGGGATAATAGGCATTCTTTAAGAAAAATGAATTTATCTATATTATGTGCTTTTTATTGCATCCTAATTATTTATCCATCAGGAATTAGTTATCATAGCCATAATTTAAACAAATCTACTCAATATGATTCTGTATTTTATGGTATCCTTAAGGAATCTAAAACTCCTGAACAAGATTTGATTGATTTAGGTCTTAATCCAGATATGTCTGTTGAAGCTGGGAAAAGTGCTTTCTTAGACCAAAGTAAATATGTTAAATATTTGCCTACAAAATCTGAATTGACAGACAAAGAATTTTATAATAAAATAAGCAATTTTAAAATTGCTATCTTCTACTTGACTCATCCTAGCAGATTATTAACTGGCATGGAGTATACTGCAAGCAAGTCATTTAATATTAGCACAGGTTTAGGTAAATATTATAGAAGTTATAGTGAAACACCTGTTAAAGAATTTCACAGATTTACTTTTTGGTCTTCTTTAAAACAGACAGTATTACCTCACAACTTATATTTTATAATTTCAAGCTATATTATTCTTTTAGTTTTTTCACTTTATAAATATATTAAAAGCAAAGCAAATTTAGAAATAAAAACTAAAATACTTTTACTTTGGACTATAATGTTAATAAGCGTAATTCAGTTTCCAATGCCATTTGTTGGTAATGGATATGCAGATACTTCAAAACAATTATTTCTATTTAATTTTATTTTTGATGGTTTACTCATATCAATTGTCACAATAGTAATTTCTAAACTAATTGATTTAATTAAAATAAAATGAGTAACTTTACCAAAGAAGATTTTATAAGATTAAAGGAGTTCATCTCATGAAATTAACAAGCTTAGCGTTTAAATTGCGAAATTATGCAATATCATTAATAAAAAAATTTATTCTAATAATAAAAGAAATATCTTCACTGTCAATTAAGAAACTTCGTTTTGTGACTGTGTTAGATATGCTAATAAAAACAATATTATTTTTAACAGTGCTTCACGATACAGCTATTTCACGCAATAATGCCTTATATACTAGTATAAAATTCAGTTTAGTATATTTAGGCTTCATACTTTTTATTTACTCATTTGGATACTTACTTTCAAAATATAAGCAAACATTATTTTATTTAATTCTTAATTTTTTATATAGCATATTACTAATAGGGGATTTATGGTACTTTAGAGCTAATCGAGATTTTTTAGGCGTTAAAAATCTTTTATTCCCTGGAACTTTTAATCCAACTGGTTTACCATTATTTAATTTTAAATTTATCGATATTTTTTTCATCATAGATTTAATTATTATTATTAGTTGGATTATTATTTTCAAAGTAAAAAATCCATATAAAAAAAATATTCACAATTTTATCATAGCTATAAAGTCATCCATAATTATAATAATGATTTCTATATTATACTTTGATGTTTTTACCCTCAGTGATTTCGGTAATAGTATTCTTTATAAACAATGGTCCACACTAATGTCAGTTCAAGCTCCTGGTCCTTTAGGTTATCATACCCTTGAAGCCTTTAAGAGTGCCTCTAAAGCTTTTTACAACTCAAGTACTAATGATAAAAAAGAGATTACTGACTGGTTTAAATATAATGATGAAAATTTAAAGCCTAATGAATATTTTGGAATCTTTAAAAATAAAAATGTAATTTTTCTTCAAATTGAGTCTATGGAAAACTTCGTAATTAACCATAAAATCAATGGAAAAGAAATTACACCTTTTCTAAATAAACTTACAAAACAATGCTTATACTTCAATAACTTTTATGAACAAAATAATGGTGCAAATAGTATAGACTGTGATTTTATGATAAACACATCAGTTTACCCTTTAGGTGATAGAATAACTGCTACAAACTATGGTGAAAATATCTATCAAAACTCCTTACCAAGACTTTTAAATAATATAGGCTACACTACAATCTCAACTCATGCAGAAGAACATGGTGAATTCAATTGGACAGAATTACACAAAAATGGATTTGGTGCACAAGATCTTTGGAGTATTAAAGATTATAATTATGATGAAGTAGTTGGATATGGATTATCAGATAAAAGTTTCTTTACACAATTGAGTGAAAAACTAAAAAATGTTAAGCCACCATTTTTCTTACAAATGCCTACTTTATCTAGTCATGGTCCATTTAATATAGATAATAAATATAGACAATTAAATTTACCTAAAGAAATTGATGAAAGTTATCTTGGTGGATATTTTGAAAGCTTACACTACACAGATAGTCAAATAGAACTGTTTTTTAACAAACTTAAACAGTATAACTTATTAGATAATTCAGTTATAGTCATTTATGGTGACCATGCAGGTGTTCATAAATACTATAATGACTCTATACAAAAATTAGATTTCGATAATAATTGGTGGCAAGAATATGATCACAAACTCCCATTAATAATTTATTCAGCAAACGCTCCTGCTCAAAATATAACAGCATCTGGAGGGCAAGTTGATATGCTTCCAACTATATCATATTTATTAGGACTAGATAAGTCTCTATACAAGGATACTTCTATGGGAAGAGTCCTTGTAAATACTAATAGAGACGCAACCATTATAAAAGGGAATAATATAAAAGGAACTATAAAAGATTCTGAGGAAGAAAAGCATTTACTAGATGCTTATAGCATTGGTGAAAAAATAATTAAAGACAATTACCTTTCTATAGACACAAAAAAGGAACATTAGATTTATATATTAAAAAGGTTCTATAAGTTTAGTTGATTTTTATATCAATTAACTTATAGAACCTTTTTATCTTAATTTTAATAGCTTTATACTCGATATCCCTAACCTAATCAATAATAAAGTTACACCTCCACAAGTATCAATTAAAACATCTCTAAATGCACCTTCTCTTCCCTGAACAAATAGCTGATGTATTTCGTCTGAGCAAGCATAAGTAAATACAAATGCTACAGTACTTATAATCACCACTTTTTTTGTGAAATAATGCTTTGCTACATTAATATACAATAAAGCTAACACCATATACTCTAGAAAGTGTGCGCACTTTCTAACAATAAAATTAGCCAGTTGCCCAAAAATACTATTTGCATCTATCCCAATTAATAAAAGTACTTTTATTGCTCCTTCACTTTGCGAGTCTGATATATTTGCTGGCTGATTTGACATTGTAAATATTAAAATCATCCAAGCGATTAGCAACATCCAATCTAAAATTTTCCTCTTGTTCTTCATTTTTTATCCTCATTTAATAAAAATTCATATATAATCTATTCTGACATATATCTATTTATATATGCAAGTGATTCTTCTAATAACTCTTGACCTTTTTCCAATCCATCAATTTTTATTTCTAAGTTACAAATTCTTTGATCTATTTGATACATAAAATGCTTAATATCTTGCAATAGCTTAGCTTCATATGTTACCTGAACTCCTTCATCATCAATAAACACTTTTTCTGGTGGAGAACCGCATTTAGTGCACTTCGCATACAAGCCCTGTTTTTCTAAATTAGTAAATACTTTAAATGTATCATTTCCACATTTTTCACAATTTGATAACATCATAAATTCATAATAACTTACATCATAATAATAAGTACTATCACAATCTTTACATGTTAATTTTAGTCTACCATCTTCAGTCACTATATGAAATTCATTTCCACTACATCCATCCTTTTTACACACAATAGTTCTTACCATATCCATACCCTCTCATCATATATTTTTAGTATAAATCATTTTTAACTTATATAACATTCAACGATACTTAATTATATCTTTGCATGTATTTTACATGTAAATTATATGCTGCTTTTCCCTTGTTATACATACTAATATATGATATTTTCAGTTTATTTTACGAAATAATTCTACTTTTTTCTTAAACAATTTTAACCAAACATATTGTTATGAATTAAATATAAATTGTGATATATTCTTACAAAATAAAAAAACTATGAATTAAAATTCATAGTTTCAAATGGTGGAGATAAAGAGATTCGAACTCTTGACCCCCTGCGTGCAAGGCAGGTGCTCTCCCAGCTGAGCTATACCCCCATGGTGGACCTTCAGGGACTCGAACCCTAGACCTACCGGTTATGAGCCGGTTGCTCTAACCAACTGAGCTAAAGATCCATTAACTTATAAAACTCTTGTATTCTACAAGAATACCTCGCAACGTCCTACTCTGCCACACAGTCTCCCATGCAGTACCATCGGCGCTATAGACCTTAACTTTCCT
>NZ_JAKJJY010000060.1:0-1057 GCF_022320955.1 Clostridium sp. YIM B02555 | reverse complement strand
GACCCTCGTTTCCTAATGACGAATTAGTTGGTATGTCTAGGCGATGAGAATTAACTCGTGGCCTAGAGCCGACCACCGACTACTATCTGGTGGCCTTCTTCTTCCCGGCGACAGTACGCTTCGGACCCTTACGAGTACGAGCATTAGTCTTAGTACGCTGACCACGCACAGGAAGACCCTTGCGATGACGCTGGCCTTGATAGCAGTTGATCTGAATCTTACGACGAATGTCTGCATCGATTTCACGACGCAAATCGCCTTCAATCTTATAATTAGCTTCAAGATAATCACGCAAAGTGATTAACTGTTCATCCGTAAGATCCTTGACGCGAGTATCCGGATTAACACCGGTCGCGGCAAGCGTTTCCTTAGCGCGAGTACGGCCTACACCAAAAATGTAGGTGAGGGCAATCTCAATGCGCTTCTCATTGGGAATATCTACTCCGGCAAGACGTGCCATTGTAATTCCTTTACTATTACGCAGGTCGTGCACCAAGTCTCCCGCAATCCTGCGGCCTGGGCCTGCGCACCCAGGGTTCAGCTTTAGCTGCGACTTAGCGCCTTATCCTTTATCTTCGCGGTGGGGATCCACTCAGCCCTGACGCTGCTTATGACGTGGGTTGATGCAAATCACCATGACGCGACCGTGACGGCGGATCACGCGGCAATTTTCGCAGATCCTCTTCACGCTAGGGCTGACCTTCATGGTTTTCCTTTGCTTGTACCTTTACTTATAGCGGTACGTAATACGACCACGGTTCAAATCATAAGGGCTCATCTCCAGCACAACACGATCTTTAGGAAGAATACGAATATAATTCTTACGCATCTTTCCAGAAATCGTAGCCAGTACAATGTGCTCGTTCTCAAGCTGAACGCGAAACATCGCGTTTGGCAGTGCTTCAACTACCGTGCCTTCGACTTCAATCACACCGTCTTTTGCCATGAGCCTCGTTCCGTTCCTTGGACGTACTACTTTACGTATCCGCCCTAGTTCAACTGGTGCTACGCGGGAAACCGCATAAGGCAAAGCCGAGAAATCCAACCCAGACACCCC
>NZ_JAKJJY010000005.1:0-299033 GCF_022320955.1 Clostridium sp. YIM B02555 | reverse complement strand
AGTGTTACGATTATAATTTCTCAATGATGTATGTATATTCCATTTATAAGTTTGATTATTAATTTGGATATCTATATCAATAAATTAAAATAATTTATTGGTTGGAGAATTGATAATAAGGGAAAATTAATTATAGTAAGAAAATTTTTGATATCAAAGAAGAGGTGAAAATAATTATGCCAAGAATAACCAATTCAATGCTTGTTGCAAATTATTTAAATAATACAAGAAGAAATTTAGGGAATATGAGCACTTTGCAAGACCAACTATCATCAGGTAATCTTATAAAAAGGGCATCAGATAATCCATCTACAGCAACAAGAATTATGCAATTAAATAGTGAAATCGCAGCAAATAAACAATATAATTCAAATATAAAAGATATGTCAAATTGGCTTGATACAACAGATACAGCATTATCAGAAGCAGGAAATGTATTTTCTAGAATCAGAGAGCTAATGGTTAAGGCGGGAAATGGTTCTTATTCACAGGATGAAATAAACAATATTAAAGATGAAGTAGTACAAAAGGTTTCGCAGTTAGGTGATATATTAAATTCATCTTATGATGGAAATTACATTTTTGGTGGAACCAAAAGTAATTCAAAACCTGTAAAAGCAAATAGTGATGGATCAATTAGCTATTTAGATAAGGATGGAAATAAGCTACCATGTACTGCAACTGGAGCTCAAATTACAAGTGGAACACAAAGCGTTACTAGCATGTGCATAAATGGAACTGATATTATGATGCAGGTAACTGATACTAGTACAACTCCACCAACAGTAACACCAAAGACTGTTTCAACTGTAGATGCTTTGAATAATCCTAAAAATGCAGCGACCCTAAAGACAGATTTAGAAACAGCTACTTGGACTGGGTCTGGTAATGATTTATATTCATCGTATACAGCTGTAAACCAAATAGGTTCAAGCTTAAAAGGTGAAATATCAACAGGTGTTACTGTGGATTACAATCAAACTGCATCTAATATATTAAATTTTACTGATACTAACACAGGTACAAAGGTAAATGTATCTGATGTAATTAATAGTATAGTAACAGATATGAGTAATCCAACTGCTGCTAATTTGAAGGACCTTACTGGCGCACAATTAACAAATATGGATTACATAACAAAGAATTTATTAAGATGTAGATCAAATGTAGGAGCTTTACAAAACCGAATGGATTCAGCTCAATCAACGAATGAAGATCAAAACTATAATATGACAAATGTTTTATCAGAAGTTGGAGATGTGGATTATACTCAAAAAACTATGGAATATTCAGTGGCTCAAACTGTTTATACTGCATCTCTTCAAGTAAGTGGGAAAGTATTAACAAAGACATTATTAGATTATATTTAAAATAGAGGGTGTATATAGATGAAGTACATGTCAAAGGTTCATGGTGAAATAACATATGAAGATAAGGATATAATTACTTTTAAAAAAGGCGTTTTAGGTTTTGATCAGTTAAGAAAGTTTTTTCTTGTTGATTTAAAAGATACAGAACCATTCAAATTGCTTCACTCTTTAGAAGATGAAGAAGTTGGGTTTATTGTAACATCTCCATATGAATTTTTTGATGATTATGAGATTAATTTAAATAATGAAGCGATTAATAACTTAAATATACAGTCTTCACAAGAAGTTATGATTTTAACTACTATAACGTTAAATTCAGATATAAAAAAGATAACGACTAATTTACAAGGTCCAATAATTATAAATATTTCTAATAATTTAGGGGAACAAATAATAGTAGATAATTCTAAATATAAAGTTAAAGAGCCCTTGATAAAGGAGTGATTAAATGCTAATTATAACGAGAAAAAAAGGTGAATCACTCATGATTGGTGATGACATAGAAATTACTATCAGTAAAATTGAAGATGGAAGTGTAAAAATAGGAGTAAATGCCCCTAAGAATGTATCTATATTAAGAAAAGAACTTTATGATCAGGTTAGAGACGAAAATAAAGAAGCAATTAAAATTGATATTGGTTTATTGAAAAACATAGCAAAGAAATAATTAGCAAGGGAAATGCGAATAAAAGATAGGGAGGAATGTAAAACATGGATGTTAATGGAATTAGAAATGCTATAAATGTCAATAATGCTTATAATAATACTGGTGATGATAATGTTGCTGCTGACAATATTAAAACTTCAGATGTTAAGCAAGCAGATAAAACAGATATTAATGATCAAAATAAAAATCCAATTGATAAAAAAGAATTAGATAAGGCTATGAATTATTTAAATAAATTTTTAGAACCAGAAAAAACTCATGCAGAATACTCTATTCATAAAGATTTAGGTACTATGATAATTAAAATAGTTGATGATAAGACAAAAGAAACTGTTTTAGAAGCGCCACCTAAAAAGATATTAGATATGATTGCAAGTCTATTAAGGGAAGATGGATTGTTAGATAAAAAAGTATAACTTTTCAGAAAATATGTATAATAATCTGATGGAGGAGATATAGTTGGAATTTATATTGAATAAAATAGATACTGATATGAGAAAAAAACTCCAAGAAGAAATAGAAATAAGTAAAATACATTCTGGAAAGAAGATTGCAGGAAAAAAAGATTTAAAAGATGAAAAGAACTCCAACGAAAGAGAAAAGAATAATAAACAAAAAAAAATTATGAGATACGTTACAATTGATGGAGTAAAATATGAACATAAATCAATGTCAATTAGAGCAGAAAAAATTGAGAATATTTATGAAGATAACTCTAAAGGAAGAATTTTAGACGCAAAAAAATAGGAGGACTAGAAATGTATCCAAATGCTTATAATGTGTATAAAAGTAATAGTGTAAATTATGCATCTAAAGAACAATTATTATTAATGTTAGTTGAGGGTGCGGTTAAATTTGCAAAGATTGGAAGACAAGCTATGGTAGATAAGGATATCGAAAAAGCTAATTCTAGTTTAATTAGGACACAAGATATATTCACAGAGTTAATGGTTAGTTTAGATACTACCCAAGGAGAATGGACAAAACAAATGCTTAGCATATATGAGTTTATTAAGCGACAATTAGTACAAGCTAATTTGAAGAAGGATATTAAAATAATGGATGAAATTATTCCTTTGATAGAAGATGTTAGTAATCTATGGCATGATGCTTATAAAGAAGCTAAGAGACAGGGATAATATTCTATTATAAATATCAATGCACAAGTGTAAATATTCAATCAATGTTATTGGAGATTAAAATTGTGGATTGATTATATATTACAATATTACAAGAAGATGAAATAAAAAAAGGAGTGATAAAAATGACAGTTAGAATGACAGGAATTACAGGATTGTTAGATACTGATTCACTTGTTTCGGCATCTATGCAGCCTTATAAAGCAAAATATACGACACAACAGCAAAAAGAACAGTTATTAGAATGGAAACAGGAAGCATACAGAGATGTAATGAAAGATGCTAATGCATTGTACACTAAATATTTAACTTCTGATGGATCAAGTTCATTATTAATGTCAAGTACGTATAATGCGTCAAAGTTTACGTCAACTCAAGATGGAACTGTTTCAGTTACTGGATCAGCGGGGGCAGCTATTGATAATTATAGTGTAGATGTAGCACAGTTAGCAGCAAAAGCTTCTACAACACTAAAAGCAACAGATATATCTTCATCAGCTACTCTAGACCTTGCTTTTGGAGGAAAATCAATAGATACTATTAACACATCTGGAAAGAGTCAATCACAAATAACATCAGAATTGAATGCTGCACTAAAAGCAAAAGGAATAAGTGCAACAGCAAAAACTAGTGATTTTTCTGGTGGGATAGTAATAGAATCATCTGATATGGGAAGTGATATAAGTTTTACAGCTACATTAAAAGATGGCGGTGGAACAGAATTAAATACATCTACAAAGACTGCTACAGGTAAAAATCTTTATGCAACTATAAAAAAGGCTGATGGAACTACATACACAATATCGGATTCTCAGCATAAGAGTAATAGTAATAACGTAACTCTTGATGGAGTGACTTTTAATTTTAAAGATACAACAGGAGCAAGTACAACACCAGATGGAAGTGGTAATTTTACTGGAGGAACTTCGGTTAAAATTTCAGGTTCAAAAGATGTAAGCGCAGTAAAAGATAAAATAAAATCTTTTATAACTGACTACAATGCTCTTTTAGGAAAGATTAATACAAAATTATATGAGAAATATGATAAAGCTTACCAGCCACTAACTGATGATCAAAAAAAAGATATGTCAGAAACTCAAATTACAAAATGGGAAACTAAGGCAAAAACAGGATTGTTACATAATGATAGTTATTTAGATGAATTAGCACAAAGTATGAAAGATGCAATGTCTGGGATAAATGGTGACACAATGGTCTCATCTTCTGGATTAACATTAGAGAAGATAGGTATAAAACCAGTTGAAGATTATTCATCACAAAATGGATTGTATGAAGTTGATGATGCTGCTCTTACAACAGCTCTTGAAAATAATATGGATGCAGTACAAGAGCTTTTTGCAAAAAATACAGGAACTGTATCTTCTTCTGGTTTAGGTAAGCAGCTAGGAGATGTAGTGTGGAATCAAGTTAAAAAGACAAATTCTACATTTAATAACTTAGCAGGAACTGAAAATGGAAGCAATGCATTAACGAATGATATGAGTAAACAAATAAGTGATATGAAGAAGAAAATAGCAGAAATGAAAACTGACTTAGATGATAGAGAAAATACACTTTATACTAAATATGCGAAAATGGAAAGTGCATTGAGTAAATTACAATCTCAGCAATCATCATTGTCTAGTTATTTTTCTAGCGGAAGTCAAGGTTAACTAGATATATTATTAAATAACTTTTAATTGAAAAGAGTGCTAAATATGAATTTGTATGAATGTTTAGAGAATTATAAAAAAATTACTTTAGAATTAATAGAAAAAATTAAGCAGAATAATGATGAATTTGAAGAGCTTATTGATAAAAGAAGTGAAGTTTTAGAAAAAATTAAAATCATAAATTTTTCTTCGGAAGAAATTAAAGAAATAGTTGATGATTTGGATTTATTTAGACTAGATGAAGAACTTGTAAGATTGATAAAAGTCGAGCAGGTAAAAATAAAAAGTAGAATGGATATTTTAAAAAAAGGTCGTAAGGCTGCAAATAACTATAATAGAGCTTTTGAATTTCAGAATTTTTTTACTGCTAGAAGTAAATAAGGTAATTAAATAAAATTATTGAAAAAAATTTTCGAAAAAGTATAAAGTAATTTATAAATAAGACGAATAAATAAACATAAGCTTAAGCTATTAACTCTTAAGAGTTGATATAAATTATTTTAAATTAGGACATGGAAGTCCAAATTTCAAAAATCAAGGAGGAAATTATAATGATAATTAATCACAATCTTAGTGCTATGAATGCACACAGACAAATGGGAATCAACACAGGAGCTGCTTCAAAATCTATTGAAAAATTAAGCTCAGGTCAAAAAATCAACAGAGCTGGAGACGATGCTGCAGGATTAGCAATCTCTGAAAAAATGAGATCTCAAATCAGAGGATTAGATCAAGGTTCAACTAATGCTCAAGATGGTGTATCTTTAGTACAAACTGCTGAAGGTGCAATGACTGAAACTCATGCAATGTTACAAAGACTTAAAACATTGGCAACTCAAGCTTCTAACGGAACTTTACAATCAGCTGATAGAGGACAAGTTCAAACAGAAGTTGCTCAATTAAAGTCAGAAATCTCAAGAATAGCTTCTACAACTAACTTCAACGGAATTAACTTAACAGGTGCTACAGCAGGAAAAGTTACTTTCCAAGTTGGTGGTGAAGCAGGTAATGATATATCAGTACAATTAAGCTCAGCTAAAGCTGGTAATATCGGAACTAAGAGTGGTTCTTCATTTGCTAACTTAGTATACAGTAACTCAGCAGGTACTCAAATTACTGTAACTAATGGTGCAACAATAAGTAATATATCACTTTCAAGCCAAAGTGGTGCAGTTGCTGCATTAAAGGTTATTGATGATGCTATTAATCAAGTATCTACAATGAGAGCAAATCTTGGAGCAGTTCAAAACAGATTAGAACATACTATAACTGCTACTGATAATACATCAGAAAACTTACAAGCAGCTGAATCAAGAATTAGAGATACAGACATGGCTAAGGAAATGATGTCTTACACTAAGAATAATATCTTAACTCAAGCTGCACAATCAATGTTAGCTCAAGCTAACCAACAACCAAATAAAGTACTTAATTTATTACAAGGCTAATTTGATAAAAATTAAAGAGTGTCGTTTCGACACTCTTTTTTGCGTAGTAATTATAGTTATTTTAAAAATAGTATTTAAGAAAAGCTAAAAGCTATCGATAATAACTTATAAGGAGTGAAGTGATAGCATGAGTTTAGATATAGATGTATCAAAAGATGGGTATAAAATTTTAAGAGTTAAAATAGAGGATAAAAAAGTTTATTTGGGAAGTAAATATAATCAAAGGCGTGAAATTCATAAATTTCTAAGCTCCTTAGATGAGCCAACAGAAAAAGACAATTATATAATCTTTGGATTATCATTTGGAGAGCATATTGAGGAATTATTGAAAGCAACTTATGAAAGTAGTAATATTCTCATAATAGAATTTAATGAAGAATTAAAAGAATATTGTAAAAGAGACTTAAAAATAAAAAAGATATTTGAAAATTCAAGAGTAAAACTATTTGATAAAGTTGATGATATAAAAGAATTCTTTGGATTATACATAAATGAAGCTAATGTTGATCAACTTCAAACTTTAACTTATGCTAATTACTTTAAATTAAATAAAATGAATTTTATGGATACTTATAGCATTATTAGAGAAGAACTAATGAGTGTAATTTTAATGAGAAATACAGGTATTATATCTGGAGAACTTAGCTTTAATAATTTTATGAGTAATTTAAAGTATATTGGTAAGGCAACAACTGTTAATAAATTAAGAGGTAAATGTAAAAACAAACCTGCCATAATAGTATCAGCGGGGCCATCCTTAAGTAAAAATATTGATAATTTAAAAGGTGTAAAAAATGCTTTGATTTTAAGCGGTGGAAGAACTTTAAGACCTCTTATGGATAAAAAGATTATGCCTAGCTGCGTTGGTATTGTTGATCCAGGAGAGGTTTCGTATAAAGTTGTTGAAGAATATATAGATAAAATAAAGTGTCCTTTAGTATTTAATGATCAAGTACATCCTAAAATTATTGAAAGACATAATGAAAATAATTTTATTACAAGAATAAATGCATTTTTAGATGATATATGGGAGGAACCACCTTATATATTAAGTGGGGGTGGATCAATAGCTCATAGTTTAACAGCTTTAGCACTATATATGGGATGCAATCCTATTGTATTTATTGGACAGGATTTAGCGTACACTGGAGATAGAGGACATGATGTATCTGCAGGTAATAAGTGGAGTGAATTAACCTTTGATGAATACAAACGTAGTGATGACATTTATATAGAAGATATAGAAGGAAAGCCTGTTAGAACGAGTTTGCTTTTAAATGATTATAAAAAATCAATGGAAGAAATAATATCAAAATGGCCAGAAGTTGAATTTATAAATGCAACAGAAGGTGGAGCGAATATAAAAGGAACTAAAATTGAAAAGTTATCGGAAGTTCTAAAAGGATTTCCGAAAGAAGAAATTACAAGCTTGAATGAATATCTAGATGATGAAGATAAAACAGAAGTTTTAATAAAAAAATTAGAGATGTCATTAAAGAATTTTGAGAAATATATAAAACTTTGTGAAAAAGCTGAAAAATTATCAAAAGATTATAAGCAAAGTTATTATTTGAAAAATAACAAAAAATTAAATGAAATAGAAAAGGTTATAAATAAAGTTGATAATGAGATTAGAGAAAATTTAAGTGAGCTTTATATACTTAATTTTGCATTAAGTAAAGTTATATTTGAAATAGAGCGTAATGAAGAATTTATAGTGAAGAAAAATGATTCTGAAGCAGTGATGTTTAAAAAGAGTACGAGCAGAGCAGAGGCTATATATTCGGGAATAAAAAATGTAGTTAAGGAATCATGTACAAAAGTTAAAGAGTTAACTGATGAATTGAAGGAGGATTTAGGTGGAAAATAAGATTGAAGTTTTAATAGAGGCTTATAATTATATAGATAACTTAAAAAATGGAATTGAAAATTTAAGCAGCGCAATAAATGGAGGAAATGAAGAAAAAGGCGTAGGATTGATTCCGTTGATATCTGAGGGCTTAGAATGGCTTACAAAAGTTATAGATTTGACCAAAGATGTTCAAAAGGAAGAAATTTCTAGTGGTGATTTGAATGAGAAGTTAAAAGAGATAATAGAAGCTTTAGATAATGAAGACTACATATTAGTAGGAGATTTATTTAATTATGAAATAATACCTATATTAGATGAAATTAAAGGTAAAATTGGCATTATAGTTAATAACTAATGGTGTTATAGGATTCATAATATAAATTTGGAGGGGTATCATGTTAAATGGTAAATCGATTTTAATAACAGGAGGAACAGGCTCCTTTGGTAAAAAGTTTGCAGATAGAATTTTAAAGGAATATGATCCAAAGAGAATTGTAATATATTCAAGAGACGAATTTAAACAGGATGTCATGAGAAAGAATTTTTCGATTAAATATCCAGATAAAGTACATAAACTAAGATTTTTTATTGGAGATGTAAGGGATAAAGAAAGACTTTATAGAGCTTTTAAAGATATCGATTATGTAATTCATGCAGCAGCTATGAAACAAGTGCCGGCATGTGAGTATAATCCTTTTGAAGCAATAAAAACTAACATTCATGGAGCACAAAATATTGTAGATGCTGCAATTGACTGTAATGTTAAAAAAGTTGTAGCATTATCTACTGATAAAGCTGTAAATCCAATTAATTTGTACGGAGGTACAAAACTTGTTTCTGATAAATTGTTTATTTCAGGAAATGCTTATTCGGGTGGAGATGGAACAATATTTTCAGTTGTTAGATATGGAAATGTTGCAGGCAGCAGAGGGTCTGTAATTCCTTTCTTTGAAGCGTTGATAAAAGAAGGAAAAAAGGTACTTCCAATAACGGATACAAGGATGACAAGATTTTGGATAACTTTAGATGAAGGTGTAGACTTAGTTTTTAAGGCTCTTAAAGAATCAAGAGGTGGAGAAACTTATATTTCAAAGATTCCTTCTTTTAAAATTACAGATTTAGCCTTTGCTATGTTAGATGATATTGATATAAATGAAATAGGTATAAGAGAAGGCGAAAAGCTTGATGAAGTAATGATTACTAAAGATGATTCAAGAATGACTTATGAATATGATAAACATTATATAATATATCCGCATTTTGATTGGTGGAACTCTCAAAATTATATGACACCAGGTGGAGAGTTAGTTGAAGAAGGATTTGAATATAATTCTGGAACTAATAAAGAGTGGCTTAATGTTAAAGAATTAAGAGAAGTGCTTAAAAAAGAAGGTTTATATAATTATGAAAAATATAAGTAATCAATTAACAATCAAATATGAACTGAAACGTCTAGAGGAAAATTTTTTTCGTGTGGGGTGGATGTAGATGGAGAATAAGCCGAGTTTACTTTTGACTTCCATAGGAAAAAGAGTGCAGCTCATTAAGCATCTAAGTAAAACTTTTAATATAATTGGTGTGGATGCAGGAGATATAAATCCGGCAAAGTCTTTTGTACATAAATTTTATAAAATTCCTAAGGCAAGTGAAAAAAATTACATAGAAATCTTACTTGAAATTTGTAAAATAGAAAAGGTTAAAGTTTTAATTCCTTTATATGAAGGGGAATTTGAAATATTACATAATGAAAGAAGTGAATTTTATAGGATAGGAACGGTTATTCTATTAAGTAATAAAGAAATTTTAAATATATGTAAAGATAAAGAAGGGACTTATAAATACTTTGTGGATTCAAAAGTTAATATTCCCAAAGTTTATTCAGAGACTGAAATCGAAGATATCTTAACTTATGGTGATATAGATAAGTTACCGTTAATAGTAAAGCCTAGATATGGAATGGGAAGCAGTAATGTGTTCAAACTAAATAATTTTAAGGAATTGAGATTCTTTAAGGAATATGTTAATGATGGAATAATACAGGAATTTATTGATGGAGATGAATATACTGTCGATACGTTGGTAGACTTAAATGGAAATCCAATATATGTAGTTCCGAGAAAAAGAATCGAAGTTAGATCTGGAGAGGTAGTTAAAAGTGCTACGGAAAGAAATCAAGGCATAATAAATGAAACCTTAAGAGTAATTGAGCATTTAAATAATCTGAGAGATGAAGAAAAATTGGCTTTAAGTGGACCGTTAACAATACAATTTTTTAAAACTTGGGATGGAAAAGTATATCTATTAGAGATAAATCCGAGGTTTGGGGGCGGAGTTCCATTATCCTTTGAAGCTGGAGCTGATTATGGAAAGAAAATTCGCGAAATGCTTAAGGGGAAAGATATGGAATATGTAGAGGCTTTTGATGAAGTTATGATGCTTAGATATGAGGAGGCAACATTTGAATCAGTTAAGAGTTAGAAGTTATGAGTTAAGAGTTATGGTTGGACAAATTCCTAGGAAATTTGAAATGTATATTGTTTTACTGATAAATAATTAATTTATGATATGACTATAAGGATGAAGATATGATTAAGGCTTTAATTTTTGATTTAGATGATACTTTGTATTATGAAATGGAATATGTGTTGGGGGCTTTTAAAGAGGTTGCTCACTATTTGGGGAATAAATATAAAAAAGACAGCGAAGAGTTGTATGTAAGAATGAAACAAATACTTGAAGAGTCTGGTAGAGGTAAGATATTTAATGTTATTTGTGAAGAAAATGGTTTTAAAGAAGATATTAATGATCTAGTTGATATATATAGAAGTTCAGTACCTGAATTAGAACTTTATGAGGATAGTAAAGAAGTCTTAAATTGGGCAAGAAGAAATGGTTATAAGCTTGGTATTATAACAGATGGATGTTCTAAGGTACAGTGGAACAAAATAAAGGCTTTAGGTATTGAAAAATCAGTGAATAAAATAATTGTAACTGATGATTTAGGAATAGCATTTTGGAAACCACACAAGAAATCATATTTAGAAATGGTAGAGCATTTCAAAATCAGTGAAGATGAATGTGTCTACACTGGAGATAATCCTAATAAAGATTTTATTGGTGCAAGAGAAATTGGAATAAAAACTGTTAGGATTATAAGGGAAAAAGGAGATCATATTAAAACTTTTTTGGATGAAAAGTACGAGGCGGGTTTAAATATAACTAACCTTTTTGAATTAAGAAATTTATTAGAAAATAATAAGATTTAATTTAAATAAATGTAAGGATGATGAATACATATGAAAGTTTTATGTATAGTTCAAGCTAGAATGGGATCAGAAAGATTACCAGGAAAAGTTATGAAAGAAATTAATGGACAGCCTATGATTAGCTATACATTAAATTCTCTTAAGAAAAGTAGATATATAGATGAGATAATTTTAGCTACATCAACACAAGAAATTAATGATCCATTAGCAGAGTATGTTGATAAAAATAACTTTGAAGTTTTTAGAAATGATAATGAAAATAATGTGATTGAAAGATATAAACTCGCAAGTGATAAATATGGGGGAGACATAATAATAAGAGTTACAGGGGATTGTCCATTAATAAATCCAATAATAGTTGATCATGTTGTTACTAAATTTTTAATGTATGATTATGACTATGTAAGATTGGATGTACCTGATACATTTCAAAGAGGATTTGATGTAGAAGTATTTTCAAAGGCAGCTTTAGATAGAGTTTATAACAAAGTTTGTTCAGATGAAAACATTAATAATGAGGATTATGCTCCTTTTAGGGAACATGTAACATTTTATATTTACAATCATCAAGATGAATTTAAGGTTGGATATGTTAAAGGAGAAGAAAAATTTTTTGATAATAGAAATATCAATTTAAGTGTGGATACACTGGAAGATTTTGAGAGAGTTGAAGAAATTTTAAAAGGACAATAATTTTTGTTGATTGTCTCAGATGGAAGCTATAAAATGCCAAGAATATAAGAATATAACTTGGTGATAAAGAGAATTATCTGATAAAAAATGTATCAAAAATATTTATTTAGTTCCAACATTGTGAAGAACATCTTATATTGATGATTAGGTAATATATGCGTGATTGAAAGCAATGATAAAATTATTGTTGAACTTAAAGAATATAGAAGATATTAAAATTATAAAATTCAAAAGTAGAAATTTAAGGAGAAGTTTTTGTATGGATAAAGAAGTTGCAATTTTAGGAGGAGGAATTGCGGGATTAGGCGTAGCGTATGAACTAGGAAAGGAAAGATCAATAGTATACGAAAAAGAAAATTACAGTGGAGGTCTTTGTAATAGCTTTAGAATAGGAGATTATATATTCGATACAGCTATTCATTTATCGTTTACTAAAGATAAAATAGTAAGAAAAATATTTGATAATATTAAATATAATACTCACATACCTCAGCCCACTAATTATTATAGTGGAAATTGGATACGACATCCGATACAAAATAATTTATACTTTTTATCAGATGAAGAAAAGTTAGAAGCGGTTGTTGATTTTATTAATAAGCCTAAATTAAATAAAGAGCCTAAAAATTATAAGGAATATTTATATTCACACTATGGCAAATATATAGCAGAAAAATTTTTTGATAAATATACAAGAAAGTATTGGTGTGCATCATCAGAAGTTTTAGGAATAGAGTGGATAGAGAATAGAATGTATGATTTATCAATGGAAAAATTGTTAAAAAGTATACTTCTAAATGTTAGTAATGGTGAATATTATGCAAAAGAAATGAGATATCCACAAAGGGGTGGATATAAGTCTTTTTTAAAACCACTAATTGATAAGGTAGATATAATGAAAAATAAAAATGTTGAATTAATAGATACTTCAAAAAAATATATAGAATTTTCAGATGGAACAAAAGAATATTATAATAAACTTATTAGCTCACTTCCATTGCCAGAGTTAGTTATTAAGTTAAAAGAAAACCACAAGGAAATACAACAAATATCAGATAAACTACATGCAACATCAATTATTTTAGTATCGATTGGATTTAAAAACTATATTGAATTAAATTCATTATGGTTTTATATATATGATGAGGACATTCCGTTCTGCAGAGTGCATTTACCACATAAAAAATCTAGTAACAATGTGCCAAATGGGTGCTCATCAATTCAATGTGAAATCTACTATGATAGAAAAAGAAATATTAACATAAACAAAGATAATCTTGTAGAAAGAGTTGTTGAAAATTTAATAAATATGAATATATGTACGCAGAATGACATTAGCTTTGTAGATATAAGGGAAAAAGAGTATGCGAATGTAGTGTTTGACTTAGAGACAAAAAAGAATAAAGAAATAGTAAAGAAATTTATAAATAAAAGAGAAATAGAATTAGTAGGAAGATTCGGAGAATGGGAATATTTTTGGAGTGATCAAAGTTTGCTAAGCGGAATAAACAAAGCGAAAGAATATAAAGTTAGGAATGGAGTAAATTTATGAAAGTAGTTATATTAGCTGGTGGATATGGAACAAGAATATCTGAAGAGTCACATTTACGACCTAAGCCGATGATTGAAATTGGTGGAAATCCAATATTGTGGCATATAATGAAATGCTATTCATATTATGGATTTAATGAGTTTGTAATATGTTGCGGGTATAAAGGTTATATGATAAAGGAATATTTCGCGGATTATTATTTACATCGTTCTGATGTCACATTTGACTTTACGAATAATAATGAGATTAAAATACACTCAAATGTAGTAGAACCATGGAAAGTTACATTAATAGATACCGGCTTAGATACTATGACTGGCGGACGTTTGAAAAGGGTGAGGAAATATATTGGCAACCAAACTTTTATGCTTACATATGGTGATGGAGTAAGTGATGTAAATATAAATGAATTGCTACAGTTTCATAATAAAAATAATAAAATTGCTACAGTAACAGCAATCCAGCCAGGTGGAAGATTTGGTGTGCTAGATATCAATGAAAAAAACGAAATTAATTCATTTACTGAAAAGTCGCGAGAAGATGGAGGATGGATTAATGGTGGATATATGGTTCTTGAACCAGAGATATTTGAACATTTAGATGGTGATGATACTATTTTAGAAAGAAAGCCATTAGAATGCTTAGCAAAACAAGGAAAATTGAGTGCATATAAACATGAGGGATTTTGGCAATGCATGGATACTCAAAGAGATAAAGAATTACTTGAGCGTTTGTGGAAAGAAAATAACTCGAAATGGAAGGTTTGGAAATAGATATGCTTGAGTTTTATAAAGATAAAAAAATTTTTATAACTGGACATACAGGATTTAAAGGAAGTTGGTTAAGTAAAATATTGATTATGGCAGGAGCCAAAGTTTGTGGATTTTCTCAGCTACCGAAGGATGAACCTGCTTTGTTTGATATTTTAGAACTAAGTAATGAAATGATGTCTATAATTGGAGATGTGAGGAAATTAGATGAAATACAAATGGCAATGGATGATTTTAATCCTGATATTATATTTCATCTTGCTGCTCAACCTATAGTTAGAGAATCTTATACAAATCCAGTTTATACTTTCGAAACTAATGTAATGGGGACAGTAAATTTACTTGAAGCAGTAAGAAAGTGCAAAGGTGTGAAATCTGTAGTTAATGTTACTACAGATAAAGTCTATGAAAATAAGGAGTGGGAATGGGGATATCGTGAAAATGATCGATTAAATGGATTTGATCCATATTCTAACTCTAAATCGTGCTCTGAATTAGTTACCAGCTCTTATAAAAATTCATTTTTTAATGAATTAAAGATTTCAGTATCTACTGCAAGAGCAGGTAATGTAATAGGTGGAGGAGATTTCTCAGTGAATAGGATAGTTCCAGATTGTGTAAGAGCAGCAGTTAAGCATGAAGATATTATTATTAGAAATCCGAATTCTATTAGGCCTTACCAACATGTTTTTGAAGCACTTTCAGCCTATCTTTTGATTGCGAAGGTTCAATATAGCAATAAATTTTTTGAAGGAGTATACAATATTGGGCCTAATGAAGATGGATGTGTTAGCACTAGAAAAATTGCAGATATATTTTGCAAGTCATGGGGAGATTTGAACTGGATAGATAAACACGGAATTGATTCAAATCATGAAGCTAGTTTATTAAGACTTGATTGTTCGAAAATAAGAAATACTATTGGATGGCATCCCAAAATGAATATAGAACAAGCTATTAATCTAACTGTAGATTGGACAAAAGCATACTATAATAAAAAAGATATACGTGAGATAAGTGAAGCACATATAAGAACATATTTTGGAGGAATTCTATAATGTTTGAAAATAAAACACAACTAGAAGCAAGACAAGAAATTATTAGTATGGTTAAGGAATACTATGAAAATTTTTTAAATAACAATAAAGAATTTAGTAAAGGGGATAGAATATCATACTCTGCAAGAGTATACGATGATAAAGAATTATGTAGTTTAGTTGATAGTTCTTTAGATTTTTGGCTTACTATGGGAAGATATTCAGATAAATTTGAAAGAGAATTTGCAAGTTTTCTTGGAATAAAGTATTGTTCTGTCGTGAATTCAGGATCTTCTGCCAACTTGTTGGCGTTTTCTGCTTTGACTTCTCCTCTTCTTAAAGAAAGAAGAATTAATAGAGGTGATGAAGTCATAACTGTTGCAGCTGGTTTTCCGACAACAGTAGCACCAGTAATTCAATATGGAGCAATTCCAGTTTTTGTTGATGTTACAATTCCTGAGTATAATATAGATGTTAATATGCTTGAGAAGGCTTTATCAAATAAAACAAAGGCAATAATGATTGCACATACGTTGGGAAATCCATTTAAGCTAGATAAAGTAAAGCAATTTTGCAACAGGCATAATCTTTGGTTGGTTGAAGATAATTGTGATGCACTGGGATCAAAATATTATATAGATGGAGTTTGGAAATATACTGGGACAGTGGGAGATATTGGAACATCCAGCTTTTATCCTCCACATCATATTACTATGGGAGAAGGTGGTGCAGTATACACAAATAATCCTTTACTCAATAAAATAATTAAGTCTATGAGAGATTGGGGACGAGATTGTTCATGTCCATCTGGAGTAGATAATCTATGTAATAATAGGTTTAATGGACAATTTGGAGAATTGCCTAAAGGATATGATCATAAATATGTTTATTCGCATTTTGGATATAATTTAAAGATCACAGATATGCAGGCAGCAATAGGTTGTGAGCAAATTAAAAAATTATCTTCATTTATAGAAAAAAGAAAGAAGAATTGGAATAATTTAAAAAGAGGTCTTGAAAGTGTTTCAGGAAAAATTATTTTGCCACAGTTTGATGAAAATGCAGATCCTTCATGGTTTGGTTTTTTAATTACAGTGGAAGAAGGCAGTGGAATTAGTCGTGATGATCTTGTCAAATATCTTGAAAGCCATAATATACAAACCAGAATGCTATTTGCAGGTAATTTAATTAAACATCCATGTTTTGATGAAATGAGAGGAATAAAAGATGGATATAGAGTTATTGAAGAATTGAAAAATACAGATATGATAATGAATAATTCATTTTGGATTGGAGTATATCCCGAAATGAACGAAAAGGCTATTGAATATATGATTGTAAAAATAAAGGAGTATCTAGAATGAAAAGTGCTATAATTACTGGTGCAACTGGATTCATTGGGAGAAATTTGGTGAGACAGCTTTCTTTAAAAGGAATTAAAGTTTATGCAATAGTAAGAGATAGGGATAAAGCCAACGATATAATATTTAATAATGTGATGGTTATTGAATGCGAAATGAATGATTATGAAAATCTTGGTTCACTCATAGGAGCAGAAAATATAGATGTATTTTATCATCTTGCATGGGATGGAGTATTTGGAGACAAGAGAGCAGATTATAAGTTACAATTAAACAATATAAAATGCGCATGCGAAGCCATAAAGACTTCAAGCACTATTGGGATTAAAAAATTCGTTTTTTTAGGAACTGTAAGTCAATATCAAAAGTACTGTGACGCATATAAAGGTTTAACACAGAATAATATTTATGGAATAGCAAAGTCAACAGCTGATAGTATTATTAAAAATTTAGCATATAGTATGAATATTCAATATGTCCTAGGGATAATGTCAAATATCTATGGGCCAGGGCAGGATTCAAAATCTTTTATTCAGTACTCAATAAATAAAATATTAGCAAGAAAAAAATTATCATTAACAAATTGCCATCAAGTATATGATTTTATGCATATAAATGATGCTGTTGAAGCTCTTTATTTAATAGGAAAAAGCGAAAAAATAAGTGACGAATATTATATAGGAAATGATTTTCAAAGGCCTCTTAAAGATTTTATAAATGAATTAAGGGAGTGCATTGATAAAAATGCAGATATTGGCTTTGGGGATATTCCATATAACGGAATAGATGTAGATTATAGCAAAATAGATGTTGAGTTATTATATAAAGAATTTGATTTTAAATGTAAGTTCGATTTTAAAAGTGGAATCAAGAATACTTTAGGAATAAATTAATAAAAGTGAGGGATATTGATATGCATAAGTTTTTTTTTGAAGAAACTACTATTAAGGACTTGTTTGTAGTAACTCCGTTTTACAATGAAGATGATAGAGGAATATTTGTAAAATCTTTTGAAAAAGATATATTTAAAGAAAATGGAATAGATTTTGTTCCATACGAATATTTTGAAACAACTTCTAAAAGATATGTAATAAGAGGTCTTCATTTTCAAACAGAAAACCCTCAGGCAAAGCTTATAAGAGTACCATATGGAAGGATTTTTGATGTTGCTGTTGATATTAGAAGTGGTTCGAAAACATTTGGTAAGTGGTATGGAATTACTCTTTCAAGTGAAAACAGAAAGATGTTTTATATTCCAAAGGGATTTGCACATGGATTTCTAACATTATCAGACATTGCTATTGTTTCATATTTGTGTGACGATAAATACTCAGCTGAAACTGACGATGGAATATTTTGGGGGGACAAAGATTTGGCTATAGACTGGCCGATATCCAATGAAGAAGAGATTACAATTTCGGATAGAGATGAAAAACTACAAGCATTTAAAAAGTTCAGCAGAGGTATCTAGTAATTATAAATATAGGATTATTGGATATTGCAATATAATAATGTATTTTATTGTATTATAATAAGGAAAAATATTAAATTAATAAGATTAACATTTGGTAATTGAAATATAATATTAATTACGTAATTTAGAAAGAAGTTCAATTATTATTATAATTTGATATAATAAAATGAAAATATCGAGGTGAAATGAATTGAAGAAAGCACTAATAACAGGGATAACAGGCCAAGATGGATCATACTTGACAGAGTTTTTGTTAAAAAAAGGATATGAAGTGCATGGGATTATAAGAAGACATAGTATGATTAGTACATCAAGAATAGATTATCTTTTTGAAGATTCTAAAATAGGAAATAAATCATTGTTTCTTCATTATGGAGATTTGACAGATTCAAGTAACTTGAATAGAATATTGGAAAAGGTAAAACCAGATGAAATATATAATCTAGCAGCTCAAAGCCATGTCGCTGTTTCGTTTGAGGTTCCAGAGTATACTGCAGAAACAACAGGGGTTGGTACTTTAAGGCTATTAGATGCAATAAAAGATTCAGGATTAAAGTGCAAATTTTATCAAGCATCTACATCAGAACTTTTTGGCGGATTGGCAGAAACTGCTCCTCAGAATGAAAATACTCCTTTTTATCCTAAAAGTCCTTATGGAGTTGCAAAACTTTATTCATATTGGGTAACTGTTAATTATAGAGAATCATATAATGTGTTTGCTTGCAATGGGATATTGTTTAATCATGAATCACCAAGAAGGGGAGAAACGTTTGTAACAAGAAAAATAACAAGGGCTGTTGCATCAATTGTAGCAGGAAAGCAGAATATCCTTTCGCTTGGCAATTTAGATGCAAAAAGAGATTGGGGATTCGCTGGAGATTATGTTAAGGGGATGTGGTTAATGCTTCAGCAGAATGAACCAGAAGATTATGTTCTAGCTACAAATGAAACACATACTGTTAGAGAATTTGTAGAATTAGCATTTAAAATAGTCGGAATACAAATTGTATGGAGTGGTTCTGGAATAGATGAAAAAGGAATTGATAGGAAAACTGGAAAAGTTCTAGTGGAAATAAATAGTAAATATTTTAGACCAGCAGAGGTGGAAGTATTACATGGTGATTGTAGTAAAGCAATTAAAAAGTTAGGATGGACAAGGGAAGTTGATTTTTTTAAATTAGTGGAAATGATGGTTGATTATGATATGAAGGTAATAGCAGGCATGTCAATTGAAGAATTTATTGGGTCTCAAGAAGTTGCTATTGATAGAAAATAATAGAGATTTAGCTTGATAGGAGAGAAAGTAATGGTAAAGGCTAGTATAATAATCACTATTTATAATAAAGAAAAATACTTGCATGAAGCAATTGAGAGCGCACTTAATCAAACTATGAATAAATCTGATTATGAGATATTATTAGTTAATAATGGGTCAGAAGATGGAAGCAGGGAAATAGCAGAAAAATATGTTAAAGAAAATAGTAATATTAGATTAATTAATCAGGATAATAGAGGAATTGGAGGCGCTAATAATACAGGAATTAGAAATGCTAATGGAAAATACATATGTATTTTGCATGCAGATGATTTAGCAGATGAAAAACTACTAGATGTTTGTTGCAAATATATGGAACAGTATGAATTAGATTTTATTAATTTTCCATATCATGTTTATAATAATGGAAAAAAAGCTGAAAATTTTGAGTTAAGTGGCGTTGAATGTGAAAAAATTTATAACGGTAAAGAATTCTTTAAAAGAGAGAGTTGGACAGGTCCTGAATTTGCGCATATGTTTAATAGAAATTTTTTGATAAAAAGTAAGCTGTTTTTTGATGAATCTGTATTAAGGGTTGATTTTGAATTTAGTCACAGATTATTTCTTGAAGCATCAAGAACAATGTATATAAATTATTTTTTATATACATACAGAACCAATTCTGGAAGTATATCGTATCATACTGATAATAGAGAATTTATTAATACGGAACAGATTGTATTATATAAATTGTATGATTTAATAGAAAAAAATAATAGCGATGATAAGGCATTAATGAGTATGTTGAAAAAAAATTTTATTTATCAAATGTATTTACTATTAATGACGATTGAAGAAAATGTAAAATTAAACATTGAATATCTATATGAAATTGCATTTGAACAATTTAGCTATTTATATAAGAAACTGTACTTAAGTCAAGGAATGACTACATATGATTGTTTGTATTTTAACCAATTAATTCGTGTAGCTATAAAGTCATTTAAAATAAAAATAGAAGATGAAATCATTATTCAAATCTTTAATGAAAATATTTATGAAGAAAAAGAATACAAAATTGAACTTTTAAAACAAATTCCATTTGAAAATTTAAATAAAAGAATAGCTATCTACGGAATTGGAGAACACACATATTCAATGTTAAAGTTTTATAATGAGAATATAGGAAAAATTAATTCTGAATTGAGCTATATAGACAGTTTTAAGGGTAAAAATGGAGAAAGGTTTAATAATAAAAATATTATAAATATAGAGGATGTTTGTAATTATGAATTTGATTATATAATAATCTCGAGTTTAAGATATGAAGATGAGATGTTTGTTAATCTAAAAAATCATATTAATAAAAGTTCTGAAAGTATTATATTTAGGTTATATAAGAATTTACCATTATTTTATTACCCCCTATTTATTGATGAGGAGGTTTTATAAGAAAATCTCAGTTTTATGGATGAACAATAGAAAATGAGAGCGCACTACTAAATTAAAATAATAAATTGTAAGTCTCAACTTACATCAGCTTTTATTGTAGAATTGATTATATCTTAAACTATTTATATATATCATAAAATGATATATAAGAATGATTGCTTTGCAAGTTTAATATTACAAAGACAAAATATAAGAGGATAAAAAAGTAGTTGAAAGAATATGACAATTAAAATGATAATTAGTACAATATCTTAATGTTATTTGGAGGTTTAAGATGATAAAAAATAAAAGAATAATAATAACAGGAGGAAATGGATTTTTAGGAAGTAATATAGTAAATTTGCTTAATGAAAATAACGAGGTATGTATACCTAGAAGCAGAAAATATGATCTTGTAGAGAAAGAAGCCGTAAAAGAACTTTTCAATGACTTTAGGAATGTTGATATTGTAATTCATGCAGCGGCAGATATTGGAGGAATAGGTTATAGCAGTACACATTCTTCGAAGCAATTTTACAATAACATTTTTATTAACACAAATATGTTACATGAATCGTATATAAATAATATATCTAAATTTGTGGGAATAGGAAGTGTATGTGAATATCCGAAAGAAACTAAAATTCCATTCAAAGAAGAAGATTTGTGGAATGGATATCCAGTGGAAACAAATGATGCATATGGTTTAACGAAGAGAATGCTTTTAGCACAAAGTATTGCATATAAGAGAGATTATAATTTTAATTCTATACACTTATTACCTGTTAATATGTATGGACCAAAGGATAATTTCAGTAGCGAGAGTTCACATGTAATTCCAGCATTAATTAAAAAAATAATAGAAGCAAAAGAAAATAATGCCAATGAAGTAGAAGTATGGGGAAGTGGCTCAGAAAGTAGAGAATTTATATATGTTGAGGATGTAGCAAAAGCTGTTTTATTAGCCACAGAATTTTATGATGAAATTTCACCAATTAATATAGGTAGTGGTAAGGAAATAAAAATTTGTGAATTGGTTGAAAAATTAAGCGAACTAATTGGTTATGAAGGAAAAATAAAATATTTAAATAATAAACTTGGAGGGCAGCAGAGACGGATGCTAGATGTATCTAAGGCTTATGAAAAATTTAATTTTAAAGCTGAAATGGATTTCCAACAAGGGTTAATAAATACAATTGAATATTATTTAAATAAGTAATTTTTTAAATAATAGAGGTATCAATTGGAGGAATGTGTATGAAAGAAATAAAAATAAAGTTTGTGGATTGCAGTAATACATTTGATGAGAATAATAATATTTTTATGGATTTATTAAGAGAAAAGTATAAAGTTAAAATTGCAGATGATCCAGATTATATAATATATTCAGTATGGGGAAATGAACATTTAAAATATGATTGTATAAGAATATTTTATACATTTGAAAATATAAGACCTAATTTTAATATTTGTGATTATGCCATTGGATATGACTATATGAATTTTGAAGACAGATACATAAGAGTGCCATATTATGTATTAGGTAATTTGTATTGGGATTCAATTTATAGAGGAATGAATAAAGAACGTCTTTTCATAAATGAAGATATATCTAAAAAAAATTTCTGTGATTTCATATATTCTAATGGAAATGCAGAAAAAGAAAGGGAAGTTTTTTTTCATGAATTAAGTAGATATAAGGAAGTAGACAGTGGAGGAGGATATTTAAATAACATTGGGAGAAGAATTCAAGATAAATATGAGTTTCAAAAACAATATAAATTTAGTATTGCATTTGAAAATTCATATTCAGCAGGATATACTACTGAAAAGATAATCGAGGCTTTTGGAGCAGGAAGTATACCAATATATTGGGGCAATCCAATAATTGAAGATGAATTTAATGGAAAGTCATTTATAAATTGTCATGCATATAATAGTTTTGATGAAGTTATTAATTTAATAAAGAGAATAGATAATGACGATAATTTATATTTAAAATATCTAAAGGAACCAATGCTGAAAAATGATATAGACATTTTTAAATTAGCAAAAAATAATCTTCAAAAATTTTTAATTAATATTTTTGAAAAAGAAATAAAAAAGGCAAAGGTGAGGAATGAATGGTGGTTTAATACAATCCATAATCTAGTGAAAAGGAATAAAATGTTACTTAGTGAAAAAGAAAAATATTATAGGTATTATTTTAATAGATATTTAAATAATAAGAAAGTTATTGGTTGGGGAAGCGGTAATGGATTAGATATATTAATGGAATATAATAAAGACATAAAGATTGAATACTTGGTAGATAGTAATGATTTGAAAGTAGGAACTAAGAAAAATGGATTATGTATACATTCTTTTGAGGAATTGCTAAATGAGGATAAAGAAGAAATATTTATAATTATCTTATCAATTGATTATTACGAGGAAATAAAGAAAAAATTGTTTGAATCTAATTTTAAAGAATTTGAGAACTTTATTGGTTTGAGTTTTTTTAAACCAATTGATGAATTGAATGTTATTGAGAAAATTGAAGAATAGAGCTTTATATTTTTATGTGTCAAAAATCTGGTAAAATATACATAAGATTTAATATGACTACTGCTATTAAAATTATAAAGAGATAATTTTAGTGGGAATAGTATATAAAATTAAGAGTATTATATATATTTAAAAATATGAAAGGTACGATTAAAAATGAAAAAAGTGTTAGTAACAGGAGCAGATGGATTTATAGGAAGTCATTTAACAGAAATGCTTTTGGAAAAAGGATATGAGGTAAGAGCATTAACATACTATAATTCATTTAATTCTTGGGGATGGTTAGATACATTAGATCGAAAAAAGTTGGATGAGATTGATATTTTTGCTGGGGATATAAGAGATCCAAATGGAGTTAGAGAGGCAATGAAAGGGATTGATGAGGTTTTTCATCTGGCAGCTTTAATTGCGATTCCGTTTAGTTATCATTCACCAGATTCATATGTTGATACTAATATTAAAGGGACATTAAATGTGCTTCAAGCTGCTCGAGATTTAAATACATCTCGAGTGCTTGTTACATCAACTTCAGAAGTATATGGAACAGCACAATATGTACCTATAGATGAAAATCATCCATATCAAGGCCAATCACCGTATGCTGCAACCAAAATAGGTTCAGATAGGTTAGCAGAGTCTTTTTATAGAAGTTTCAATGTGCCAATAAGTATTGTTAGACCATTTAATACATATGGACCAAGACAATCAGCAAGAGCGATTATACCAACAGTAATTACTCAATTATTATCTGAAAAGAAAGAAATAAAGCTTGGAGCGTTGTCTCCAACTAGGGACTTTAATTATGTGAAAGATACTGCAAATGGTTTTATAGAAATAGCTAAAAGTAGTAAAACTATAGGTCAGGAAATTAACATTGCAACTGAAAGAGAGATATCCATAGGTGATTTAGCAAAGGAATTAATAAAGCAAATAAATCCAAATGCTAAAATAATATGCGATGAAGAAAGATTAAGACCTGATAAAAGTGAAGTAAATAGATTATTAGGTTCAAATAAAAAAATAAAAGAATTAACTGATTGGAGACCACAATATACTTTTGAGGAAGGTTTAAATGAAACAATAGAGTGGTTTAAAGTCAAAAGAAATGTTTTTGGATATAAGAATAGCATATATAATATTTAAAAAAATATTATTAAAAATATTTATGAAAGTAGAAAGTTGGTGATTTTATGAATGAATTTATACCATTATCGGTACCTAATCTAAAGGGAAATGAATTAAAATATGTTACAGAAGCAGTAGAGCAAGAATGGGTATCTACAGGTGGAACATATATAAGTACGTTTGAAAAAAATATAGCCGATTATCTAAAAATTGAAAGTGCTGTTGCATGTCAAAGTGGTACAGCAGCTTTACATCTATCTTTAATACAAAGTGGTATAGATGCTGGGGATGAGGTAATAGTACCTACTTTGACATTTATAGCCGCAGTTAATCCAGTAAAATATCGCGGAGCATTTCCTGTTTTTATGGATTGTGATGATTCATTAACTTTAGATGTTAAAAAGTTAGAGGAATTCTGTAGTACACAGTGTGAATTTAAAGACGGAAATTTAATTAATAGTAATACAAAAAGAAAAGTTAAAGCAATAATTGTGGTTCATGTGTTTGGAAATTTAGCTAATATGGCTAAAATAATGGATATAGCAAAAAGTTATAATTTGAAAGTTGTAGAAGATGCAACAGAAGCCCTTGGATCTTATTATACAGATGGAATATATAAAGGTAAGTTTGCAGGAACAATTGGAGATTTTGGGTGTTATTCTTTCAATGGTAATAAGATAATAACTACTGGAGGAGGAGGAATGATAGTTGCAAATAATCAGGATGATTTAAATCAAATTAAATATCTTTCTACTCAAGCTAAGGATGATACATTAAATTATATACATGACGAAATTGGATATAATTATAGGATGACTAATCTTCAAGCTGCACTTGGAGTAGCACAATTAGAGAAACTTGAAGAGTTTATTGAAATAAAAAGGAATAATTATAATTTATATAAAGAAGCATTTGAGAATATAGCTAAAGCTACAATTTTAGATTTCAATGAAGATATTAGGCCTAACTATTGGTTTTATTCGCTAGTCTTGGATAATATGAATAAAGATGAAATAATTAATAAACTATTAGAAAATAAAATACAAACTAGACCAATATGGGGATTAATACATAAACAGAAGCCATATTTACAAAGTCAGGCTTACAAAATAGAAAAAGCTATGTTGTATCAGGATAAGATAATTAATATACCATGTAGTTCTAATTTAAAAGTAGAAGATGTTAATAGGGTTATAAAATATATTAAAAGTATTATATATTAAATATTTATAACTAATGTTTTAAGAGGAAGTGTTCATATGGAAGATATTATATTAATTGGAGGCGGAGGCCATTGCAAAAGTATTATTGATACAATTAAGATGGCCAGTTTATATAATATAGTAGGAATAATTGATGTGGAAAATAATATCGGAAAATATGTAAATGGAATAAGAGTTATTGATAGTGATAAAAACTTGTGGAAATATAAAAGTGATGGAATAAAAAATGCTTTCATTTCGATTGGGTCTGTAGGAAATACATTATTAAGAAGAAAATTATATTATTTAGCTAAAAAAACAGAATTTATTTTTCCAATTATAATAGATAATAGTGCAATAGTATCAGAAGATGTACAAGTTGGTGAAGGGACTTTTATTGGAAAAAGAGTTTTGGTTAATACAGGAAGTGTAGTTGGGTCAAATTGTATTTTAAATAGTGGTGCAATTATAGACCATGACTGTTATTTAGAGGATTTTGTACATGTTTCGCCTGGAAGTGTATTATGTGGAGGAGTTAAAATTGGATCTGATAGTCATATCGGTTCAAGTTCAACAATAATTCAATATAGAACTGTCGGAAGCAATGTAATGATTGGTGCAGGAAGTATAGTTACCAAAGATATAAAGAGTAATGTAAAGGCATTGGGAAATCCATGCAAAATAATTCAAGAATATTAGAAGGGGTTATAGGAGGAGGAAAATGAAAGTTCTTTGTATAGGAATACCTGAGTATATAATGAAAAATGCAATACAATTTAATGATAGCAATTTAGAGTATAATTTTGTTAGTGAAGAAGAATTCAAAGGTATGAATTTTATCGATAATTTGGATACTTTTAAGGAATATCAAATAATGTTAATAGGGATTGATTTTAAAAATAATGATGAATATAATCTCAAAAATTACAGTGAGATTTTAACTAATATAATTTATATAATATCAAAATCAATAGTTATAAAAAAGATAATTTTTCTTTCTACCTATGGTGTCTATAAAGAAAAGTTAGACAATGAATCTTATAATGAAGAAGATAAAATTGAACCACAAGATTATAAAAGTGCTTTACATTATCATTATGAATGTATGATTAAATGTGCTTGCGAAAAAAACGAAAAGCAAGCATTTATAATTAGAACTTTCAATACTTTTGGACTATATCAAAGCAAAGATTTCATAATAACTTATTTAGTAGATGAATTTTTAAAGGGTAATCCAGAATTGTTTATAGGAGATATGAGAAAAAAAAGAGATTATGTTTATATTAAAGATTTAATAAGATTTATAAACATAATAATTAGTAAAGATATAGATGAAAAATATAATGTTTATAATTTTGGTATGGGGAAAAGTCATACAATTAGAGAAATTATAGATATGATAAAAAAAATAACAAAGAAAGATAAAAATATTATTTTTAATCCAAACAAAATTAGAACAGTTTCAGATTATAATGAAGTAAGAGCAGATATATCTAAAATAAGTGATGAATTGAATTTTAAATTTGAATATAACATATATGAGGCATTAAGCAACTTCATTGAATTGTTTAAAGTTAGTAAGGAGAAATAGTATGGATAGTGCATTAATTTTGGCAGGTGGGTTAGGAACAAGATTAAGACCATTAACTTATGCTATTCCCAAACCTTTACTCCCAATAGGAGAAAAGCCAATCTTAGAAATAATTATAAATAATTTAAAAAAATATGGAATAAGCAATATATATATATCTGTAAATTACAAAAAAGAATTGATAAAGTCATACTTTGGAAGTGGAGAGGACTTTGGAGTAAACATATATTATTTAGAAGAAAAACAGCGATTAGGAACAGCTGGACCAATAGGTTTATTAAAAGACAAAATTAAAGATGACTTTTTTATAATAAATGGAGATTTATATACCGATATAAATATAGAAGATATGTTTAAATTTCATAAAAAGAATAGTAGTGTATTTACAATAGCAACAAGGACATATGAAATGCAAATTCCTTACGGGGTTTTAGACGAAAATCATGAGAATAAATTAATTGAATTTAAAGAAAAACCTAAAATAATAAAGAAAATTAATTCAGGAATATACATATGCAACAATAAAATAATTAATTTGGTAAAAGACAATGAGAGTATAGATATGCCTGATTTATGGGAAAAGATTAAAATGAATCATGAGATATATTTATATAATTTCGAAGAAGAATGGACAGATATAGGAATGATGAATGACTATATGAAATTACAAGAAAAAATAGAAAAAGAAAAATTAGTATGATAGATAAAAGATATTGAAATACAAGTATATAGAGGGAATGAATTTATGATTAAAGAAAAAATATATATATTTGGAGCATCAAATTTAGGGAAAATAGTTAATGATATGTTACAGTATCATTTTGATATTGTTGGATTTATAGATAATAGTAGTAATAAGTGGGGAAAAGAGTTTTGTGATAAAAAAATTTATTCACCTAAAATATTAGATAACTCAACAGAAAAGGTTATTATTGCTAGTAGTTGGGGAGATGAAATAGAAGATCAATTAGACAAGATAAATTATTTTAATATTGACAGGATATATTCAAAAGAATATTGCGAGTTATATGTAAAAAAATTAAGCAAAAGTTACAAAGAAGCTATGCAGAAAAAAGTAGAAAAGTTAGGTAATAAAAGGAGAGTGCTATTAATTTACTCTGGCAAAAATAGCGTTTTTGTTGAAACATGTGCTAGATATATTAGTTCAATAGGTAATTTGGAATTACTTGTTACTCAACGCAAAGACGAGAAAGATTATAATTGCAATTATGTACGAGTGAATATAAATAATATATTGGAATTATATGAATTTTTAAATAGCACTGATAAGTTTGATTTAATTAATATCCATTATATTGAAAGTGAATATTCAATTTTAATAAATAGTTTTAAGGAGAAATCAGACAAGCTAATTGTATCAATTTATGGTGCAGATTTCCATAATGCTCGTAGAATAGGGATTGAGAAGCAGAAAGAGATTTATTCCAAGAGTGATAAAATTTTATTTTGCAATCCAAGTATGGCCAATGAGTTTTTAGACAGATATGGGAATGAGTATAATAAACTTATATCAATTATTAGGTTTGGATTACCAGCATTAGATATATTGGATAAAATTGAATCTAAAAATATAATGGATGTCAAAAAAGTATATAATATTCCAAATGATAAAATAATAATTAATATAGGACATAGTGCTGATAAAGAAGATAATCATTTAGAAATAATTGAACAATTAAATAAATTTATGTTAAAGAAAAATATTTTTTGCATACTACCACTAACATATGGTGGAGATAGCGAATATAAAGAAAAGATAAAAATGAAGCTAATAGAAAGTAAGATAGAATTTTTATTATTAGACAAGTTTTTGGAGGAAGATGAAATAACAGAATTAAAGCTTGCTATTGATATACATGTAAATTTATTAAATAGTGATAATTTTTCGGGTTGGATGCAAGAGTGTTTGTATGCAGGTAGCATTGTAATATATGGAGAATGGCTAAAATATGATATACTGTCTAAAAATAATATGATATCAATAAAAACAATAAATGAAATTAACAATGCACTTGAATATTGCATAAACAATATAACAAAATTAAAAGCTTTAAAATATGAAAATAAGTCAAGAATACGAAATACTTCAAGCAATGAAGTGTGCGTTAAGAAGTGGGTAGAGTTAATAACTCAGTGTATTAAATAAATAGAGTGATTATTTAAATTAATAATTTATTTGGAGGAATATTATGTGCGGTATAAGTGGTTTGGTTAGTAAGTCTTTAAAAAAAGAGGATATGAGTTCAATAATTAAGCAGATGAATGAGATTATTTTACATAGAGGTCCTGATGGGGAAGGATATTATAGTAATGATACTTTGGCTTTAGGACACAGAAGATTAGCAATAATTGATTTAGATAGTAGGTCGAATCAACCTTTAAAAAGTGATAAATATGTTTTGGTTTTTAATGGAGAAATATATAATTATAAGGAGCTTAAAAATTATTTGAGAGATTATAATTATATGACAAATAGTGATAGTGAAGTTATATTAGCTGCATATAAAAAATGGGGAGAGGAATGTGTAAGTCATTTTAGAGGAATGTGGTCATTTATATTATATGATATAGAAAAAAAAATATTATTTTGCTCTAGAGATAGATTTGGAATAAAACCATTTTATTATTATGAAAATGTAAATTATATAGCTTTTGCTTCAGAAATAAAGCAATTTACAGTGCTACCAGAATGGTCAGCTATAGGAAATAAGGATAGAATACAAGATTTTTTAGTGTTTAGTGTGTTGGATCATACAGAAGAAACAATGTTTAAAAATGTTAAGCAATTGCGACCAGGAAATAATTTAATATATAATTTAGAAACAAAAAAATTTAACATATATAAATATTATGATTTAGAAAAGAGGATAGATAAAGAATTTGGTGATATAAATATATACGATAAGTTTTATAATGTCATGGCTGAATCAGTAAGGGAACATATGATAAGCGATGTTAAAGTAGGATCTTGTTTATCAGGGGGGCTGGATAGTTCAACCATAGTAACATTAATGAATGATATGTTGCAAAAAGAAAATGAAAGCAAAAAAATTGATACTGTATCATCATGCTTCAACAATAAGAAATATGATGAACAAGAATATATAGATGAAATAAATAATCTAGTAGAAGCAAATCCACATAAAGTTTTTCCTAATACAGATCAATTAATGAATGAGTTAGAAGATTTGATTTGGCATCAAGATGAACCATTTGGATCCACTAGCATATTTGCTCAAAGAAAAGTATTTGAAGAAGCTAAAAAAAATAATTTAAAAGCAATGTTAGATGGTCAAGGGGCGGATGAACAATTATGTGGATATGGTGAATTCTATTTTGTTTACTTGACTGAGTTATTTCTAAATAAGGAATATGATGAATTTGAAAAAGAACTTAATGCTATACTTGCTGAGAATCCATATTTAAAAAGGGATGATCTTTATTATTTATCAACAAAGAGACCTATGGAATCATTAGAACAAAAATTAAAAATGAATTTAAATAGGGAAGGAAAGTTTATCAAACCAGCTTTTGAACCATATTATGATTACTATAAGGAATTAATAGAATCTATGAAGACATTAAAATCTTATTCTATACATCAATTTGTACATAATTTGCCTGAGTTGCTGCATTATGAGGATAGAAATTCTATGACTTATTCTATAGAAAGCCGAGTTCCATTTTTAGATCATAGAGTCGTTGAATTCAATATTTCATGTAAAAGTAACGAAAAGATAAAAAATGGAATAAGAAAATATGTTTTAAGAAAAGCAATGGAAGAAAAATTACCAAGTAAAATTATCAATAGGAAAGATAAAATGGGTTTTGTTACTCCAGAAATAGATTGGATTAGAAGTAATAATGAAGTTTTTAGAAAGTTGTTCAAAGAAGGTTGTGGCAAATTAAAATGGATTATAAATTCTGATTTAGCTCTTAGTTGGTTTGATGATACAATGATATCTGAGAAAGATTTTGATTTTACAATTTGGAGAATTGTATGTATTGGGAAGTGGATAGAGATTTTTAATATAAAGGAGATATCTTAAAGTTTGGATTTAAATCAAGTAAAAAAAGGTGAAGTAATTTATTAGAGATGCGATAGATTATTGAATAATTATAGTTATTATGATAGTTATTGGTTTTTATAATTTAAATATTATCGTATACGCATTAAATTAATATGATAATAATTTAGAAGATGATCGGAGAAATAAAATATGAATGATTTTATACCAAAACAAATTTATGAAGATAGTATAATTGATATTGAAATTATGTATAATTCATATAAAACGTATTATGATATATTAACACGATGGTTAGATAATAATATGAATGATAAAAAAATAAGTGATTATTTAAAGAAGAAGAATTTAAATAATATTGTGATATATGGAATGGGGAAGTTAGGAGAATTACTATATAAGGAATTGATTAATTCTAATATCAATGTTCCTTATACTTTAGATAGTAATATTGATAATATTAAAATAAATCAATTTAAGTCTAAAAGTATTGAGGACGTGGACAACTCAATTGATATAGATGTAATAATAATTACACCAATATATGCAGCAGAACCAATAAAAAAAGATATAAAAAAGGTGTATAAAAAATCAAAAATTATTTTAACTTTAGATGAGATAATTTTTGATATTTAGGAGAGGTTGTATGAAAGGATTATTTATCGCTGATTTTGATTTTGAAGATAATAAGAATAGAGGTATTACTAATAAAGTTATTGGAATGTATAATTCATTTATAAATAATAATATTGAAATGGATTTATTTTATCAAAAAAATATATATTTTAGATTAAAAAAAATGAATGAAGATATAGAAATTATTAATTGTAGCCGTTATGATAAATATAAGTTTTTATTAGAAAATATTTTACAAAATGAATATAATTTTATTTTCATTAGATATATATTATCAAACTATTTTTTTATAGAATTTTTAATGAAAGTAAAGGAAATTAACCCTGATATTAAAATTATTTTGGAGTTTCCTACATTGCCATATGATAAAGAAATAAAAAATCAAAGAATACTAAGTGAAGATAAGTATTTTAGAGAATTTCTAAAAGAGTCTGCTGATTATGCAGTTGTATATAATAATATTAAAGAAGCCTTTGGTATAGGTGCTTTATTTATAGGTAATGGGATAGAAATAACAGGAAAAAGCATTTTGAATTATAAAAAGATAAATACAAGTAAGATAGTAATTATTGGAGTTGGAAATATTTCAATATGGCATGGGTATGATAGAGTCATATTAGGAATTCATAAATACCTAAAAGATAATAATCAGAGTAATTTAGAATTTCAAATAATAGGAGAAGGAAAAGAAATTAGTAATTTAATAAAACTGGTTCATGAGTTGAAATTAGAAAAGAATGTAAAGTTCTTGGGGCATAAATCTGGAATAGAATTACAAGAATTATATCAGAATGCAGATATAGCCATAGGAACGCTAAGTAGAAGTAGAATAAATATGAAAGATGGATCGGCTTTAAAAAATAGGGAGTACTGTGTCATAGGATTACCATTTATATATTCAGGAATTGATGTTGATTTTGATTTGAAATTCAAATATGCGTTGAATATAGAGGATAGTGAAGAACCAGTAGATATAAATGCAGCAATTGAATTTATTAAAGATATCAAAAACGATCCAAGTTATATAAACAACATGAGAATATATGCAGAAAAGCATTTAGATTGGAATGTTAAAATTAAAAGAATACTAAATAAAATCGAAATGTAAAGGCAGTGGTAACATGAAACAAAATATAGCAATTTCTGTAGTAATGCCAGTCTATAATGCAGAAAAATATTTAAAGGAGAGCATTGAAAGTATATTAAATCAAACGTATGAGAATTTTGAATTTATAATAGTAAATGATGGATCTACAGATGACTCACTTAACATAATAAAAAGATATTCTGATATGGATGATAGAATTGTAATTATAGATAGAGAAAATAAAGGGTTAGTATATACTCTAAATGAGGGAATAGATTTAGCAAAAGGTAAATACATAGCAAGGATGGATGCTGATGATATTAGCTTACCAGATAGATTTATGAAAGAATTTGAATTTCTAGAGAAGAACAGTGAATACAGTATGGTTTCAACTTTTATAACTGCATTTGGAAATGGGTATAGTGACAAAGAAATGAGAAATTTTGAAATTATCCATAATAAAGAAGATTTTGAATTTATCGATCTTTTGTGTGGAGGATTTGTTTTATGTCATCCAACAGTTATGATAAGAAGAGTTTTATTTCAGAAATATGGTAAGTATGATGAAAGTTACTTGTATTGTGAAGATTTGGAATTATGGCTTAGGTTTATGAAAAATGGAGTTAAAATCAAAAATTTATCTGAAAGACTATTAATGTACAGAAAGAATGATGATAGTAAGACATATAAGACTAGAGATGTTTTTTTAACTGATATTATAAGAATGAAATTAGAAACTATTATAGAATTGAATAAAATGAAAGAGCAAAGCAATGTTTCATATTACATATGGGGGGCAGGTAATGGAGGGAGATTGTGTTTAGAAGAATGCGAACACCTATTACTAAATGGAAAATGCTTAGGTTATATTGATATGTATAAGAAAGGAGAATTTAATAATAAAAAAATATATTCTCCGACTAAATTAAAAAATACGAATTTTGACTATATTTTTGTAGCCTCACAACCTGGGAATTTTTATGCGACAGTGTATCTTTCTAGTTTAGGAAAAAAAGTTGTAAGAGATTTTGTAAACTTATTTTAATAATGATAATTCTATACTTTGGAATTTAACTATTATATCTATAAGATAAAACAATAAAGTGTATAAGTATTACAGGAGGGAATAATGAATAAATTGTGGTTAAAAGATATAAATTTATCACATCTGCAAAATAATATTCATAAGTATCAAATAATTAGTTTTGATATATTTGATACTTTAATTTCTAGAACAGTCAATAAACCAAGTGATATTTTTGAATTGGTATATGAAGAATTTAAAAATAAGATTTACAAAGAATGTCCACTAAGAAAAGAAGAATTTAAAAAATTAAGAATTTTAGCAGAGAAAAAAGCTAGAGAAAATAAAAAGATGGATGTAGATTCTAATAAAGTAGATTTTGAAGTAACTTTGTTGGAAATTTACAATGAATTTCAATACTTATCAAAGTATAAAAAAGAATTAATAGATTTAGAATTGAATATAGAAAAGAAGAATATTTTCATTAATCCTGTTGTTTATGAGTTTTTGAAAGATGCAAAAGAAAAATCGAAGAAGATAATTCTTGTATCAGATATGTATTTAACAAGGAAAAATATAGAGGATATTTTATTTGATTTAGGAATTGATTTAACACTTATAGACAATATTTTTGTCTCATCAGAGTTTAGAAAATCTAAAAGTAGTGGTAAGTTATATAAAGAAGTCATAAGATATTACAACGTAGAACCTAAATATATTTTACATATTGGCGATAATGAATTAGCTGATGTTGAAGGCGCGATTAAAAATGAAATAGATTATTGTAGATATAATCCAATTTCTAAGATGAATTTAGAAATTGAATTAGAGAAAATTAAGTATGGTATTACATCTAGTAAAATAAATAATATAAGAAAAATTGCCCTAAATTTATCTTATACATTTAATAAAGAAGAAAGATTTTGGTTTGAAATAGGCGTTAAAGTATTAGGACCATTTTTAACATTTTTATCTCAGTATACTGTAGATGTGGCTAAGAATCAAAGTGTTAATCAAATATATGCCCTTATGCGTGAAGGAGTAATTTTAGGAAAAACATTAAGACAGGCAGTTAAATATAATGATATAAATATAAAAATTTCTGAATTATATGTTTCAAGGGAGGCCACTAATTTAGCATCTCTAGATGAGTTTAAGGTTGAATATATAAAAAAATATTTTTTGCAAAGAATTATAACTGTAGAAGAAATGTTAAATAGTTTAGGTTTGAATTTTCTATTAGTTGAAAACAATGAAATAAATAAAATACGAAGTAAACAAACTTGCAAATTAAATGAAGAAGAGATGAATCAAGTAAAAAATGCAGTAATAAAAAATAAAGAAATCATTAATAAGGAAATAAATAGAAGGAAGTCTTTATTATTAAATTATTTAAAAAACAATATAGATTTATCTAAAAAATTCATTACTTTAGATTTAGGTTACAGAGGTACAATACAAAAAAATTTAAATAATGTTTTAAAGAATGTCATTAAGCAAGAGAATATAATTCATATTTTAGGAATTGGTTCAGAAGAAATTTGTGAAAAAGTAATTAATAATGTGGAAATAAGATCGTATATAAGCTCATTAGATGATTTTAATAAATTAACAGAAGCTATATTATGGGATGCAGGAATTATTGAAGAACTTATGAATGATGAAAGAGGATCAACTCAAGGCTATAAATTAAGTAAGAACAATGATATAGCCATTCCTATTTTAGAGGAAAATAAGATACCTAAAGAAGAATTTTGTTATAAAAATATATGCCAAGAAGGTATATTGATTTTTCAGAAATTATTTTATGAATCTGTATATAAAATAAGTAATGATTTAGATTATTTAAAATATGCACAAGAAGTTATGGTACCTATCTCTAGATTGTTAGAAGTTCCAACGATAGAGGAAGTTAAAAGATTATCCAATTTACATCATGATGAAAATACAGGAACAAATTTTATTACTACATTTATCAATGAGAAGGACATAAAATTAGCTAAGAAATACAATTATCAAACATTAATGGATATTGCTAAAAGTGAAAAAATAATGTGGCCTCAAGGCGTAGCGACATTAATGTATCATAATGAAAATTTATTACAAACTATTAAATTTGGTAAGGAAAACCCTAAATATTTTAGTGAATGTTTTAATACATGTAATATGCTTCTTAATAATGGAATAGATAAAGTCATTGTATATGGAGCTGGAGAAATAGGAAGAACATTGGTACAAGTGTTGCAATTATGTAAAATGGAAATAGAATTTATTATAGATAGAAATAGTTCACTTTGGGGAAATAATATAAATGATATTCAAATAATTTCTTTAGAAGAAAGTAAATTAAGTATAAAGCAAAGTGATACTATAATAATTGCATCTTTTTCCTTTTTAGAAGAAATTGAGAAAAGCATTAATAAGGCTTTTGATAATATAAATATAGTTAAAATGAGAGATTAATATTTACTTTTTAAGGGAGTGGAAATATGGAAGAACAAATTCCTAAGATAATTCATTATTGTTGGTTTGGAAAAGGTGAAAAAAAGGATTTAATAAAAAAATGTATCCAAAGTTGGGAAAAGTATCTTCCAGATTATAGAATTGTGGAATGGAATGAAGGCAATTTTGATATAAATAGTATTCCATATACTAAAGAAGCATATGAAAATAAAAAATGGGCATTTGTAAGTGATTACATAAGATTATATGCTCTATATAATTATGGTGGAATATATTTTGATACAGATGTTGAAGTAACAAAAAGTTTAGATGTTTTTTTAAGATACAATGTATTTTTGGGATTTCAATCAGATAATAGTATTTTAACAGCAGTTATTGGAGCAAAACAAAAACATAATTTTATAAAGATACTTTTGGATGAATATTATGATAAGCACTTTGTTGAAAATGGCCAAATGATAATGCAAACTAATAATGATTTTTTGACGAAAGTATGCGTCAAAGATTTCAATTTAAAACAAGATAATAGTAATCAAATTTTAAATAACGATGTTTATGTATTTTCAAAAGAATATTTCTCGGTAAATATAACTAAAGAGAAAAATTTTTCGATTCATTATGGTGATGCTTCGTGGTTCCCATATGATAGAGCTATAAAAGAATTAAAAACATATAGGTCATATTATTTCTATTTACTAAAACTAATAGAGAATATGATTAATTGTAAGAAATTACAAAAAAAACTTATTAACAAAACAGTAGCTGTATATGGTAATGGACAAATCGGGCATATATTAATTAAATTATTAAATGCACAAGGAATTAAACCGGTATGTATTATTGATAAAAATATTGAATGTAACCAATATAATGATATACCTGTAGTTAGTATAGTTGAATCGAAAAACTTTAGTTTTGATTGCGTTGTAATCACTCCAATCACATATTTAAATGATATTAGTAAGAATTTAAATGATAATTTTAATAACATAGAAATAATTTCAGTAGAAGATATATATGAGGAATGAATATGAAGAAAGTAATAGTTTTTGGAACTGGAAAATTATCCAAAGTTTTAGAAGACTCTATTAATAAAAATGTTGAAATCATTGCATATGCAGATAATGATAGAACTAAATGGGGGAGTGTGCATAATGATAAGATTGTGATTCAACCCAATAATATATTAAATTATGATTTCGATTATATATTGATAGGAAGTCAATTTAATGAAGAAATATATACTCAATTGTTGAATTTTGGCATTGATAATGAAAAGATATTTGAATTTGGTAATTTTTTGGATTTTGGGTGGGATTATGTAAGATACAGTATAGATTGTGCATTATGTTCAAAAGGAGAAATTGAAACATTAGTAACTGGAATATCTTATTCATACTGCGGTTTAGATATTAATAGTTATAAAAAAAATGCATACAATTTAGCTAATGTAAGCCAAGATTTATTTTATGATTATAATTTAGTGAAATTTCTATTAGAGAATAATAAATTTGAAAATTTAAAAGAAGTGATAATAGGACTTTGTTATTATAGTTTTCAATATGATATGTCATCCTCGGGAATGAAGAGCAAGTGTGCATTATATTATAAGAATATTAAAGTAAAGCATAATTATATAAATGTTGAGAAGTTTAGTGATAATATAGATAAAAATAATAGAATAGCAAATAAAATATTTAGTTTTTACGATACAGGAAATGCTATGATTAATTGGGGAGTATGTGAAAATAAATATACTATTGATGATGGAATCGGAAAATGGCAGGCAGATTTAGATTGTAATAAGGAATATCCTAAAACTGTAGAGGAGAATATTTGTATATTTAAAAATTATTTAAAATTTTTAAAAGATAAAAATATAAAGCCTGTGGTAGTTGTTTTTCCAGCAAGCAAGCATTATACACAATATTTTTCAGATAGAATTGAAAATGAATTTCATGAAATAATAAATATGGTTAGAAAAGAATATGATTTTCAATATATTGATTATTTTAAATCAAACCTATTTGAAGATAATGATTTTAAAGACGTATCTCATTTGAATTTATATGGAGCTAAAAAGTTTACAGAAATTTTAAACGAGATAATAGTATGAGAAGGGGATATGAAAAAATGATTGAATTTGATTTTAACATTAGGTCAAAATATGATGAATTTATTGAAAGTTGTAAAATGAATGGTTTAATACTTTTTGGAGCTTCTAGCGCTGGAAAAGAAACCATTAAAAAATTAAAAGAAAAAGGTATAGAAATAAAAGCATTTTGTGACAATGATAAAAATAAGCATGGCACTATATTTCAAGAAATAAAGGTTATTTCAATTGATGAATTATCTGGATTAGATAAAGAAACTAATATTATGATAACATCTATGTTTTTTTCTGATATAAATAAGCAGTTAAAGGAATTAGGATTTAAAAATATAATGAGTAGAAATATAGTTACAGAAGCTAGAAATTTTTATGATAGAAGTATAATCTTAAGAGATAAAGAAAAGATTGAAGAATTATACAAATGTTTATTTGATAAAAAATCAAAATATGTGGTAGATAATATCATACAGCATAGATTAACTAATGATTTTGAGTATATAGATAATATTTATGAAGGAAATCAATATTTTACAGAAGAGATAATAAAATTAGGTGAAGATGAGATATTTATTGATGCAGGTGCAGCTAATGGAGATACAATAGAAAAGTTTTTATCAGTGAGTGGCAATAAGTTTAAAAAAATATATGCATTTGAACCATTTAAGGATAGTGCTAAAAATTTAAGTGATTTTGTAAATGAAAAAGGAATTTCAGATAAGGTTATTATTGAAAATGCAGCTGTGTATGGTAAAACAGGATTAATGAGTTTTAGTGGAACTGGAAATTGGACTTCACATATTGATTCAGAGGGGGCAGAAAAAATAAATACAAAGAAAATAGATGAATATTTTAAAGATATACCAGTAAGTTTTATAAAAATGGATATTGAAGGATCAGAAATATCAGCGTTGTATGGTGCAGAAGAAACTATAAAAAAGAATAAACCTAAACTGGCAATTTGCATCTATCATCAAGCAGATGATTTGTGGAATATTCCACTGATTTTAGCTAAAATGGTTCCAGAATATAAAATATATATAAGACATCATTACGAAGATTTGTCTGAAACAGTATGTTACGCGGTTATTTGATGGTAAGTTAATTAATATTTCTAAATAAAACTATATCAAGGGGGGAAATATATGAATACTCCACTAGTAAGCATAGTCTCAATTTGTTGGAACAGAAAAGCAGATATATGTGACTCTTTAAGAAAAATAAGAGAAATAGAATATGATAACCTAGAAGTTATATTAGTTGACAACTTTTCAACTGATGGCACAGTTGAAGAAATAGAAGAAAACTTCAAAGAAGTAAAACTAATAAAAATGTTTAAAAACATAGGGATAGAAGCATATAACATAGGTTTTAAAAATGCAAAAGGCAAGTACATAATAATCATAGATGATGATTCTTTTCCTCATAGACAAGCAGTAAGTAGAATGGTTGAGAAGTTTGAAAAAGATGAAAAGCTTGGAGTAGTTGCTTTTGATGTTAGAAATTTTTATAATTATGATTCTGTGACCATGGAAAAAATAGAAGAAAATAGGGATACTAAGGCTGATGCAAAAGATTATTTGATGGCCTTTAATGGTGCAGGAGCCGGTGTACGAAGAGATTTACTTGAACAAGTTGGTTTTTATCCAGAAGAGTTCTTTTTATATTGGAATGAGCAAGATACTGCTTTTAGGATTTTAGATATAGGTTATAAAATTGAATTTTTTTCTGATGTAGTATCATATCATAAATATTCTCCAAAGAATAGAGCGTCTTGGAGAGCGCCACTTTACTATACTAGAAATGCTTTTTGGCTTATATGGAAGAATTACTCACTTGGAGTAACTATAAAATTGACTTTTAAAATGATAGAAGATTGTTTATATTATTCAATGGAGCAAAAAACTTTTGTGTATTTGAAGGGAATGTTTCTAGCATTTATGGGTAGTAAAAATTTAAAAGGAAAAAGAAAGCCTGTGGATAAGTATATAGAAGATAATTTAAGGATCCCTTTTAATGTTTCTTTTACATTTTTTAAGTAGCAAAGGAGAAGTGCATGAAAAATATATTAATAATTCGTTCGGTAAGTTTTCAACAACTTGATTTAAATCTTCCTGCTATTAATGAAAAATATGCTCCGTGCAATATATCGTTACTTACACATGAGCATGGGGTTAAACTTGCTGAAAAGTATAGTGATATAGAAAATATTTATGTATATCCTCATAAAAATGGATTTAATATTAGTAATAAAGTTAAAGAATTATTTGATATTAATTTTGATGTTGTGGTGGTTCCTGTAACCAATATTAATGGTGGAGGATTTTTTAATGTTTTAAAATTTTCTAAAAGCATTAATGCGAAGGAAAGAGTTATGTGCAATGTGATTTCTGAAATAAAATCTTTTACTATTGGCAAGATATATTGGATGGAAGTTAGAACAGTAATAATGCAGACTATATCATTTTTAGGAACATTAATAATATCACCTTTGGTTTTGATTATATTATTGTCAAAGTTAAAAGGAATTGAAAAAAAATAGAAATATTATGATTGAGTTAGTAAATGATAGGATAAATACTATCATGTAAATTTGCCTCCGATTTGATAAGCTTTTGTAGAGTAATCAAATTGGAGGCTTTAAGATTAAAACTGAAAATGAGATGTTGCTTCACATTAAATAGTGAATTAATATGCTTGTGCAGCTTAAAATTAAGCAATTAAAAATCAGAAAAGGATGATTAGGTGGAATTAAATAAAGAATTGAAAGAATTATATATGTTTTTTCAAATGGTAAATAGACTTCAAGTAAAATCTGTTTTGGATGCAGGAATGACAATGATAAATAATAGAGCTTTTTCAAAGCAATTTTTAAATATGGAAATAGAAAGAGATGTAAATTTGGATTGCATGGAAAAATGTAAAGGCAGGCAATATTAGAATTTGCCACTACAGAAGATATTTTTTAAAGAATGATACCTTTTTGACTAAGGAATACATTGATAGGATATTAAATGAGTATGATATGATTTTACCTTCAAAAATTGTCTGGAAAGATAATGTTTATAATCAATATGCAATAAATCATAAAGAAGAGGATATGCTTATGGCAAGGGATATTATAAAAGAAAAATATGAGGAATATTTAAAAGCATTTGATCATGTTATGGAAGGACACACAGTATATATAACCAATATGATTATAACTCATAAAGAAAACTTTGATAAATATTGCAAATGGCTTTTTGATATACTTTTTGAATTAGAACAGAGAATAGCTATTTCAAATTATGATGATTACCAAAAAAGAATATTTGGTTTTATGTCTGAGCGTCTGCTTAATGTATGGATTGCGAATAATGAATTAAAAGTTAGGGAAGAAAGGGCCTTTATTGTAGAGTTTTAGTTGTACCTTAAACTAAGTTAAAGAAGTCTAGAATTATAGCGATAAATAATAATAAGAAATTATCTAGTTAACATATACTAATTATGATAATACTAGTAGAAGGAGGAATAATATGTTTGATTACTTAATTATAGGTTGTGGACTTGCAGGTATGACCGCATCAAGGGTTCTGGCTGAAAAAGGTAAGAAAGTTCTAATAGTAGATAAAAGAAATCATATAGGTGGAAATATATATGATTATTATAATGAAGCTGAAATTTTAATACATAAATATGGTCCTCATATATTTCATACAAATAATAAACGTGTATGGGGATTTTTGGGCAGATTTACAGAGTGGAGAGAATATCAACATAAGGTGTTATCTTATGTAAATGGTATACTTGTTCCAATGCCTATAAATTTAGATACAATTAATATGCTATACAGCACAAATTATAATTCATTAACTGTAAAAGAATTTTTTAACAGTGTTAAAGAAAATGTTGAAGAAATAAATAATTCTAAAGATGTTATTGTAAGTCAGGTTGGAGAAGAATTATATAAATTATTTTTCGAAGGATATACAAAAAAACAATGGGACTTATATCCATATGAATTAGGTAAAGAAGTAACATCAAGGGTACCTACAAGAAGTAATAGAGATCCTAGATATTTTACAGATAAGTATCAAGGAATGCCTAAATATGGTTATACTAAAATGGCAGAAAATATTATTAGTCATAAAAATATTAAAGTTATGCTAAATACAACTTATGAAGAAATTAAAGAAGAAGTTAGTTATGCTAAAATTATTTTTACTGGTTGTATTGATGAATTTTTTGAAGAAAAATATGGAAAACTTCCATATAGATCCTTGAATTTCATTGAAGAGACCCATGAAAAAGAATATTATCAATCTATAGGAGTAATTAACTATCCTAATGAATATGACTATACTAGAATAACAGAATATAAATATCTTACAGGACAAAAGAATGATAAAACAACTATAATGAAGGAAGTTTCAAAGGCAGATGGGGAACCATATTATCCAATTCCAAAGCCAGAAAATAAAAAGCTTTATAGCGCATATAGAAGTGAAACAGATAAATTAGAAAATGTATATTTCCTAGGAAGACTTGGTACTTATAATTACATGAATATGGATGCAGTAATTTATCAAGCATTACAATTTTGCGATAGTATTTTAGAGTAAAATCAGATCACAAAATTCATAATTTGAATTTTGTGGTCTGATTTATTTTTATGATTATAAAAATGAACGCATTGTAAGTTTTTTTGTAAAGATAAGTAATAATTTTAATTAATATGTTTATGTGAATAAAGAAATAATATTTTTATTCGATAATTAAATGATATAAAACTATTTGAGGTGAAGAATTATGAACAAAAATTTTAATATAGATAAGGTAAAAATAGGAGAGGGGCAAAAAACTTTTATAATAGCCGAAATGTCAGCAAATCACAATCATGATTTTGATAGAGCAGTCGAACTCGTAAGAAAAGCAGCATGGGCAGGAGCTGATGCAATAAAATTACAAACGTATACTCCAGATACAATTACAATTGACTGTGATAATGAGTACTTTCAAATTAAACAAGGAACTATTTGGGATGGAACAACTTTACATAAGCTTTATCAGGAAGCATATACTCCATGGGAATGGCAGCCTAAATTAAAGAAAATTGCTGAAGAGGAAGGATTAATATGTTTTTCATCTCCTTTTGATTTTACTTCTGTGGATTTCTTGGAAGAAATGGATGTGCCGGCTTATAAAATTGCATCTTTTGAAATAAATGATATTACGTTTATTGAATATATAGCATCAAAAGGAAAACCAGTAATAATTTCAACAGGTATTGCAAGAATGAGTGATATTCAAGACGCACTTGATGCCTGCAAAAGAATGGGAAATGAAAATGTAGCGCTATTAAAATGCACATCATCATATCCTGCACCAGTGGAGGAAATTAATTTAAAAACAATTCCGAATATGAAGGAAACTTTTGATGTTGTAGTAGGTCTATCAGATCATACTATGGGAAATGCTGTTTCTGTTGGAGGGGTATCGATAGGAGCTCAAATTATTGAAAAGCACATGACTTTAAGAAGAGCGGATGGTGGAGCAGATTCAAAATTTTCTATGGAACCAGAAGAATTTAAAGAAATGGTAGATAATATAAGAATTGTAGAGAAGGCAATTGGAAAAGTAACTTATGATTTATCTCAAAAGCAAATTAATTCAAGAGAACATTCAAGAAGCCTTTTTGTTGTTAAAGATGTTAAAGAAGGTGAATTATTTACGGATGACAATGTTAGAAGTATAAGACCAGGCTTTGGGTTGGAAGCAAAATATATTAAAGATATAATTGGGAAAAAAGCTTCAAGGAACATAATAAAAGGAACTCCAATGAAATGGGATTTAGTAAGGTAAGATAGAAATTTATTAATAATTTTGGAGAAGTAATTATGAAAAAAATACTACTAGGATTTTATAAAGGTTCAGCTGAAAGTTATATTTCAAATTTGGAAAAGTTTGAAATAGATAATTTTGAAGTACATATATTTGATAATTTGACAGAAGAAGATTTAAAAGAATTTAATTTAGAAAATATATTAATTAATACTTTAGGTGAAAAGATTAGAATGTATAGTATTAATATAATAAGTAATAATGAAGAGCTAATATTAAATTTATATAATCAATATACTTTATATTATAATGCATTTATATTTGATAATTCAATTTATATTAAAACAAATGAAATGATTATTGAAAAATACAAAAGCTATAATTATGGAAGTAATTTATATTCAATAAAAGAATGGGATACTAAATTTGAATACTCAATTTTGAATGATAATAATGTGAATGATTTTGGAGTTTTGGGAGTAAAAAATTTTATAAATGCTTCAGAAGAATTGTTTAAGAATATGAATGAGTTTTCTGAATATTATCCAAATATATGGGAGCATTCTGATAAAGCTAACCAATATATAACAAGTATTGATCAAAATAGAAAAGAAGAACTCAAAGAATTATTTAAAAATACTTTTAATAGTGAAGATATATTATTTAAAATTTACATGGGATCTTTTTTGATAACTACTTTTAAAGCTAAAGAATATGGAAAAAAATTACTTGATGAATTGTTAAAATCTAATATAGATAAAAATCAAAAATATTATATTATGTATCAGTTAATATCTATAGGATTTACAGATACTGAAATAAGCAATAGTATAGAAAAAGATAAAATAGATAGACTTTATGATTCTATTTTTGATGAATTTAAAAAATTAGTTGGAAAATTAGAGTTTATTCCTAAAAATGATAGAAATAAAGACGTAATTGTTGTGTTTATAAGTCAACTATTAAAGTTAGAACATGGACCAACAAAAACTGTTTTAGATAGATGCTATATTTTAAGTAAATATCTAAATAAAAAGGTAATACTAATTAACACAAAAGAGTTAATTACGGTAAAAGGAGATATTCCATTTTTTAGACCAGCAAAAGGAAATATAGTAGAAGAATATAGTGATTTTAATAATTTGCAATATAAGGATATTGAAATTGGTTTTTATCAACCGAAATGTTCAATGCCAGATGAAAATGAATGTATTAATATATTAAACTTTATCAAGAAAGAAAAGCCATATTTATTAATAAATATAGGTGGATGGAGTATAACTGCAGATTTAGCTGCACAAATTATTCCAATGGCAACAATTTCAACATCAGGGAACTATTCTATTTCAAAGAATAAAGGTCAATTTTTTATTATGGGAAGAAAACCTTTGGAATCAGATTATGAATATATTGCTAAGGAAGGACATACTAAGGAGGCAATAATAGAATGTCCATTTACATTTGAATTAAAGCCACAAGAACATGAATATATGAGAGAAGAATTAAAAATACCAAGAGAGAAATTTGTTATTGCAGTTGTAGGTGGAAGATTAAATGATGAAATCGATGATGAATTTCTTGGTGTTTTAAATAATTTAGCAAGCAAAGATTGTTTTGTAGTTACAATTGGAAATTTTAAGCTTAGTGAAGAAAATAGACAAAAATATTTAAATTTACAGAAGAATTTTATGGAACTTGGCTTTCAAAATGATATATTAGCCTGTGTGGAACTAGTAGATTTGTATATTAATCCAAGAAGACAAGGCGGAGGAACTTCAGCAGTTGAATGTATGTTTAAAGGAAAGCCGGCCTTATCTCTAAGACATGGAGATGTATCTATAATAGTAGATGAAGCTTTTATATGTGAAACCTACAAAGAACTTATTGATTTGGCAATTAGATGTAAGAAAGATAAGGATTTTTATTTAGAAATGAGCAGGGAAGCAAAAGCCAGAGCAGCTGATATGATGGATACTAAGAAGTACTTTGTGAATATGTATAATGATATAATAAATAGTCCTATTTTTAAGTAGTTTAAAAATACCAAAAAAGAATAAGGTGAATATATGAAAATTTTTATTAGGGCTGATGGTGGAAAAGAGATTGGTCTTGGACATGTTATGAGAATGATTGTTTTAGGAGCGGAGTTACAAAGGAAAAATGAGGTTTTATTTATATGCAGGAACTCACTTGCTAATAAATTTGAGGCAGGAATAAAAAAGATAAAGGAAAACAATTTTAATGTAATTGAAATCAGTGAATTGAATTATATTGAAGATATTAAAGAAATACAAAATAAATGTAATGCAGACGTACTTATTACAGATAGTTATGAAGTAGATGAAAAATATTTTATTAAATTAAAAAAATATTTTAGATTTACTGGTTATGTTGATGATGTTAATAAGTGTAAGATGGATGTGGATTTTATAATAAACCAAAATATAAATGCTCGTGATTTAAATTATGAAGACAATATAAATTCAAGTACAAAATTATTTTTAGGCACTCAATATTGTATGCTAAGAGATGAATTTAGACAAGCATATAAAAGCAAAGTAATAAAAAAAGAAATACAAGATATTCTTTTGACCTTAGGTGGTATGGATAATAACAATAACACTTTAAAGATATTAGAAAAAATCAAAGATATCAATAAAAATTTACATGTTGTCATAGGAAGTGCCTTTGATAAAGAACTTATAGAGAAAATACAAGATATAACTAAAAAACATAATAATATTTATATATATGAAAATGCAAATATGGCTCAATTAATGCTCAAGTGTGATGTGGCAATAAGTGCATGTGGTTCAACATTATATGAATTGGCTGCTATGTCTGTTCCTACAATAGGCGTAGTCCTTGCAGAAAATCAAAAATTTGTTGCTGAAAAAATGAAAGAAATGAACTTGATTATTGAATGTTATGAAATACGAGCTATAGAGAAGATTAATTTGCTTGTTCTTTTAAATAAACTTATAGAAGACGAAATGTTACGAGAGAATGTTATTGAAAAGCAAAAAGCATTAGTTAATTTATATGGTGTTGAGAGCTTGGTAGAAGAAATTAATGGAATTATAAGAGGAAAGAATTATGATGAATATTGAAAAAAGCAAGAGCGGATTATTTACAGCAAAATTTAATAATAAGTATATACATAGTAAGTATGATCCTATTAAGGAAAGCAAGCAGTTTATTCAACAAAATATAGATCTTATTACTGACAAATCTAATATTTTATTATATGGTATAGGTTTAGGATACCATGTTAATGAAATTGTGGATAATATGAATAATCAGTCAATTTTATATGTTTTTGAATTAAATGATGAATTAGTTAAATATGCAAAAGAAGTTAATCCTAGAATTTTTGAAAACAATAATGTAAAAATAATTAATAGTAAATTTGAAAATTTCTATAATTATTTTTCGGAAATTTTAGACTTAACTGGAGATGTGATAGTTCATAAAGGATCTTTAGAAACTATTAAAGATACAAATGAGAATTTCTATAATTTAATTTTTGATTATTGTGAAGTCAAGAAGTCAATGAATGATGAAAATTTAAATAAGTTATTAGATGATAACTTTAATGAGAATATGAGTCATAATTATAATACTATTGATGAATTTACAAAGAAATTAACTGATAATAAGACATATATAGTTACATCTGCAGGACCATCGCTAGATATTGAATTAGAATTGGTTAAGAAGTATAGAGAAAAATTTAGGATAATAAGTGTTGGGAGCTCTCTAAGGGCGTTAATGAATAATGGAATAAAACCAGATGCAGTAGTTATATTAGATGGGAAAGAAGTTGTAAAAATGCAACTGGTAGGATATGAAAATGAGGATATACCCTTATGTTTTTCGTCAAGTGCTTCAAGATGGGCAGTTAATGCTTATAATGGTCCTAAATTTATATTCAATACTGGAAAAGAAAATGAAACTAGTATAAAATCTAGAGGAACAGTGGCAGTTTCAGCTATTGATATTGCAATAAAATGTAATTCAAAGGAAATTATATTTCTAGGACAAGACTTAGCTTTTATTGATGGGAAATCTCATACAGCAACCTTTGAAAAAGTTTATGGGTTTCAAGATAATGTGAAAAACGATCATAAAAATAAGGAGGTTCGAGGAGTTAATGGCAGTATGCTGCCTACAACTCAGGGATATATGATGTTTAAAAATAAAATAGAATCGTTAATTTTAGAAAATAAGGAGATAAAATTTATTAATTGCAGTATGGGGGCTAAAATAAAAGGGACAATTCATATGTCTTTTAAAGAGTATATAAACAAAAAAGTAGGAGACTAAAAGTAGGCTAATTAGAGCAATAGAAGAATTAAAAATTAATATAGCAATAATAGGTGGTTCTATAACAGGAGGTTCAGGTGCTAGTGCATATGAAAAATCTTATGTGTATAAACTTGAAAAATATTTAAGTGCTAAAAATAATGATATAAGAATTAAAAATTTAGGGTATGGAAGTACGGCATCTCATTTTGGCCTTTTTAGATTAAAAAGAGATTTAGGAAATTTTAAACCGGATGTAATTTTTGTAGAATTTGCAGTGAATGATAGGATATATGATTCTGTTGACTCGAGCAAATATTTTGAAGGCTTAATTAGAGAATGTGCAAAAATAACACAAAAAATCATGATTATTGATCTTCCTACAGGTCTTGCAGATAGCAGTACAAGTGTACATAAGAGAATAGCATATTATTATGATATTCCCGTCATAGATATTAAAGATGAAGTATGTAAAAGAATAGGTTCTATAAAATTTAAGTGGGATGATATTGCTATAGATAATCTTCATCCAAATGATGCAGGACATAATTTATATTTTGAAATTATAAAAGAAAATTTAGAAGAAATCAATATAAGTGATATAAAAGTTGAATTAAGTGAAGATACAATTTCAAATTATGTTTTTAAGAATCCTAAAATAAATTCTTATGATGATAATTGTATAGAATATTATGGGCATTGGGCGGAACAAAGTTTTAAATTAAATAATAAATTTGATAACGCAGCAATTACAGAGTCTATTGGAGATGGTATTATATTTAAATTTAAAGGAAGTTATTTAAGTATGATGAATTTAGTATCTAAGGATTCAGGAATATTGCAATGTAAACTAGATAGTTATACCTTTAATATTGATTTATATATGGATTCAGATGGATATTTTGAAAATACTATCAATTTGATTGACTTAGAAGATATAGAACATACCCTAACGATGATAGTAAGTGACAAAAGAAATAGTAATAGTACTGGAAATAAAATTATTATTGGTGGTTTTTGTGTTGATGAGATTTAATTATTATGTTAATAGAAGTGTATTGCTGAGTATTACAAAAATAATTGTTAAGTTTTTTATATAAAATACGATAATAAAAAAAGATAGAAACTAATTGGAATTAGTCAAATAAGTTAGTATAAAGAATTATGATAATGCTTAAATATAATAAAAAGGCAGCATTGAATTAAGGAGTGATATGATTGAGATTAAGTCATAATATGTTTTCAGAAGGGATATATAAGAATTATAAAAGAACCTTGGTGCAAAACTCAAAAGCAATGAATAATATTGGTTCTGGTTTGAAGCTTAATTCTGCTAAAGATAACCCTGGGAAAATAGCTGAGGCAGGAAATATAAAGATAAGTTTATTAAGTAGAGATGCAGCAAGTCAAAATATCCAAGACACAAATTCAATGCTTCAAACCTTTGATGGAGCATTGCAGGAAATGAATAACAATGTAACGAGGATTAAAGAATTAACAGTTAAAGCTGCGACAGGAACTACTAGACCAGAAGATAGAAAAATAATTCAAACTGAAATTGATAAAATTAAAGAAGACATGGATTATTTAGCTACAAATACTAAGTTTAATGGAATTGTTATGTCAAACTCTGGGGCTACATTAGCACAAGATCCAACATTAGTAGCATCGCCATCGGCATTAACAGCTAAGTTGCCTCTTGACAATCAAACTCCTGTCAACAGACAGTCAACAATTGGAGCATTGCCAGATCAGAGCATTGATATTCCTTTTTATAATTTGACAAATGCTGGAACAGGAATTGCCAATATTGATGTTACAGATACAACAAAATTACAAACTAACATTGATTGGACAGATTATGCTGGTAAATTAATTAGTTCTGCAAGAAGTAAATATGGAGCTATTCAATCAAGATTAAATGATACTTTAGATGATATTTCAGGTATGAATCAATCCCTTACAAGTGCACAAAGCAGTATTGAAGATGCAGATATTGCAGAAGAATCACTTCAACTATCAAGAACACAGGTGATTTATCAAGCATCTATAGCGCTTATGGCTCAAAGTAATAAATTACCACAAAATGCTTTGAATGTATTAGCAAGTGTTAGATAGAATGAATATTGATATTAATGTAGAATTATTATAGCTTATGAGAGCATGGATTTTAAATAGGTAGTTTTAATTACGTACATTGTAATTAAAACTACCTATTTTCGTGCAGAAGATTCTAGAAGATAATAATTGTGTTTAATTAAGGGTGCTATAAAGACAAAAAATGCGAATTAATAACAGAGTTTTAACTAAATTTGTTATATATTATAGAATAAATAAAAATACTAGAGAAATTTTCAAAAATTTATGGTAAAATAAATCTATTTATTTTATAATAAATATATATATTTTTATAAAAAACATACTTAGATAAAATTATATTTAATTTTACAAATTATTATATTTAAGGTATCATTAAATATAAAGGAATTATAGAATTTGTTAATTGAAATTTAAAGAGAGATTGTGAGGAAGTGAATTAATGGGAACGGGGTTTATTGGAACTGATGGTACTTATGATTTATTAAAATTAGGTATTAATGCATCGAATATTAGGGCAAAAGCCATAGCTAATAATATGGCAAATGTTAATACAAAAGATTATAAGAGATTTAATGTGGTTTTTGAAGAAAATTTAGAAAAATCTGATTCATCAGATTTTGAACTAAAGAGAACAAATTCAGCTCATTTAGCGAGTAACAATTCAAATGGTGACAATGTTACAATTGAACAAGATAAGAGTACTAGTATGAAAAATGATGGGAATAATGTGGATTTAGATATTGAAAAAGTTAATCAAGCAGCTAATACGCTGAAGTATAATGCTTTGATTACTGAAATAAATCATAAATTTAATGACTTAAGAACTGTAATGAAATAATAGGGTGTTTTATTACAAAAAATAGGGTATAAAACAACAATACATTTAGTGTTTATTAATAAGGGGGAATTGTGAATGAACGCATTTAGTTCTATGCAAATAAGTGCAACTGGTCTTTCAGCGGAAAGATTGAGAATGGATACCATAACTTCTAATATGGCTAATGCCAATACAACAAGGAGTGCAGATGGAAGTGGACCATATGTTAGAAAAGTAGCCGTGTTTCAAGAGGCACTAGATGCCAATAAAGAAATGGCTGGAGTTAAAGCAGTTAAAATTGAAAAGGATTCATCTCCATTGAGAAAAGTATATGATCCAACACATCCAGATGCAGATAAAAATGGATATGTAACTATGCCAAATGTTAATGTTTTAAATGAAATGGCAGATATGATGGTGGCATCAAGATCTTATGAGGCTAATGTTGACACTTTTAATGCTTTGAAAAGCATGTTTTCAAAAGCTTTGGAAATTGGAAAGTAGGGGGAAATGATTTATGAGAATAGAGGATAATTTTGCTATAAATCAAGCGAGATTTAATAGTAAATTTAATGAGATTAGTGGTAATGAAAATAGTGAAACTAATGAAGGTGTTGTTGGTTTCGGAGATGTTTTGAAAAAGTGTTTGGAAGATACAAATAACAAGCTTTCAACAGCTGATTCAACTGCAACAAGATTTATTAAGGGTGAAGATGTTAGCGTAGATGACGTTATGATTAAAAATCAAGAAGCTAGTCTAAGTTTACAGTTTTTAACTCAAACTAGAGACAAGTTATTGGAAGGTTATAATCAATTATCAAGGTTGCAATTGTAGTAGGTGAGGAGAGCTAAATAATGAAAAAACTTTTAGAGAAAGTTAAGGGGCTTTTGGAAAAGTTTAAATCCCAAAACAAGAAGATAAAAATAGCTATAATTGTATCTATTTTAGCAGTGATTATAGCTATAGTTAGTGGAGTTGTCTATTCATCATCTAATAAATATGATATTTTGTTTGCAAATCTTGATCCAGCTGATGCTCAAACTGTAATAACGAAGCTGAACGATCAAAAAATTGAAACGAAAATAGACAGTAATACTAATACTATTTGGGTTCCAAAAGATCAAAAAGATAAATTGAGATTAGAGTTGGCACCAACTCTTACATCTGGAAGCAAGGGTTATGAGCTTATGGATAACGCAAGTTCCTTTGGTATGACAGATGAAGAGTTTAAAATTAAGAAACTTAGAATGCAAGAAGGGGAACTGGAAAAAACCATAAAAAGTTTTCCTCAAGTGCAGGACGCAAGGGTACATATTACAGAAGCTCAGGATTCTGTATTTGCAAAGGATAAAAAGCCTGGTACAGCATCAGTTACTTTGATGCTAAAGAATGGACAGACTTTAAGTGAAGATCAGGTTAAAGCAATTGTGGCAATTGTATCTGGAGCAAGTCAAAATATTCCTAAAGAAAATATTAATATTGTTGATGGAAAAATGAACTTATTAACTAAGGATATTAATTCTGAGCAAAATGGTTCTATTAGTTCTGAAGCTCTTTCAAAGCAGCAGGCAGCAGTAAAAGCTCAGGAAGATAAGCTTCAAAAAGCAATTATTAATCAATTAGAGCCTATTATTGGTAAAAATAAAGTTAAAGCTAGTGTTAATGTTGATTTGGATTTTGATTCAAAGCAGGATACAAAAACTACTGTTGATCCTAATAAAGTTATTATTAGTCAAGAAAATAATAAAGAAGCAAACACTGGAAGTACAGGAGCTACAAGTCAAAGTCCTGTAGATAATAATATGTCTAATCAAATTACTAATAATGCAAATAATTCAACTTCAAGCAAAGAAAATCAAAAAACTAATTATGAAGTTGGGAAAAGTGAATCTAAGACTATAAGCGCACAAGGTGCAATAAAAAGAGTTACAGCATCAGTTATTATTGATGGGAATTTAGATGCAACACAGCAACAGGCACTTGAAAATGCAGTTGCAAATGTTATTGGATATGACGCACTTAGAGGAGATAAAGTATCAGTCCTTGGTATGGCATTTGATACAACAGCTCAAGCAGATGCTCAAAAAGATATAGATGCAATGAATGCTCAAGTAGCAACTGAAAGCAGAAATAGGATGATGGTTATTGCTGGAATTTTAGGAACAATCATTTTAGCAGCTGCTATTGCAGGTATTATAGTATTCATGAGAAAGAGAAGAAAGAAACAAGAAGAAGAAGCTCAATTGTTAGATACATTAATTGATGATTCGATAATACCTAAAGAACCAGAAACATTTGAACCTATTGAATTTGAGACTAAGACTAAGAAGTCACATTTAGAAGAAGAAATTAAGAAATATGCAATGGAAAAACCAGATCAAGTTGTTGAAATTATCAAGTCTTGGTTGACTGAAAGTGAGAGGTGATAAGTATGCCAAAGGAAGAAATGAAATTGACTGGAGTGCATAAAGCAGCAATATTATTTATAACACTTGGTCCAGAAGCTTCATCTGGTATACTAAAGAAATTGCCAGAAAATGAAATTCAAAAAATAACTTATGAAATTGCTAATATTACTTCTGTTACATCAGAACAAAGAGAAGAAATATTAAATGAGTTTTTACAAATAAATAAGGCAAGAGATTATATTGTTGAAGGCGGTATGGATTATGCTAAAACTTTATTATCAAAGGCATTAGGATCTCAAAGAGCAAGTGAAATCTTAGAGAAAGTATCTGAGGCGACTGCTCAATACAGACCGTTCTCAATTGCGAGAAAAGCAGATTCGCATCAATTGTTAAATGTAATTATATCAGAACAACCACAAACAATAGCGTTGATTTTATGTTATCTTCAACCAGAAAAGGCAGCTCAAGTTATGGCTGAGCTGCCAGAAGATACTCAAAGTGAAGTTGCATATAGAATTGCAACTATGAGCAATACTTCACCAATGGTAATTAAGGAAATAGAAGCTGTTCTTGAAGGTAAGTTATCTTCAGTTGTAAGAACTGAAATGACTTCATTAGGAGGAGTAGAAGCATTAGTTGGAATATTAAATCAAGTTGATAGAACAACTGAAAAGAATATAACTGAAGGCTTAGAAAGAGAAGATGCTGAACTTGCTGATAAAGTTAAGAGTTCAATGTTTGTATTTGAGGATATTATTTCTCTTGATGATGTTTCTATCCAAAGAATTCTTAGAGAAGTTGAATCTGGTGATCTTGCACTTGCACTTAAAGGATGTTCTGATGAGGTTGCTAATTCTATTTACAGAAATCAATCTAAGAGAGCTTCAGCTGCATTAAAGGAAGATATGGAATTCTTAGGGCCAGTTAGAATTACTGATGTTGAAAAGGCACAACAAAAGATTGTTGCTGTTATTAGAAGATTAGATGATGCAAATGAAATCATTATTTCAAGAGGTGGAGAAGATGCAATCATCGTATAGTTTAATAAAGAAAAACTTTGCTAAATCAGGAGAAAGCAAGGTTATTTCAACAGAATATGCTGGTAAAAAACATGAATTTCCAACTTTTGAACAAGAAGAAATCGAAGAAGAACAGGTTGAAAAAGTACCTCAAGTTGATCCAGAAGAACTTTTAAAGCGTTATGAAGATATTGGTCAAAGAATAATTCAAGATGCTAAAAGGGAAAAGCAGGCTATAGCTCTAAGAGCACAAATGGAAGCTGACTCAGCAGAAAAGCAGGCTTATGAAAAAGGCTATTCCAAAGGACTTGAAAATGGATATGATGATGGATATAAAAAGGCTTATGAAGAAAATGTTGAAGTGGCAAAGGCTGAAGCAGCAGAAATTGTAGCTAAGGCTGAGCAACTTTTAAAATCGGCTAATGAAAATTATGAGCAGTATTTAGAACATAAAAAGGTTGAAATAGTTAAATTAGCACTGGAGATAGCAGAAGGAATTACCCAAAAGACTTTAAGTAAAGATGATGCTATGAACTCTCTTATAGAAGAAGCCTTTAAGCTTTCAAAGGGAGAGGAAAATGTTATTATAAAGGTTAACTCAGTTCATGTTGAAGAACTGAAAGAACAATCGGTATTATGGACAAAGACCTATGGTATAAAAAATGAAATTTTTGTAGTTGCTGATGATTTTATGAATCCAGGAAATGCAATTTTAGAAAAGCCAAGTGGTATTGTAAAAATAGGTGTAGATACTGGCATGGAACAAATACGAAAGGCTTTATTCAGTTAAGAGTTTACAATTTATAGTTGAGGAGAAAACTCCTATGGAGTTTTTAATGAATAAAAATTAAAATTTCACTCACAAGCTGAGATTATAAAAAAAGAAATTTCGTAGAAATTTGATCATTAACTGTAAACTGTGAATTGACAACTGTAAACTGCACAAGTGGGGGTGGAGAATGCTAGAGCTAGATTTGGATTTTCAAAAATTGACTAAAAAGGTCAATAATATATCCACAATATATTGTGAGGGCGTTGTAAAAAAGGTAATAGGACTTACAATTGAAGTACAAGGAATAAAAGCTTTTGTTGGCGAACTTTGTATCATATATAATGAAAGAAATTTTCCGGTAAATTGTGAAGTTGTTGGTTTTAAAGAGGAATTTGTCATTCTTATGCCTCTAGATGAACTTATTGGAATTTCACCAGGCTGTAGAGTTGTACCACAGCGTAAACCACTGAGTATAAAGTGTTCAGATAAATTACTTGGACATATAATTGATGGTCTTGGTAAACCTCTTGATTGTGATAGTATATCAATGGATGGAGAAGAGTATCCTTTGGAAAATGAAGCTCCAGATCCATTGAAAAGAAAAAGAATAAAAGAAATAATGCCAACAGGAGTTAGAGCAATAGATGGATTTTTAACTTGTGGAGATGGACAGAGAATTGGTATTTTTGCAGGTAGTGGAGTTGGTAAGAGTACTACTTTAGGTATGATAGCAAGAGAAGCTAAGGCTGATGTTAATGTTATTTCACTTATTGGAGAAAGAGGCAGGGAGGTTTTAGAGTTTATTGAAAAGGATCTAGGACCGGAAGGCATGAAAAAATCAGTTGTAGTATGTGCAACATCTGATAAACCAGCCTTAATAAGAATTAAAGGTGCATTAACAGCAACTGCAATAGCAGAATACTTTAGGGATAAAGGAAAAAAAGTAATTCTTATGATGGACTCAGTTACAAGATTTGCTATGGCTCAGAGAGAAGTTGGACTTGCTATAGGAGAGCCTCCAGCAACAAAAGGATATACTCCTTCTGTTTTTGCAAAACTTCCTAAGCTTATGGAAAGATCAGGTACTTCAGCAGATGGATCAATTACAGCTTTTTATACAGTTCTTGTTGATGGTGATGATTTTAATGAACCAATAGCAGATGCTGTAAGAGGTATACTTGATGGACATATAGTTTTATCTAGAGATTTAGCGCATAAGAATCACTATCCAGCTATAGATATACTAAATAGTGTCAGCAGACTTATGAGTCAAATAGCACCAGATGAACATAAAAAATCTGCATCGATAGCTAGAGACCTTTTAGCTACTTATAAAGATTCAGAAGATTTGATTAATATAGGTGCTTATGTAAAAGGAAGTAATAGAAAAATAGATATGGCCATTAATTATAATGAAATGTTAAATGAGTTCCTATGTCAAGGGATTGAAGAAAAATCAAGTTTTGAAGAAACACAAAATGGTTTAGTATCGATGTTTAAATAAAGAGAAATACTTATTAAATTTTATAAATAACAATTAATTTATAAAATTTCATATAATAACAGTTAACTGTTAACTCATAACTGTGAACTGTAAATTGCCCACAGGGTACTCTAAAGGGCATAAACTGTAAACTAAAATAAAGGGGGATTTACTTTGGCTGAGAAGTTTAAGTTTGGGTTAGAAAAACTTCTTGAAATAAGAATAGCTAAGGAAGAGGAAAGCAAAAGATTATTTACCGAAAGTCAAAGAGAAAAAAAGAGGATAGAAGAAAAGCTAGAAGAATTAAATGAGAATTTTCACAAATATAATGGAATATCTCCAAATGAAGATGTTGTATATCAAAAATTGAAAAGATATTATCTTCAAGGACTTCAAAGTGGAATAGAAACAACAGAGAAAGATTTGGAAAAAAAAGAACAGGAAATTAATGTTAGAAGAAGAGATCTTACTGTTAAGCAGATGGAAAGAAAAACTGTTCAAACTTTGAAGGAAAAAAAGTACTCTGCATATGTTAAGGAACAAGATAGAATAGAACAAATTAATCTTGATGAATTAGCTCTTTATGCATATGTTAGAAATAGTGGGATAGGGAATTAAAAGTGATTTTCAATACTCAATTGTTAATGAAGAGATAAGTATTTGTTCATTGATAATTGATTTTGATCATTGAAAGGAGGTGAGAATATATGGTTATGGCTATTAAAACGTCAACTGATTCATTAATGAATACTGTAGATACTTCAGTAAAGAATTACAGAACAAGTACTTCGTTAGATAAATCAAATTCTGAATTATATAAATCTACTTACAAAAGCGAAGATTTTAAGAATGTATTAGATTCAAAAACTTCTACAAAAGAAAGAGATGCTGAAAAGGTAGAGGACTATAATCAAAAAGAAGTTCCAAATGATAGTAAGAAAGTTGATACAGAGAGTACACCTAAAACTGATGATAAGGTTGATGAATTGAATGAAAAACTTAAAGAATTAGAAGAAGATAGTAAATCTGATTCTAAAGATAAAGTTAATGATGTATTAGCAGAATTATTGAACTTGTTAGCACAATTTGGAATAAAAGAAGAAGATTTAAAAGGAAATAGTAAAGTTGATTCTGATATGTTAAAAGCAATACTTGAGCAAATTAATAAAAAACAAGATTCAAACAATAATTCCAATAATTTATTGGAAAAAATTATGGGAGTTTTAAAGATTGAATCCGATAAGTTGGATACTAATTCCTTGAAATTAGTAGATAAAATTTTAAGTAATTTAAGTACTAGCTTAGCTGATGATAAATCAGAAGCTACTAAAGATATCAAGAACAGTATTAAGAATTTAATGTCAGAAATATCAAATATACTAGATAATAAACATGCTCAAACTAATAAAGTATTAACTCTTGAAGATATTTTAAATAAGAGTTATTCACAAAGTAAGAGTAATAGTGATAGTTCTAGTCAAGAAGAAAATTCGTCAACTTCTAATGAAAATAAGGAACTTTCAAAGGAAGATAAATTCTTGAATTCTTTACTTGATGATAAAAAGGATGATTCTTCAAATAAAATTAATTTGTTTGCATCAAGAACTGCTTCAATACAAAATCAGGGAGCAAATACTGTAGCTAGAGGGCTTACTATTAACAAGGCTACTTTTACAGATGACTTGATAAAAGATGTTAAGTATATGAGTAATAATTCACTAAAAGAATTAACTGTAAAGCTAAACCCAGGAAACTTGGGTGAAATTACTATTAAATTAGTTGAAGAAGATGGAGTTATGAAAGCAAATTTAAAAGCTAACTCAAAAGAGACAACAGCTTTACTTTCTCAAAACTTAACAGAAATTAAAAAGCAGTTAAGTGAACAAAATATAAAAATCTCTGATGTTAATATTGAACTTTATCAAGATGATACTACTTTCTTTAAGGGACAAAGTTTTCAAGGAGAACTTGCAGGAGAACAAAATAAACAAAACAGTAATGCTAAAAGTGGAGTATCAAATGCTCAAGGCATAGCAGGTGAAGAAATAGAAGAAAATTTAGCTGAAGAGAATAATAATATTAATTTCTTTGCATAGGAGGTGACAATTATGGATTCTCAAATGAATACTACGAATGTTATCACAGGTAAACAGGCTGTTGATAACGCAGCAGCAGCAAAAAGAGCAAACACTTATGGAAAACAAACTACAGATAGGGGAACTTTGATTCAAAGGTCGAGAGATAATGATTTGGATGGTTCATCTTTTCTGAAGATAATGGTTGCAGAAATGAAGAATATAGATCCTTCTTCAAGTCAAGATAATACTGCATATGTTACTCAAATGGCTCAAATGACCACAATGCAACAAATGAGTGATTTAAATAAGACTATGAGTGCTTATTCATATCAAGCTTTGCTTGGAAAAGGGGTTACAGTTGGTGTTGCTGATACTGATGGGTATGATTACACAGGTATTGTAAAAGGTGTATCTAGAATGAATAATACTTGGTATTTATCTGTTGATGTGAAGGAAAGTGGGAAAATTGTATCTAAAGTATTTGAAGCGAGTACATTAAAATCTGTGTTGGGAACTACAGAAAATACAAGTGCTAGTATGCTTGTTAATTCTGATTTTATGGCAGCTTCAAGTTTGGCTAGTAATAAGGATAATAAAGTTGTTATTTTAAATACTGATAGCAAAGGTACTCAGTCAGTAGTAAAAGGTACAGTTAAGAGTGCATTCCTAGATAATGGAGTAGTAAAAATGAGAGTTGCAACTTATGATTCTGATGGAAAAGAGTCAACTACGACTACCGATTATTCATATTCTTCAATAGTAAAAGCTGGTAACTTAACAGATGAAGATATGAATGTAACACTTGAAGATTATATTCAAAATTCTGATCTTACAGCAGCTAAAGCTTTAGCTAATAATGCTGACAATAAAGTCATTATTGTTCACACTGATGACAATGGAAATAAATCTTTAGTAAAAGGAACTGTTAAAAAAGCATTCCTTCAAAATAATGTTGCAAAAGTAAGTGTAGCAACCTTTGATGCAGATGGAAAAGAAACAGTTACAACTACAGATTATCCATACTCTGAAATAGTGAAATCAGGAAATTTAACTGATGAGGATATGAATGTTAAACTTGAAGATTATACATCTACTACAACTGATCCAGCTAAAAAGGCAGCAGCAGAAGCAAAATTAGCAAGTCAAACAAATGATGTTAAGGGTTCTACAAGTAATACCTCTACTTCGGATACTATTAATGAGCAAATACAAAAAGCTAATGAAGTTCAAAATGGTTAGGTGAGGACAATGAGTTATAGAATAATTAATGGCCAAGCTTATCCTATTGGAAATTTTGCTCAAATAGATTTTATCCAAAAAAGTAAAGCAAATGTTACTAATGAAAATAGTGAAAAGTCAAGTTTTAAGGATCTGCTTGAGAATGCTAAGGCTAAAGATGCTGGATTCACAGTATCAAAGCATGCAGCTTTAAGACTTAATGAAATTAATTTTACAGAAGATGATATGAAAGAAATAGAAAAAGGGTTTGAAATTGCAAAAGACAAGAATTCTAAAAATACAGTAATGTTATATAAAGATGTAGCGTTAATAGCTAGTGTTGAAAACAAAACTTTAATAACAGCTGTAGAAAAGGATCGAGCAAAGGACAACATATTTACAAATATAGATAGTGTTGTGATATTATAGCTGGACTTTGGACAGTTTACAGTTATGGGTTTACAATTTACAGTTGAAAGAAACTGTAAACTGTACCTTGTAAACTGCAAACTGATACGACGGGGCTAAGCTTGCAGAATGACAGAAGCAGGCAAAATATAATAAATGGGAGGAACGTTTATGTTAAGATTTATGTATTCTGGAATAAGCGGAATGAAGGTTAATCAAACGAAATTAGATGTTATCGGTAATAATATAACAAATGTATCAACTACAGGATTTAAATCGTCAAGTGTAAGATTTAAGGATATGTTATATCAAAATGCAGGTGAAGCAACTGCACCAACTTCAGCACTTGGTGGTACAAATGCTAAACAAGTAGGTCTTGGATCGCAGGTTTCAAGCATTAATAAAGTAATGGGACAAGGTAATGCTCTAGCAACAGGAAGAAGTCTTGATGTATGTATAGATGGAGATGGTTATCTAGTAGTGGCTAAAGGCGATATAACAGGAGGTATAACAATTACTCCTGCTGATGGACTTGCTACAACATCAACAGCTACAGGAACTCTTTCTGAAACGTTGTTTACAAGAGATGGTAATCTTACATTAGATTATCAAGGAAATTTATTGACTGCTGATGGTCATAGAGTTATGGGATATTACATGACTAGTGCAACCAATACAGGTGGGACTGCTAATGCTACTAGTTTAGCATATAATGCTACTAGTGGAGCTATAGAAGCCACTTATGTAAATGCAGATATGAAGGATTTACAAGCTACAACTGATAATACAATGAAACCTTTGGCAATACCTGACAGTATAACAGTTGGAACTGGAGCTTCAGCTGTAAAAGATCCAGTAAAAAAATATGAAATTGGATCAGATGGAGTTATTACTTGTGTACTTGGAAGTGGTAAAAGAGCCGCAATAGGTCAAATTGCTATGGCGAGCTTTAAAAATCCAGAAGGATTAACAGATATTGGAGGAAATATGAGTTTAAATTCTTCAAACTCAGGACCAACTGTTTATAAAAATGGAAAAGTTAATGCAACAACAAAAACTGCTACAACACCAGATAATTCGGCTGGATATGGATCTATGATTCAAGGTGCCCTTGAAGGATCAAATGTAGATTTAACAGAACAATTTACAGATATGATAACAGCATCTAAGAGTTTCCAAGCTGCGTCAAAGTTGATATCTACTGGAGATGAAATTCTTACAACTATAACAGGTTTAGTTAGATAATTAAGAGAAAATTAAATTAATGCAAGTTGAGTATATCTCAACTTGCAATAAATTAAAATTGGGATTACAAAATTTATTTAGGGTGAATTTTGCAATGCACAATGCACAATGCACAATTAGTGGGTGTATTTTTTAACATAATATAAAATATTTTGGTAAATATACAGCAGAAAATGATTGTGTATTGTGAACTGTACAGTTAATATTAAAGGGGTGAAAAGTTATGATAAATGTAACGGGAATGAATCATGAAAAGTTTGTATTAAATGCAGATCATATTGAAAAAATTGAGGAAGTGCCTGAGACAATAATAACATTAACGAATGGGAGAAAATATATAGTTCTTGAAAGCATTGATGAAGTTAAAAATGCTGTCATGGTATATAAAAATAAAATATTTACATTAAAGGTATAATAAATAAAATGCATTAATTAATTATTATTAGAGAGAGTTGCAATAGTAAGGAGTGAATATAATGGCTTTTGGAAAAAAGAATAAAGAAAATGATGCTGCTGAAAATGTTGAAAAGGGCGGTAAAAGTAATAAAGGGGTAATGGTAGTTCTATTTATTTTAGGATTATTAGTTTTAGGTGCTGCAACCTTCGGTGGAGTATATTTGTTTATGAAGCAAAGTAAAACTGTTGAAGCACAAGAAGTTGTGGTAGAAAATGCTTATATGGATTTAGCAGAATTCACAGTTAATTTGGCTGATGAAGGTGGTAAAAGATATTTTAAGGGTGAATTATCTTTAGGATATGATAAAACCAAAACAAAGTTTCAACAAGAATTAACTGAAAATCAAGTAGTTATAAGAGATGATATTATATTTTTCTTTAAGAGTCAAAAAGCTGACTTTATAAATAATGTGGCAAATAGAGAGACTATGAAAAAGGAATTAATTGAAGCTATAAATAAAGATTTAACTAAAGGAAAAATTACAGATATAAGATTCAAAAGTATGTTAGTTCAGTAAGGAGACAAAATGGATTTTGAATTATTTAAATCATTGGGACAACTTATTTTTGCATTGGGAGTTACTTTTGGTTTAATGTTTTTAAGTTTTAAAGTTATGGGCTCAAAATATAATGTTATTAATAATAATAAATATATAAAAGTTATAGATCGAGTCCAGATTACAAAAGAAAATTCCATATTGATAGTTAAAATAGGAGAAAAAGGATACATAATGACTAGTACAGCAGGACATATGGAAAAGTTATCAGAACTATCAGAATATGAAATTAAAAACATTGAAGAAGATAAGAAGAAGTCCAATGAGGAAATAATTAAAAATTACAAGCAGGCAGGACTTAAATTTAAAGGGATGATTTCAAAGACGATTAAGAATATAGGATCAAAGGAAGAGAAGCATGAAAAATAATAAAAGAAAAATAGCATTTGTTTTTATGATGGCTATTGGAATAATAATGTTTTCAACTGTACATGCATATGCTGCTCCGAGTAATACTAATATGCCACAATTAAATATTTCTCTTGGAAATCAAAATGGTACTCCACAAGATTATGCTGCTAGTATAAAGATATTAATATTTTTAACAATTGTATCATTACTACCTTCAATTGTTATAATGATGACATCTTTTACTAGAATAGTCGTGGTATTTTCGTTTCTTAAAAGTGCAATGGGAGTGCAGCAGGCAGTTCCGAATCAAATATTAACAGGGCTTGCAATATTTTTGACCTTGTTTATTATGAGACCTGTATATACTCAAATAAACACAAATGCAATACAACCTTATTTAGATAATAAAATAACACAAGAACAAGCCTATGAAGAGGCATCAAAACCATTAAAGGAATTTATGTTAAAAGAAACTAGACAAGATGATTTGAAATTATTTGTAGATATTAGTGGTGTGGACGCAAATAATATAACAAGAGAAAATGTAGCATTTACAAGTTTGATTCCAGCTTTTGCTATTAGTGAATTAAAAACAGCATTTACAATAGGATTTTTGATTTATTTACCATTTATAGTTATTGATATGGTAGTTGCCAGTGTTTTGATGTCTATGGGTATGTTTATGCTTCCTCCTACAATGGTATCTTTGCCGTTTAAATTAATACTATTTGTTATGGTAGATGGATGGCTTTTATTAACTAAATCACTAATACAGAGTTTTATGTGAGGTGAAAATTATGACGCAGACAATGCTTACTGCTGTAGTTAAAGATACAATAGTAACAGCAGCAAAAGTAGCTGCACCTATATTGATAGTTGTACTTGTATTAGGCTTGATTATAAGTATATTACAAGCATCAACTCAAATACAAGAACAAACCTTAACTTTTGTACCTAAATTAATTGCAGCAGCTGCAGTGGGAATATTTTTAGGAAGTTGGATGCTTGAAACGATAATGTCTTTTACACATAGGATTTTTGATTTAATATCAAAAGTAATTACATAAGGAGGGAAGGCTTTTGGTAGATATAGCCTACTTTCTAGCATTGTTTCTATTAGTTTTGCGGCTAACTTCATATTTTATAGCGGTTCAAGTATTTTTTCCAACTGGAACACCTGAAATTATGAAAGGTGTTTTTTCTTTAATTTTAGCTTTTGGGATGATGTCTGGAATAGATTATTCTACAGTTAATACTATTAATAGTAGTTATATATTGATAATATATGCTGTAAGTGAAATTACTACGGGCTTAATCTTGGGATATATTACAAGTTTGGTTTTTCATGCTGCTAAGCTAGCAGGAGAGTGGATGGATATACATGCAGGATTTTCAATGATATCAGTAATAGATCCAACAAGTCAAAGTTCATCAACTTTACTGGGAAACTTTTCACACTTTGTTGCAGTAGCATTTTTCTTTATTATTGATGGGCATCATATAGTTATAAATATGTTAGTGGAGAGTACTAAAATAGTTCCTATTGGAAAAACAATTGTATATCAAGAAACTTTAATGGGAGTAATGCAGACAATTTCAACATTTTTTACTTTGGGAATAAAGATAGCAATTCCAGTAGTATTAATAATTGTTATGACGGATGTATGTTTGGGGCTGATTTCAAGAACAGTACCAACTATTCCTATTATGATTTTTGGTGTTCCAATAAAAAATTTGCTAGGGTTAATTACATATACTATACTATTGCCATTAATGCTTAAATTACTAGGTACAGCTATATATAATTTACCAAATATTTTCCGGGAAATAGTTAATTTAATTCCTGCAGTTCCATTATTGCTTATTTTTGCAGCTGATGACAAAACTGAAGAAGCTACACCAAAGAAACAAGGTGATGCTAAGAAGAAAGGTCAGATAGCTAGGAGTAAAGATGTTTCTGTTGCAATAACTATGATAATCTGTACGGCAGTAATATCTGCTTCATGGGGAGTATTAACAAGTGGATTTAAGGATGTAATAGTTTATTTTTTTAGATTTCCAATGTTGGATAGCTTTAATGAGGCATCACTTTCATATATAGTAACTACTGTTGCAATGAAAACAGCAAGTTACTTATTTCCTTTCATTTTTCCTTTAATGATAGGTGGAATTGTAGCAAGTATAATGCAAACAGGGTTTATGTTCACTACGGAACCATTAAAACCATCTTTTGGGAAAATGAATTTATTCTCTGGATTTAAGAATATGTTTTCAAAAAGAAGCATGATAAATATGTTAAAGAACATTGTTGTAGTAACAATTGTATCGATAATATCATATAAATACTTAGCAGGAAATTATCAAAATTTATTAGGAATTTCAAATCTCTACCTACCTTCTTTGAGTGATGAAGTTAAAAATTTAGTAGTGGGAATTTTTAAGCAGATTTGTATAGTACTTGTTGTAATTGCAGCCATAGATTATTACATTCAAAAGAAAATGTACAAGAAGGATATGAAAATGACTAAGCAAGAAGTTAAAGATGAATATAAAAATGCAGAAGGAGATCCAGTAATAAAGGGAAAAATTAAGCAGAAGCAAAGAGAAGTATCAATGAGAAGAATGATGTCTTCTGTTCCAGATGCAACAGTTGTAATAACAAATCCTACTCATTTAGCAATTGCTTTAAAATATGAGGAAGGTAAAGATATGGAAGCACCAAAGGTAGTAGCTAAGGGAGCTGATTACATTGCATTTAAGATAAAAAATGTTGCTAAAGAAAATAATGTTCCGATCATCGAAAATAAACCTTTGGCAAGATTGATGTATGATAGAGTGGAAATAGGCGAAGATATACCTAAGGATATGTATCAAGCTGTTGCAGAAGTTTTAGTTGTAGTAATGAAACTTAAAAAATAAGAAATGTCAATGTTTAATTGATAATATTCAAATATCAAATTTTTATCACTAATATGTTGATATTTAATGATTGAAATTTGAATTATTTAGAAGGATAAACGCAATTAAGCAAGAATATAGATATATAATACAATTTGATTTAATTTGAAATAAATATGCCCTTTAGATTTTAATTATGGTGGTAAAATATGAATGGGAGGTTTAAATTTTGGAGTTTGGTAACAAAAGGCTGAATATAAAGGATAATTTGGATGTAATTATAGCATTTGCAATTATTACTATTGTACTAATGATTGTAATTCCATTACCAAAACAACTTATAGATTTACTTTTAGCTTTAAACATAACAATTTCTATAATTATAATATTGATTACGATGTTTACAACAAGTGTATTACAATTATCCGTTTTTCCAACGCTATTGCTGGTTACAACGTTGTTTAGATTAGCACTTAACATATCATCCACAAGGTTAATACTGCTCGATGCAGATGCAGGAACAATTATTACAGCCTTTGGAAATTTTGTTATAGGTGGAAATTATGTAGTTGGTATTGTAATATTTTTAATTATAGTCGTAATTCAATTTATGGTTATTACTGCTGGTGCAGGTAGAGTTTCAGAAGTAGCTGCAAGATTCACTCTTGATGCTATGCCTGGTAAGCAAATGAGTATTGATGCTGACTTAAATTCAGGGTTAATAGATGAAGAAACAGCAAAGAAGAAAAGAAAAGACCTTCAATCAGAGGCAGATTTTTATGGAGCTATGGATGGTGCATCTAAGTTCGTAAAAGGTGACGCTACAGCTGGAATTATAATTACGATTATAAATATTGTTGGTGGAATGATAATTGGAATACTTGGGAAGAATATGAGTGCTGCTACTGCTGCACAAACATATACTATTTTATCTGTTGGTGATGGTCTTGTAAGTCAACTCCCAGCCTTATTAATATCAACAGCTTCAGGTATTTTGGTAACACGTTCAGGAAGTTCAGAAACATTAGGAGATACATTGTCACGACAATTAACAGGATTTCCTATAGCAACAGGAATCGCTAGTGCAATAATGTTATTTTTAGGGATTGTGCCTAGTATGCCTAAAATTCCATTTTTTGCAGCTTCTTTAGCAATGGGATCTCTAACTTATCTGCTATATAAAGATGCTGCTAATAAACAAATGGAGGATTTTGTTTCAGAGGAAGAAGAGATTATTCAAGCAGAACGTAAAGAGCCAGAAAATGTTATGAATTTAATTTCTGTAGAACCAATGGAAGTGGAAATTGGATATGGTCTTATCCCGCTTGCAGATGAAGCTTCTGGAGGGGATTTACTTCAAAGAATAGCATCAGTTAGAAGACAATGTGCTATTGAAATGGGAATAGTTGTACAACCTATAAGAATTAGAGATAATCTTCAATTAAGAACTAACGAATACATAATAAAAATAAGGGGAACTATGGTTGTGTCTTCTGACTTAATGCCAAGCATGTTGCTTTGCATGGATCCTACTGGGGAAAATTCAGATATCCCTGGTATAAAGACTGTTGAACCAACTTTTGGTCTTCCAGCAGTTTGGATAAATAAGGATCAAAGAGAAGAAGCAGAAATTAAAGGATTAACAGTTGTTGATCCAACAACTGTTATGGTAACGCATTTAACTGAAACTATTAAGAGTCATTCTTATGAATTACTTGGTAGACAAGAAGTTAAACTTATCGTTGATAATGCAAAAGAAAAATATAGTGCAGTCGTTGAAGAGCTTATACCAGATTTGTTATCAATTGGTGAACTTCAAAAAGTATTACAAAATTTACTTAGAGAAAAAGTGCCAATTAAAGATACAGTTACTATAATGGAATCATTAGCAGATAACTCAAAAAATACTAGAGATTTAGAAGTATTAACTGAATATGTTAGATTTGCATTGGCAAGAACTATTTGTAATCAAGTGGTTGATGAGAACAGAACAATTACAGTTGTAACATTAGATCCTAGCATTGAAGAAATAGTATCAAGTAATATACAAAAATCTGTTCAAGGTTCATTCCCAACAGTTGACCCAGAAACGACAACTAATATACTTACAGGTATTAAAAATACTGTTGAATCAGTATATTTCTATAATAATCAGCCAATAATATTGGTTTCACCAAATATAAGACCTGTATTTAGAAAATTAATTGAAATGGTATTTCCACATATTATGGTACTTTCATTAAATGAAATACCAAATGATGTTCAAATTAATAGTGAAGGAGTCATAAGAATTTAGATGATTATTAAAAAATATCTTGTGAAAGACATGAACGAAGGTTTAACTAGAATTAGATACGAATTAGGAAAAGACGCTATTATCATAAGCCAAAGAAAAGTTAGAAGACCTGGAATCATAGGGCTATTATCAAAAAAACTAATTGAAGTTACGGCAGCTGTTGAAAATTCTACAGATCAGGAAAAAGATAATAGGAGTTTTAAACAAGATAAAAATTACTATAAACAAAAGGATGAAGAAGAAGAATTTAGGAATTCTTTAGAAAGCATAAAAAAACTCATGCAGAATGAAATGCTATCCTCTAATAGTAATAATATAATCAAAGAAGAGGTAAAGGCTGAAACATTATTTGATAAAATTTTAGAACATAATACTAATGTTGAAAAAGAAACAGCTACGAGTAAAGAAGAAAATATACCTCAAATAAACAAAGTTGATAAGATCCAAACAAAAGCTGTAAAAAGTAATGATGAAGAAAATTCAAGTATGGAATCAATACATAAAGAAGTAACTGAATTAAAGGATTTATTGAATAAAGTAATAAAGACAGGTACTTATGGAGAAATTTCAGAAAATCTTCTTCAAGAAAGACTAAAAAATCTAGATATTGATGAAGCACTTCAAGATGATATTTTAAGTGTTGCAGAAACAATGAAAACTGAAGATATTGATGAAATAGAAATATTAAGAGATGTATTTGAAAGAGACATATTAGTAGCTAGACAAAATTTAACTGGACGAGTTGTATTAGTTGGACCTACTGGTGTAGGTAAAACTACTACTATAGCAAAGCTTGCAGGAAGATTAGCTCTTGTTGAAAAGAAGAAGGTTGGATTAATTACAGTTGATACCTATAGAATTGGAGCAATTGAACAGCTTAAGACATATGCGGAAATTATGAATATTCCATTTAAAGTTGTAATTACCATGAAAGAAATGGAAGAAGCAATAGAAGCTATGAAGGAATGTGATGTCATTCTTATTGATACAACAGGAAGAAGCAGTAAAAATGCAATGCAGATTTCTGAGTTAAGAGCTTTTGTACAAAAGGCGAACCCTGATCATGTCGATATGGTAATAAGTGCAACTACTAAAAATAGTGATATTAAAAGTATATTAAAAGGTTATGCGGAACTTGACTTTGATAATATAATTATTACAAAACTTGATGAAACTACAGTATATGGGTCTCTATATAATATAGCAAAATTATCGAATAAACCAGTTAGTTTTATTACTATTGGACAAAATGTACCAGATGATATAATGGTACCAACCAAGGAAAAGATTGCAAGTTTCATCCTAGGGGAGGAAATTATATGCTAGATCAAGCTGAAGCCTTAAGAAGATTGGTTAATGAAGAGGATGAAAAAAATTCTGCAACTAAAATAATAACTGTGACATCAGGAAAAGGTGGAGTTGGAAAAAGTAATTTTGTTGTAAATTTAGCCATAACTCTTCAAAATCAAGGCAAGAAAGTTCTGATTTTTGATGCTGATTTAGGAATGGGAAATGATGATGTTTTAATGGGATTATATCCTAAACATAATATATTTGATATAGTATTTACTGGACTTGAAATAAAGGATATAATTGTAGAAGGAACTAATGGTGTAAATTTAATTCCAGCTGGATCTGCATTAAATAAAGCTCAAGAGTTAACGGAAGAAGAAAGAAAACTTTTTTTGGAGAAACTTGAAACTTTAGACGAGTATGATTACATTTTAATGGATACAGGTGCAGGGGTTAATAAGGATGTATTATCTTTTATAGCAGCTTCTGAAGAGTTAATTATTTTAACGACTCCTGAACCAACATCTCTAACTGATGGTTACAGTTTAATTAAGGCTACTGATCATTTTAAGCTTAAGACTACAGCAAAAATTGTTGTAAATAAGGCTTTTACAAAGGAAGAAGGAGAAGAAACCTATAAAAAATTTGACAGGGCAGTTAGTAAGTTCTTGAAGATTAATATTGAATACTTAGGATGTATACTGGAAGATAGGAAATTAGTTCAAAGCGTAAGACAACAAAAACCTTTTGTGGTATTATACCCAAATTGCGATGCAGCTAATGATATTCATAATATAGCCATGAAGCTTATGGGCCAAGAAGTTAATTCTTTAAATGGAGCAAAGGGGTTATTTAAAAGACTATTCAATATATTTTCATAGGAGGATTTAAAGGTGATTGATTTTAACTTAAAAGTTAATGACAGAATAGAGATAGTGGCAAATGAAAAAGCATACAAATCGCTAATCTTAGACGTTGAAGATGAATTTTTGAGAATAAATGTACCGGTATATGATGGAGATTATTTAGTATTACATACAGGGGAAGAAATTGAGATTAATTCTTATTTAGATGAAAGCAGATGTTATAATTTCTTTTGCACGGTGCTTTCAAGAGGTAAAGAAGGAAACATTATATACTACAGATTATCTACACCTTTTAATGTGGCCAAGATACAAAGAAGAAATTTTTTTAGGGTTGAATTAGTACAAGAAATACAATTTAAGAAAATAACAAATATAGATGAGGATGATATTGAGAGTATACCTTATCAAAAAGGGTTAATGGTTGACGTAAGCGCTGGTGGCTTAAGGCTGAAGACTAAAGAGGATTTGAGGAAAGGTGACATAATTTTAGTTGATCTTAAGCTTCCTAAGATAGAATTTGAATTGAGATGTGAATTTGTGAGAAGTGTAATAGCTGATGATAAAGAGAAATTATGTGGTTTAAGATTTGTTGACATCATGCCTACACAAGTGGAAATTATTATCAAAGAACTTTTCCAGATAGTTAGAAAACAAAGATCTAATGTATAAATGTTAGATGGAAAATAGAGATGAGAAAAAAATGGGGAGGTAATGAGGGTATGCAGGCATTAAAGAAAGATGTTGATGGAAAAGAACAAATAATACAAGAATATATTCCATTAGTAAAATATATTGCCTCAAGGGTTATGTTCGGTAAAAATAAATATATGGAATATGAAGATTTAGTGAGTCATGGTATGATTGGACTCATGGATGCTATTAATAAGTTTGATAGCACAAAAGGAATGAAATTTTCATCTTATGCATCCATAAGAATTAAAGGTGCAATGATAGACGAACTGAGAAAGAATAGACCAATTTCTAAAGGAGCTATGGACAAGCTAAATAAATATAATAAAGCAATTGATACTTTACAAGCTGAGTTGCTCAGAGAGCCATCCTGTGATGAAATTGCAAAGCACTTAGGTATATCTTTAAGCGAAGTTGCAGAAATTGAAAATTATATCAACTACATTTCTATGGTCTCCTTGGAAAATGTTATTTTTTCGGATGATGAAGATGTAAATCTTATTGGAATAATAGAAGATAAAAATAGTCCAAGTCCTGATTCCTATCTGCAGGATAAGGAGCAGCTGGAGACATTAACTAAGGCAATAGAATTGCTTAAAGAAAAAGACAAGACAGTATTAAATCTATATTACTATGAAGGTTTGACCTTAAAAGAAATAGGTGCAGTATTAAGTGTATCTGAATCTAGAGTTTGTCAATTACATAGCAGAGCCATAAGTAGTTTAAGAGAATGTATGCGAAAACTGCATTATATGGATTAAATTATACATATTAAAATGAATTTACAATTGATCATTGATCATTGATCATTGATATTTGAGGTGTTTTATGCCATTAATATTATTAGCAATCGGAATAGGTTTGATAATATACAATTATAGAGCTATTAAAATTGAAGAAAAGGCAAAAAATACAGATGAAGGTTTAGATATTCCTTTTGAACGTGTACTTTCCAATAATAAAGAAGAATTGGAAGATTATAAAATAGAAATTGGAATTTTGCGAAGAGATATAGCTGAAAGCCTCACTGAGTTGCAAGAAGAAATTTTAGAAATGAAAAGTGAGATAAATATACTTAAGAAAAACGAAAAGTTATACGAAAATAAAGAAGAATTAGAAAATAATGATGTTATAAAATCTGATTTATTAATAGAAAATAGTGAAGCTTCTGAAGAAAGTGCTGATATAAATGAAAACTCATTGCTTAAGGTTGGTGAAGATGTAATATCTGAAATTAAATTTTCAAAAGAAACTGACAGCAATAAGACTCATAAGATTAAAAAACTTTTGGAAGAGGGATTAACTGAAGAACAAATATGTCATGAATTATCTGTGAGCAAGGGGGAAGTGTTATTAGTAAAAGGTTTATTCAAAAAATAAAAAGCATTATCTTGAAACTCATGGATAAAAAAATTTTATTAGGGATAGGAATAGGACTTGTTATTGGGGTAATATTCATGTGGGGATATGATTATACTTCGAGCATGTCAGATAGTCAAATTGAACAAAAAGCTAGAGGATTAGGTATGATTTACCCAAATGAGAGTAAATCTTTGTTAAAAGGAGAGGATTAAATTGATAAGAGGATTGTATACTTCTGTTTCAGGATTAATAGCACTTCAAAATGATCAGGAAGTAACTACAAATAATATTGCTAATATAAATAACACAGGATATAAAAAGCGTGATTTGACAAAAAGTAGTTTCGATGATGTTATGATATCAAATAGACAAAAGCTTGATGGAGATAAATATGTTAGAAATGATATTGGAAAATTAAGCTTAGGAGTAAAAGTTAATGATGTAGAAACTGTATTTACACAAGGGACTCTTAAAGCTACAGATAGTTCAACTGATTTTGCCATAGATGGAAGAGGCTTTTTTGTAGCTCAAAATGGAAATCAAGAAGTGTATACGAGAGATGGAAATTTTAAAATTAGCAATCAAGGATATTTGATTACTAATGATGGATCTCAAGTTCTAGGTACTAATCTTGCAACAGGGGCAAGGGAACCTATTTATATTGGAAATAATAAATTTTCTTTAGATGCAGAAAATAATATTAACATAGATGGAATTGGGCAGACACATAAATTATTAACTGCTGATTTTCAAAGTTATAAAAATTTAGAACCTATTGGTGATAATTATAGTACAACAGAGAATCCAGTTTATGATGCTAAAGTTAATATAAGACAGAATTTCCTTGAAGGTTCAAACGTTGATCCTTCAACAGAAATGGTAAAGCTTATGGAAATAAAGAGACAATTTGAAACAAATCAAAAGTTTGTAAAAATGCAGGACGAAACAATTCAAAAAGCTGCAACTGAATTAGGACGTGTATAGAAATAGGTATAAAGGAGTAAAAAATTATGTTTAATATTTTCGCAACCGGAAAAAGTGGGTTAACAGCATATCAAGAAAAAATTGATTATATTTCAAATGACTTGGTTAACAATGAGACAACAGGTTATAAGAGAACAGATGTAAATTTTAAGGATTTAGTAACTGATACATTGAACAGAAAGGGAACCCCTTTAGTCAATGAAAAAGCAGTGACTGGAACAGGAGTTAGGTTAGGTACAAATTATGCAAGTAATAAGCAGGGAAATCTTATTACAACTGGTGGAAAGACTGACTTAGCTATTGATGGAAAAGGTTATTTTGGTCTTACTCAATCAGATGGAACTGTTGCATATACTAGAGATGGTAATTTTAAAGTAGATTCGAATGGAGTTTTGGTTGATACAAGTGGAACAAAAGTGTATGTGGAATATACTAATGGAGCCTCAGAAGGTAATCCAGCATTAGATAGTCAAAATATTTCTATAGCTCAAAATGGTGAAATATCAATGAAGGTTGATGGGCAGGAGACAGTAATAGGGAATATACCGGTATTTACATCTATAGGAGATAAAAGTTTTATACCTGTTGGAAATAATCATTTTGTTCCTGCATCAGATGCACAAGTAACTTTAAGTAATGATTATAATATTGAACAAGGCTATTTAGAAGCATCGAATGTTGATACAGCTGAAGCTTTTTCAGATATGGTATTAACAACTAGAGCTTTTCAACTAAGTTCAAAGGCAATAACCTCTGCAGATGATATGTGGGGAATGATTAATAGTATGAGATAATTAGTTTAGTGGCAAGTAAAATTTGATAAGTTATTAGTTAAGTAAAATATTGGTTTTGATAAAAAGGTTATCTATAAAACTGTATGTATTTTAGTTTGTAACTTATCATCTAGAGCTTGTCATTTTTTTATTTTTCTCAACTTCCTCAACATGTAAATTTAGACTTTACACAAATTAATTTTAAAAGTAAAATAAATATGTATTATTTTTTATTAAAAGACATAGGAGGAATTATTTTGGAAAACGTAGTTTATGTAACTGGACACAAAAATCCCGATTCAGATTCCATTTGTGCTGCATATGGTTATGCAGAATTTAAAAATAGAACTAGCGATCTTCCTGCTGTACCAGTAAGACTTGGAAATGTAAATAGAGAAACACAATTTATCTTAGATTATTTTGGAGTTAAAGCTCCAAAATTATTAGAAACAGTTAAGCTTAAAGTAGAAGATTTAAATTTTGATACCATTGAAGCAATCAAAGGTGATTATTCTTTAAGAATGGCTTGGAATATTATGAGAGATAATCATATAAAGTCATTGCCAGTAACTGATGCTAAAGGACATTTAATAGGAGTTCTTTCTATTTCAAATTTAACATCATCATATATGGACATAGGAGATAATGATATATTAGCAAAAAGTAAAACATCAATTGAAAGCATTTTAGATACACTTTCTGCTAACAGTATATACATAAATGAAGAATGCAAAGTATTCAAAGGAAAAATTGCTGTTACAGCAATGCAGCCAGAAAGCTTAAAGGAAATCGTTGATGAAGGTGATATTGCAATTGTAGGGGACAGACCTGACGTGCAAGAGGCATTAATAGATATAAAGACATCATTGATTATTATAACGGGCTCTCATAAACTTGCAGAAAATTTATTATCTAAAGCTAAGGAAAATGGAGTTACTATTATTAGTACCCCTCATGATTCATTTACAGCATCAAGATTATTAATTCAAAGTATACCTGTAAGTTATGTTATGGCTACTAAAGATTTAATTTCATTCTCAAAGGATGATTTAGTTGAAGATATTAGAGATATTATGGCTGAAACTAGATTTAACAGCTATCCAGTAGTTGATGAAGATGGTAAAGTTATAGGAACTGTTTCAAGATATCATTTGATTTCTAATCACAAGAAAAAGGTAATTCAAGTAGATCATAACGAAAGAGGCCAATCTGTTGATGGGCTAGAAGAAGCAGAAGTTATTGAGATTATAGACCACCACAGAGTTGCAGATATTCAAACAAGTAATCCTATTTTCTTTAGAAATGAACCATTAGGAAGTTCATCTACTATAGTTGCAAAAAGTTATTTTGAACTTGATTTAACACCATCAAAGGAAGTTGCTGGATTATTATGTGGAGCTATTATTTCAGATACTCTATTATTTAAGAGTCCAACTTGCACAGAACAAGACAAAATAGTTTGTAAGAAGCTAGCTGAAATAGCTGGTATCTCAAGTATTGAAGATTTCGCTAAGGAAATGTTTAAGGCAGGTACTTCTTTAAAAGGAAAAACTGTATCTCAAATTTTTAACCAAGACTTTAAGCCTTTCACTATGGGAGATTATAAAGTAGGTGTAGCTCAAGTTAATACAATGGATATTGAAGGCTTTATGCCATTAAAAGATGAAATGTTAAGTTTCATGAAAAGTGAAGCAGATAATAAAGGTTATGCTGTAGTTGCTTTATTATTAACAGATATATTAACTGAAGGCTCACAGGTATTAGTTGCAGGAGATAGACCTGATTTCATTGAAAAGACTTTTAAGGTTGAATTAGTAGATTCAATGGCCTTCTTACCAGGAGTATTATCAAGAAAGAAACAAGTAATACCACCACTTACAAATGTGATTAATTCAATGAAATAGTTAATTCAGTTAAGTGTTTCGGCAGTGTTTTTAAATTATCGGGGATAATTTAAAAACACTGCTTTTTTGTATTTTATTTTTAATAGTCAATTGTGATGGGAAAGTATTTTTTTAGAGGTGATATAAAAGTATTTTAAGGTCATGGAATTACATTTAAATAGGATAGAATAATATTTATTGGTGATAGAATTATATCTATAAGTGCATAACTTTTCTAAAGTGAAATATATATAGTAATATATTTCTATTTAGGAGGAAAAAGTTGTGATACAGGAAAAAGAGTTGACTTCGGGTCTTAGTACTAAGGAAGCGGAAAAGAGAATTAAGAACTTTGGACTTAATGAATTGAAGCATCAAAAGAAGATATCTGCTATAAAAATATTATTATCGCAATTTAATGATTTTATTGTTTGGGTATTAATTGCAGCAACAATAATTTCGGGAATAATAGGAGATAAAGCAGATGCTGTTACTATACTTATAATAGTAGTAATTAATGCAATATTAGGATTTGTTCAAGAATTTAGAACAGAGAAATCATTAGAAGCTTTAAAAGAGTTAGCTGCACCAACTTGCAAAGTTTTAAGAGATTCAAGTATAAAAATTATTAACTCAATATATTTAACTATAGGTGATGTAGTTATTTTAGAGGCTGGTGATAGAATACCAGCTGATGGCTTTTTTATTGAGAGTTCAGGAATCGTTGTAGATGAATCACTATTAACTGGTGAATCAGTTGGAGTGAATAAAGAATGTGGAAAATATAAAATTAGTTCAAAGAAAGCAGAAGAAGGGAAAGATGGTAGCAATAAATTAGGAAAAAGCAAAAAAGAAAATGGTCTTAATAATGAAGGATTTATGGGAACAACAGTAGTTAAAGGAAGAGGCTTATTTAAGGTTGACTGCATAGGAATGGATACTGAAATGGGAAAAATAGCGGATTTGATTCAAAATATTGAGGAAGAAAAATCTCCATTAAATAAGAAATTAGATTCCTTAGGTAAAATTCTTGTTGTTATCTGCATTATTATTTGTGCTATTGTAACTATAATGGGGATAATAAGAGGTAATGATATTACAGAAATGTTTTTACTTGGTGTAAGTTTAGCAGTAGCGGCAATACCAGAAGGATTAGCTGCTATTGTCACAGTATCTCTTGCTCTTGGAGTATCCAGAATGCTTAAGAAAAATGCACTTATTAGAAAACTTCCAGCAGTAGAGACCTTGGGTTGTACATCTGTAATATGTTCTGACAAAACAGGAACCTTGACTCAAAATAAGATGACTGTAAAAGAAGTTTATTTAAATGGAAGAATTCATGAACTTGAAAAAGAAAAATTAAATGACTATACAAAGTTTATGAAGGCACTAGTATATTGTAATGATTGCAATTATGACTTTACTAAAAATAAAATGTGTGAAGTTATGCATGGAGATCCAACAGAAACAGCGTTGGTTAATGTATTTTTTAGCGATTCTAAAGAATTAGAACGCTTTATAAATAGAGCCAACAGAGTATATGATATTCCCTTTGATTCAACAAGAAAGATGATGTCTGTAATAGTAAAAGAGGAAGGAAAGGAAACTTGTTATGTAAAAGGAGCTCCTGAAAGGTTGATTGATAAATGTGATTTGATTTTGGAAAGTGGTAAGCTTAAACCTTTCACATATCAAAAGAAAAAGCAAGTAATGGAATTTATTACTGCAATGTCTTCCAGAGCCTTAAGATGTATTGCTGCTGCTTATAAAGAAGAACATTTAACAAGAGGAGAGAGATTAGAGCAAAATCTGATTTTTTTAGGTGTTGCAGGAAGTATAGATCCACCTAGACAAGAAGCAGCAGATGCAGTGCTAAAGTGTAAACTTGCAGGAATAAAACCGGTTATGATTACAGGAGACCATAAAAATACAGCGCTTGCTATAGCAAAAGCTTTGAATATATGCAATACATCAGACCAAGTAATGACAGGAGAAGAGATCGAAGAAATAAGTGACTTAGAATTAGAAGGAACGATTAAAAAAATAAGAGTATTTGCAAGAGTATCTCCTAACCATAAGTTAAGAATTGTACGAGCATTTAAGAGAAAAGGTAATATTGTTGCTATGACAGGTGATGGTGTAAATGATGCACCTGCAATTAAGGAATCTGATATAGGGGTTGCAATGGGGATTTCTGGGACAGATGTTACAAAAGAGGCATCTTCAATGATTCTAATGGACGATAACTTTTCTACTATTGTAGCAGCTGTAGAAGAAGGAAGAATAATATATGATAACATAAGAAAATTTATCAGATATTTATTATCTTGTAATCTTGGTGAAGTATTAACTATGTTTCTAGCAACTATTTTTTATTTACCTAATCCATTAAGCCCAATTCAAATATTACTTGTAAATTTAGCTACAGATGGTCTTCCAGCAATAGCACTTGGAGTTGATCCACCAGAACAGGATATAATGAGACAACCTCCAAGAGAAAAGAAAGAAAGCATTTTTGCTAGGGGATTAGTAGAGAAAATATTAGTTAGAGGATCACTTATAGGATTGTGTACCTTGTTATCATTTATGGTTGGAAGATTTTATAGGATGAATTTAGAGGAATGTAGGACGTTAGCTTTGTGCACTTTAGTAATGTCCCAGCTTATACACGTATTTGAGTGCAGATCTGAAAGACATTCCATTTTCCAAATAAAATTATTGACAAATCCATATTTAGTAGGTGCAGTGTTAATATCAGTATTACTAATGTGTTCAGTACTATATGTACCATTTTTACAAAATATATTTCATACTGTAGCATTAACGCTAAATCAATGGCTTATTGTAATTTTCTTTTCAGGAATAATTGCATTTATAAATAGCGTGTATTTACTAATTAAATCCAAATAATAGATATTAAGACAAAGTGTATTATTTTACTATTAAGAAATTAATTTCTTATACGAAAGATAAATGAAGGTAAAAACTCAAGGAGGAGAAATTATGGTTATAACACATAATTTAAGTGCAATGAATGCACAACGCAAGTTAGGAACAAATGTACGTAATCAAAGTAAAACGGCCGAAAAATTAAGTTCTGGATATAGGATAAACAGAGCAGGAGATGATTCTGCTGGTCTTGCAATATCTGAAAAAATGCGATCTCAGATTAGGGGATTGGAACAGGGAAGTGTAAATTCTCAAGATGGAATTTCATTAATTCAAACTACAGAAGGTGCAATGAGTGAAGTTCATAGCATGCTACAAAGATGTAAGACCTTGGCAACACAGTGTGCAAATGGTACTTATCAAGATAAAGATAGAGAAATGGCAAATCAAGAACTACAAGAAATTAAGAAAGATATTGATAGAATAGCAAAGAATACTACATTTAATGGGAACTATGTATTAGATGGTAGTTTAAGTAGTGCGGGAGCTAGTACTCAGGAGCAGAATCAAGCATTACAAGGCTTGAATACTTGGTGGATAAGCAGTGCTCAAAATTTAGTCAAAAATGCAACAGGACTTGACGTACCATCAGGAACAGGAATGAAAGTTGTAATGGATAATAATATGGCATCTAATCTTGCAGCATTTGTACAATATAGTAATAACATTGCTAATCCAAATTTAGAATTGCATGTTAGTACTGCTTTTATAAAGGGTTTGGATTTAACTAGTGATAAGGATGGAAAAACAGGAAATATTTATATAGACAGAGTTATCGCTCATGAATTAACTCATGCAACCATGGCAGCAACAACTGATATGTGGAATCAGCCTACTTGGTTTATAGAAGGCGTAGCAGAATGTGTTCACGGTGGTGATGACAGAGTAGAAGGTATTTTAAGTAATGGTCTTAATACAGTTTCAGGACTTACAAGCACTTTAAGTAGTGGCTGGGCAAGTAATAATGATAAATATGCTGCAGCATATATTGCAACAAGATATATGAATAAATTATATGAAACTGGAGCAGGTAATGATGGTATTAAAAATATATTAAATCAGTTAAAAAATAATACAAGTTATACATTTGATCAAGCTTTGACTGCAGCAAAAGCTGCATCTGCAAATCCATCATCAGCGCCAGCTACTGCAAGTGCATTTTTATCGAAACTGTCATCAGATATTAACAGTACAAGTGATTTGCTGAGTTTAGCTAAAATAGATTTAACTGATGCAGATACAGGTTCTTTAACAGGTTCTGATGCAAGTGGAGGAGCTCCGTTAGATGCATCAGATATAGTACCAGAAGCAGGTGCATTAAATACAACGACGCCAACGGGAACTTCTACAATTGGAAACTATTCAATAGAATGGGGAACACCTATAACTGGAAAAGGAATGGATATACAAGTTGGTGGTAATATTGGAGATATAATATCAGTGACAGGTGGAAATGTTACTTGTGGTTCTTTGGGAATAGATAATATGGATATTTCATCAAGAAGTGGTGCTGTTGATGCATTAGCTATAATTGATACTGCTATTAATAATGTATCGACTCAAAGGGCTACATTAGGAGCAACGCAAAATAGATTGGAGCATACTATTACAGCTACAGATAATACATCTGAAAATCTTACAGCAGCAGAAAGTAGAATAAGGGATGCTGATATTGCTAAGGAAATGATGTCTTACACTAAGGATAATATATTAACTCAAGCTGCACAGACTATGCTGGCACAAGCAAATCAGCAGCCAAACAAAATCCTTGGACTACTACAAGGATAACCAATGGAGAATAAAATCAATAAAAGCTGGAAAATTAATATTTAAATTTTCCAGCTTTTTAAGTTTTGATAAACTTAAATCTATCTTCTCATCATATTTGAAGCTTGTTGACGCGATTTTTTTAGTTGACTGTGGTCAATTGGAATTAAATCTTTTTTAGTTGTAAGATTTAATAAATTCATAATTTGAACTTCTTGTGAATTTTCTTTCTTGCTTTCCTTATCACCTGTAACACCCATTACTATAACTTTATTACCTTGCTTAACAGGGATGAATTCGGGTTTTTTAAACCATCTATTTTTCTTATACCAGCATTTAACGATTTTTGTACCAACTTCAGGTTTAATAACCAGTTCAACCATTAATCTATTGAAGATAATGTAACTCTTTTCAATTAACTTTACAGATAAAACAGTTCCAGAAATACTTGTAATTCTGTCACCATACTTTTCTATATAAGCATTTTGAAAATAGTTACCGAACTTATTGCTCAGTTTTTCTTTAAGACCCATAAAAATTACTCCTTTACATAAAAATATAGCTAACAAAGCTATGTTACTTAAAATACTTAATTATTATACCATATGTTTAAAGTACAGGAAAGTAAATAATAGGGCATTACATTACATAAAAATTATGCTATAATAATGTATCAATAATGGGGTGAGATTAATGGAAAATAAAATATTACATATTGATATGGATGCTTTTTTTGCATCAGTTGAGCAACTAGATAATCCAGCACTTCGTGGAAAGCCTGTTATTGTTGGTGGTGCAAGTGAAAGAGGAGTGGTATCTACTTGTTCGTATGAAGCAAGAAAATTTGGGGTTCATTCAGCGATGCCAATCTTTATGGCTAAAGAAAAATGTCCAAATGGAATATTTGTACCTGGGAGGTATGGCAGATATACTAAAGTTTCTCAAGAGATATTTAAAATATTTAATGAAGTGACTCCTTTAGTGGAACAGGTTTCTATTGATGAAGGATTTCTAGATATATCACAAGGAAAGTTTAATGATGGAATGGAAGCAGCAAGATATATTAAGAATAAGGTGTTTAGAGAAGTTGGATTGACCTTATCTATTGGCATATCTTATAATAAATTTTTAGCAAAACTTGCATCTGATTGGAATAAACCAAATGGGATAAAGGAAATAAATAAAGAAATGCTTCCAGATATCCTTTTTCCTCTTCCTATCTCTAAAATTCATGGTTTAGGTAAGGTGTCAGCAGCTAAGCTAAATAACATAGGAATATATTATGTAAAAGATTTATACAATATGCCAAAAAATTTTTATATAGATTGCTTTGGAAAAAATGGAATTGATATATATAATAGAATTCGAGGCATTGATAATAGAAAAGTTGAAACTCTTCACGAAAGAAAGTCTGTTGGTAAAGAAACTACACTAAAATTTGATACAAGAAATAAAGAAGAATTAGCTGAGTATTTAAAAGAATTTTCTTTTGAAATTGAAGAGATCTTGAGAAGAAAGAATGTTGTTGGAAAGACCATAACATTAAAATTTAAAACAAAGAATTTCGAAAACCATACACGAAGCAAGACCTTAAATTATTATATTGGAAATAATAGTGAGATTTTTAATGTTGCCAAAGAATTGCTAGAAGATGAAGAGTTAAATGAAGAGGTAAGATTAATTGGAATAAGTATATCCTCATTTAAAGAAACAGAAATGGAGCAGATAAGCTTAATTTAACAATGATCAAAAATCAATTGTCGTTTGAAAATTGATTTTTGATCATTACTTATTGTTCGTGGTAAGTATCTAAAATTATTCTATAATCAATATTGTTAAGGTCTGCATACATTCTATTCTTCTTGTCCAATTTAGCAATATATTTGTTATTTTTATAGTCGTGGTTTACTAATTTAAAGAAAAATTCTTGAAGTTCCTTATAAATAGAGTAATTTACCTCATTGTCATCTAGATAGAATGTACAGAATTTAACCATATGCATGTATGTATTGTATACTTGAAAAGTAATTTCTTCTTTATAATCTTCATAAGCATTTAATTCATTAAACTTTTCAACTAAAGCTTTTAAAGCTGCCATTTTATCCTTTATTTGAATATCTTTTTCATAGCTATTTGTAATTGAATGTAGATTGTTTTCATAGTAATACAAAAGAAGATCAGTTGCATAAACGCTCTTTAAATACAGCATAACAACAGGTAAAAAATCCATATCTTCATAAGTGACCTTTTCTCTAAATCTTATATGGTTGTCAATTAATATGTTTCTTTTGATAATTTTACTCCATAAAAATCCTGGATAAGCAATAAGCTGTCGTCTTTTTTCTATATTTAGTTTTCCCCAGGTATTTTCAGTAGTTGATAAAGCGAATTTTTCAACTCTTTTATTTTCAAAACAACAATCTACCATATCGTAATCTCCTGATATTGCTAAATTATATAGTTCTTCAAACATTTCGATTTCAACATAATCATCACTATCTACAAAGCCTATGTATTGGCCGCTAGCAATATTAAGGCCTTCATTTCTAGCACCACCAGGACCTTGTCTTTCCTTTAAATCTATTAAAATTATCTTATTTGGATAACGATTTTTATATTCTTGAAGTATATTAATGCTTTCATCTATAGAATTATCATTAATTAATATTATTTCAATCTCTTCTAAAGATTGATTTACAAGAGAATCCAAACATTTATGTAAATATATTTCGCTGTTATGTACAGGTACAATTATTGATACTTTTATCATTTTTTTCACTGTCCCTCTTTATAGTATATATATATTATAAAGGAAATTATAAAAAGTTAATACTTTATGTTAATATATTAGGAAATTAAATTTTAATAATATGTAAATTGTTCATGCATTTATGATTTATCTAAGGTAAAATTATGTGTAGAATAAATACTAAAATAGGAGGAGATTATGAGATTTGAACAACTAAAAAGTACAATATTAGCTCACATTAATGATTTTTCATATGATTCTGCAATTCAGCTAATAAGAGAAGGACTTAGCATAAACCTTTTTGATAGTGATTTATATTATTATATGGGATTAGTATATAATTATAAGAAAAATTATAACTGTGCATATTTGTGTTTTGAAAATGCATTACAATATTCTAAAAATATTGAAGAAAAAGATAATATTATTTTTGAAATAAATAAATTAAAGGAATCTAAAGCAATATCAATTAATAACTTTTCTATAATAATACTTACCTTTAATAACTTGAAATATACAATACAATGTATAGAAAGTATTAGAAAATATAATACATTAAATAATTATGAAATTATTGTAATAGATAATAATTCTATTGATGATACAAGGGAATGGCTAAAAGCTCAAAAAGATATTAAATATATACTAAATAGCGAAAACAACGGTTTTCCAGCAGGGTGTAATCAAGGAATAAGTATTGCTAATAAAGATAATGATGTTTTTCTTTTGAATAATGATACTTTAATAATGCCAAATTCAATTTTTACATTGAGAATGGGATTGTATTCCAATGAAAGTGTTGGATCAGTTAGTTCAGTAAGTAATGAAGCTCCATATCAAACTATACAAGAGAAATTTGAAAGTATATCTCAATATCATAATTATTCATTAAAAAATAATATTCCAAATGATAATAAATATGAATATAGGTTAACATTAATAGGATTCGCATTATTATTCAAAAGAACAGTATTAAATGAAGTTGGGTTATTGGATGAAATATTTACACCAGGAAATTATGAAGATAATGATATAAGTCTGAGAATTGTTAAGTTAGGATATAAAAACATACTCTGTAAAGATAGTTTCATATATCATTATGGTGGTAAAAGTTTTAAAAGAGATATTCAGCGTTATAGTGATATATTAAATGTTAATAATAAAAAATTTCAAGATAAATGGAGAATTGATCCAGAAAAATCTTTTAGAAGAAGAAATGATATATTAGAGCTAATAGATGAACTAAATAATTCAACCTTTAATATTCTCGAGATTGGTTGTGCTTGTGGAGCGACTTTACTGGAAATTAAAAATTTATATCCCAATGCAAATATTTATGGGGTTGAATTAGATAAAGATACTGCAGAGATCGCAAAGACATTTGCCAATATTACTATTGGAGATATAGAGAATTCTAAGTTAAATTATAAAGAGAACTTTTTTGATTATATTATTCTTGCCGATGTTTTAAATTATTTAAAATATCCAATTAAAACATTAGAAAATATAAAAAAATATTTAAAATATAAGGGGAAGGTTTTAATAAGTGTACCTAATGTAATGAATTTTACGATATTAAAAGATTTGATTAATGGAAATTGGTATTATGAAAATGAAGGATTTTTAGATGCGGAGTGTTTGAAATTTTTTACTTATAAAGATATATTAGCAATGCTAAAAAAAGCAAACTATAATAATATTTTTATAACGTCAATTGCAAATATGCCTGAAACTATTGAAGACAATGAATTTATTAACAAAATAAGTGCATTATCAAATTATGAAAATATTCAAGAAGAATTAATTAATTTTGAGTATTATATTAAGGCTCAAAATATAGATATAACAAACGATGAAAAAGAGAGAGCGGAAAATCTAAAAAATGATATTAATATTATAATTAAGGAATTAGATAAAAATTTAGAAAACGATGGTATGGTGTCAGAATTAATAAAATTAATAAAATCTGAAAATATAACAAGCAGTTATATTATTAAGAGGATTGAAAATAAGGTTAAACATCAAGGGAAAATATTAAGTAAAATTGCAATTGCATGTCTTAATAATAATCTAGAGGAGCATGTGCTTCCTCTTTTAGAAAAAGCAAATGTATTAGAACCAAGAGATCTGGATATTATTTACAACTTGAGTGCGTTATTAACAACAAGACATGAATATATTCAAGCATTAGATTATCTAAATTCATTGTATGCAAGTAATAATGATACAGATGAATTAGAAGATTTTATTAATGAACAGATAAATCAATAAGTATGAAAGATCAATTGTCAATTATAAATGGCTACTGACAATTGATCATTGCTGTCTAAAGAGCATACTCAATAATAGCTTTTAGAACTCCATGTTCTATATTACTTGCAGCTATGTACTTACCATATTGTTTCATATCTTCTGGAGCATTTTCCATAACAAAACTATATTCAGCTTCAGCTAGCATTTCTATGTCATTATAATAATCACCAAATACCATGGTTTCTTCTTTTGTAATATTTTCTGTATTCATTAGCTTTCTTAAAGCAACACCTTTATTTGCACCTGTATTGGAGATATCAATCCAAACCTCACCAGAACCAACCACATTTAATATATCTCCAAATTTAGGTTTGAAAACATTATTAAGATTTTCTAAGGAATTTTCTAAATTGCATATGGTAATTTTAACTATATCGTCATCAACATTTTTTAAGTCATCTACAGGATTAATAATTTTATAATATTTTTTTATTTCATTTAAATGACCTTCAGAACAATTCTTTTCAACATAAGCACAGTTAGCTGCACATAAGATAACTGCATTACCAACTATCCCTTTAGCACATTCGATGACCTCATGAACAAGATTTCTGTCAATAGAACTTTCATATATTATTTTACCATTTTCAACGACTAAAGCACCATTTTCACATATATAAGATAAATTTTCTCCAATAGGGTCAAAGTTGGCTTGTAAAGTATAATAAGGCCTTCCGCTAGCTACGACTAATTTTATGTTCTTTGCTGCTAAACGATCTAAAATTTCTGTAAATTCAATAGGTAAAACACCATTTTCATCTAACAATGTTCCATCCATATCTGTTGCAATTAATTTTATCATAAGAACTCCTTCCAATGCTTTATTCTTAAAATTTAACCTTTCTAATGATAGCATATAGTGATTGCAATTATCAATGTTCAATTAATAGCGAAAGCCCTTTAGGATTTCTTGAATTGAGATGTATAATCGTAATTAGACCTAATATAGATTATTTATCCAATAAAGTTATGAAAATTTTATTTTATAGTAAAAGATTTCAAGGGATTGTTTGAGTTTCATTAATAATTTAAATATGATAACATAGTAATGAAGAATTATTATGCGATAATTTTTCAGTGAAATAAGAAGAGGTGATTTATATGAAATATGCATTAGATGTACATACGCATACTATTGCAAGTGGGCATGCATATTCAACATTAATAGAAAATGCAAAGGCTGCATCGGAAAAAGGCTTAAAGGTTCTTGGAACTACAGAACATGGTGTTTCTATGCCACATTCTCCACATATTTGGTATTTCCACAATTATAAGGTATTACCAAGAGAAATGTATGGTGTGACTATGCTTTATGGGACAGAAGCTAATATTATTGATTATGATGGAAAGCTAGATATGGAAGACTATACCTTAGAAAAATTAGATATTGTAATTGCAAGCATACACGATGAAGTTTATAAAGTTGGAAGTGTTGAAGAAAATACAAGAGCTTTTATAAATGTAATAAAGAGTGGAAAAGTTGATATAATTGGTCATCTTGGAAATCCAGGAGTGCCAGTAGATTTTGAAAAAGTGATTAAATGTGCAAAGGAAAATGAGGTTTTAATTGAAATTAATAACAGTTCCTTTACTACATCAAGAATAGGAAGTTTAGGAAATTGTACAGAAATAGCAAAGTTATGTAAAAAACATGAAGCTACACTAATAATGAATAGTGATGCACATTTTTGTACATTAATAGGGGAATTTTCAGAAGCTGTTAATATGTTGGAATCAATAGATTTTCCAGAGGAACTTATAATAAATAAAGATCCAAATCAATTACTAGCTAGATTAAAGAAAAAAGGAAAATTACAGGACGTTGAACTCTAAATTGTCAATGACAAATTGTCATCAATAATCAATGATCAATGACACTTGATCATTGACAATTGATTATTGAACCTTTAAATTAGTATTTTACAGAAAATTTCTTTTCGTCTTCTACTACTGAAATATCTTTTACATCAATATCATCAACTCTTGCAAAGCCATTTCCCTTTTTTATTTCAGAAACAAAGGAAAAAACATTCTTTTCTAAGCCTTGTACTTCAATTTCTACATCGCCATTCATAAGATTTTTGCACCAACCACTTAGATTTAATTTGCTGGCGGTAAGTTGAAGAAAATATCTGAAACCAACACCTTGAACTCTTCCGTTTACAATAATTAAATATCTGATCATATGTTCATCCCAGTTACTAAACTATAAAAACTTATATAGAATTTAGTAACCTGCTCCTTTCTTTTTGTTTTTCAAATTACTCAAAAGTAAATTAAAAATTTACAATTAATCACTAATGATAATTGAAGATTGACAATTGAATATTGTTTATAAAGATTATATCATATAGGGTACATAATGTAATACTTACAAAATAAAACTATAAAAGTGTTTTAAATTTTCAGAATTTTTAGTATAATATACATATAAAGGGTAAGAATAACAAAGAATTTACATGATATGGAGGCTTTAAGATGATTGAAAGAAGTGTAGTATTAATTAAACCTGATGGAGTAGAAAGAAATATAATTGGAAATATTTTAAGTTGTTATGAAGCTAATGGATTAAAAATAGTTGAACTTAAGCTTATGAGAGCTACAAGAGAAATAGCTGAAAAGCATTACTCTCAACATAAAGGCAAGGATTTTTATGAGGAACTTATAACATTTATTACAAGAAGTCCATTATGTGCAGTAATTCTTAAAGGAGAAGATGCAGTAGCTAGGATAAGAAAAATTAATGGAGCAACTAGTCCAACTGATGCTGAGGAAGGGTCAATAAGACATAGATATGCTAGAAGTAAGACGGAAAATTGTGTTCATGCTTCAGATACTGTAGAAAGTGCAAAAGAAGAGATTGCATTATGGTTTCCAGAAGTTGAAAATTAAATAAAAAATAAAATCTAATTTAATGATTATAAATGGCGCTGTCGTATTAAATTGCGGCAGCGTCTTATTGTATTCGCAATACTGCCAGCTACGGGTGAACCTGACTGTATTTAGAGTACAACTAGCTATTGAATATGGAAAAGATAATAACTAAAAATTATTTTTGTGCTACAATGCCATAAAAATTCTCGCCAATATCTATAGATTCTATTGTTGAAAATCCAAGTTCATCTAGAAGCTTCATTAAGTACATTCTATCTAGTCTGTGATTAATATGTGGTCCGAATTCACTTGAGACCTTTTCCCATTCAACAATAGCAATTTTTCCATTAGGAGTTATAATTCTTTTTACTTCCTTTAAAAAGTTCTTTATATCATCAGCTTCATGTAATACAAGACTGATAAAAGCAAAAGTAACTTTGTTAGATTCTAGTATTAAATCATTTTCTTTTGTTAAAACTGGTTCTGTATTTGAAATATGATTATCACTAATTCTAATTTTAACCTCTTCAAGCATTTCAGTTGATATGTCCATTGCAAATATTTTACCTTTTACTCCAACAATTTCTGATGCTGGAATAGTAAAATATCCAATTCCACAACCTATATCAGCCATTATTTCTTCTTCTTGCAAATGAAGATTAATAAGTGTTTGTTTTGGTGGTAAAAGTTCTCTTCTCTTTTCATTATCAAGTTTATGTTTATTTTTTACGTCAAATTTATGTGTCATTTTTTAAAGGCACCTCCTGAAATTATTTATTAATAATATATAAAATTTAAGCATTATAAGCGCTTAATTACAATTATATTATATATTAATACACATGGAAGAAAAAATAAATGTGATTTTATCACAGAAAAGTTTTAACAATAAAGTATTTGAACATTTTAAAGAAAAATTTTTTGCTTAGAATGCTTTAATAAAGGCTCTTTATAGCATTTTGTGATTAGATTTAAGTAAATAAATTATCCAATAAAGCTATGGAATTATTCCATAGCTTTATTGGATAATTTCAAAATTAATCCTAATTGCAGCATAGCTGCTCTTTTAAAAAAATGATCTTCATTGTAGCATAGCATAGCTGCTTTTTTAAAAAAAATGATCTTTATTGCAGCATAGCTGCTTTTTTAAAAAAAATGATCCGTATTGCAGCATAGCTGCTCTTTTTATAGGTGTATATTTTTGCATTGATCACAATTACGACTATTTTCTGGAGACTCTAAATGAATCATAATCTCAGAGTGATCAAGTGATTTTTTTATATCATTTTCAATTTCATCACATACATCATGAGCATCCTTTATTTTCATGTTTTCAGGAAAAACTAAATGTAGTTCAATATATCTAACTCTCCCAGATTTTCTAGTTTTAAAGTCATGATAGTTGCAATAAATAGTTGAGTATTTATTTATATTGTTCTTAATTATATTAATTTCATCATTAGATAATTTAACATCTAAAAGTGGGTTGAATGCAGAGATTAATAATTCAACAGCTTCTTTTAATATAAATACGGCAACCAAAATAGCTACAATTGGATCTAAAAAATTCAATTTAGTTATCCATATAAGAAATAAACCAATTCCAACACCTAAGGATGTATAAACATCAGCCTTTAAATGTAGGGCATCAGCTTCAAGAGCAATAGAGTCCTCTTGTTTTGCAACTGCGTATAGTTTTTTAGAAACTACAAAATTTATAGCTGAAGAAATAAACATAACCATAAAACCAAGACCAATGGATTCTACTTCACCGGGTTCTAGTAATTTGCTTACTGCTTCAATTATTATCCAAATGGAAGCAACAAGAATAAGAAGAGCCTCTATCACACCAGAAACATTTTCTATTTTACCGTGTCCATAAGGATGTACATCATCAGCTGGTTTATCAGATATTTTTACAGAAAAAAAAGCTATAATGGCAGCCAATAAATCCATAGTTGAATGTATCGCTTCAGAAATTATACTTACTGATCCAGTAGCAAGTCCAACAATTAGTTTTAAGATTATCAGTGTGCTATTTGACAATAGAGATAATCTTGCAACTTTAGTTTTTGCATTCATTTTAAAATCCTCCATAATTTAACATAAGTTTTATCATTTGATAAAACGAATTAATAATATAATATATCTATATGCATTATAAGTCAATAGGTGAATGATGATGTGTATTATCAATTGATAATAATACCTATTATAGTTTCAGGAGAATCACATAGTATTATTTGAAAATGATAAAGAATATTTAATATGTAGACATAAATGTATAAAAAATATCTAAATATAAAAATACTAAAGATAAGTTAAATGAAATGAGGTGCAATAATTGAAAGGAAGAACTCTAATAAAAAATTTTATTTTATTTCTTACATTTGTTTTTATATTTAATATGTTGAGATATACTGTTGAAGCAAAATCAAAAAATTATTCTAAGAGCAATTTATCAATATTAGTTGATATTAGTGAAGAAAGGCTCTATTTAATAGATTCTGAAAAAAATATAATATTAAAAAAATATATTATAGCCAGTGGCAAAGCAGAAACACCATCGCCAGTTGGAACTTGGAAAGTTGTTAGTATGGGAAAATGGAGTGGTGGATTTGGAACAAGATGGATTGGAATAAATGTTCCTTGGGGGATATATGGAATTCATGGTACCAATAAACCAGGATCAATTGGAGGAGAGGCTTCACATGGTTGTATTAGAATGAGAAATGAAGATATAGAAGAATTATATGCGTATATAAATCCAGGGATGATAATATGTATATATGCTGGCCCATATGGCCCTTTTGAAAAAGGATTAGTACTTTTAAGACCAGGAGATAGAGGTGCTGATGTTTTAGAAGTGCAAAGAAAAATGAAAGAAAAGGGTTATTACCCAGGAAATCTGGATGGGATATATGGAGAGGAAATGAAAAAATATGTGATGAAATTTAGAAAGGACAACAATCTTAAGGAAGGCCATGACATTAATAAAGAATTCTATGAAAAGCTTGGGATTACTTTGGTAGATTAATTAACTTAAGATAAATGGAGATTGATTTGAATTTAATTGGAGTCAATGGAAAAAAGTTTAGTTATGCTTCTTGCTACTTTAATATAGAACCTTTGAGAAAACTCAAACATAGTATAATTTGAAATACTAAAAAGGAAGAAAAGCATGTATAATAATAAAATGTATTCAGCGGATTACTCGCCTGAAACTTCAAGTTATAATTCAGACAATATATACAATAATGATTGGACATATCCGAGTTTTAATTTTAGATATGTCCCATGTAGTACGCTTTTTGATGAAATAGAAAATGATTCAAGAGCTGATTACTCCACTTCAGAAATGGCAACCAATCAAATCAAATTGCAAGATTATGGACCACAGCCAGTAGTAGTTAACATCGATAAAGTTACCAAGCAAAATAACAATTTTCGTATTGCTTTATGGACAGGAGAACATTATCAAGTTACGTTGATGAGTATCAATGTAGGTGATGATATAGGCCTAGAAATTCACCCAGATACTGATCAGTTCATACGTATAGAAGAGGGGCAAGCAGTTGTTAAAATGGGAAATAGTAAAGATAACTTAGAGTTTCAAGCAAATGCTCGTGATGACTTTGCAATTATGATACCTGCCGGTACTTGGCACAATATTATCAATACAGGGAATAAGCCTCTTAAGGTATACTCTATATATGCACCGCCTCATCATCCGCATGGAGTAGTTCAGGCAACTAAACCTACTGAATAAGATAATTATAATAATATAATAATGAATTATTAATAATAAAGGGTGAATGAATTTAGCTTAAATTATTCATCCTTTATTATGTATAGGTCTTTATGGTTGGATAGAATTACTATAAAGAGCTGTTTGCTTATAAGTATTATATAAAGAAGCTAACTTTACAATAGATTCTTACCAAATATGTAGTAAATGCTGCATAAGAAGACTGACAAAGGCTATGCAGATCCAGCAGCAAAGTCCAATAATAATTGGTTTTTCACTTGTTTTTATTAATTTTATTATATTAGTATTTAAACCTATTGCACCCATAGCCATTGTAATGAAAATTTTACCAAGATCAGATAAAGATTTTGTAGTGTAAGGATTAAGATTGAAAATTGTACTTATAATAGCTGCTAATAGGAAAAATAAAATAAACCATGGAAATATTTTTGAAAAATTAACAGTAGTGGATGCATTTTTCTTAGAACGATATAAAGCTAAAGCTAATGTGATCGGAATTATAGCAAGAGTTCGTGTAAGTTTGACTATAGTAGCATAATTAAGGGCAATGTCATTTCCATGAGAACCTGCCCAGGTTTGTCCAGCAGCCACCACTGAAGAGGTATCATTTATGGCAGTTCCAGCCCACATACCAAAGCCTATATCATTAAAGCCTAATAAATTGCCTAGGAATGGAAATAAAAAGGCTGCAATTACATTAAATAAGAAGATAACAGAAATTGATTTGGCAATATCTTCATCACTAGCATCAATTACTGGTGCAGTTGCAGCAATTGCCGATCCCCCACATATGGAGGAGCCAACTCCTACTAAAATAGAAACATTTGAAGGGATTTTTATAACTTTGCTTATTAAATATGAAATAATAAGTGAAGTTGAGATTGTTGATATTATTATTAATAATGATTGACTACCAACTTTAAAAATATCAAAAAGGTTCATACCAAAACCAAGTAAAACAATTGCATATTGAAGGATTTTTTTTGAGGTGAAGGATATTCCGCTTTGAAAATAGTCTTTACGCGGAAAAAGTGCAATTATTAAGCCTAGTAAAATTGCAAACACAGGACCACCTATGATTGAAAAATTCTCTCCTAGTAATGTTGCAAAAATACCCATTATAAGGCAAAGTAATAGGCCTTGATAATTTCTTTTTATGAAGTTCATAACTATTCCTCTTTTCTTAATTTTTTCTTTTATGGCTTAATAGTAGCATAGCAATATAATAAGATAAAATTATTTGTTTTTATATAATGATAAAAATATGTTATGATTAATTTGAAGAGGTGGAGATATGTTAGATTTTAGAATAAATACTTTTTTAACTGTATGTGAATATATGAATTTTACTAAAGCCGCGGAAATACTATGTATTACGCAGCCGGCTGTATCACAGCACATTAAATATTTAGAAACAGTATATAACTCAAAGTTATTTGAATATGAAGGGAAAAAAATAAGGCTAACAAAAGCAGGAAAATTATTATATCAAACCAGTATTACTATGAAGCATGATGAAGAATATCTTAAGGGGAAAATTAAAGAGGAACAACTAGGAATTACAAGTATTAAATTTGGTGCAACCCTTACAATTGGGGAATTTATATTGTCAGCTAAACTTAATTCTTATTTAAACAAAAATAAGAATATGAAAATTACTATGATTGTAGAAAATACTAAGGAGCTTCTATATAGATTAGAACATGGAGAAATTGATTTTGCATTAGTTGAAGGATATTTTATTAAGAGTGAGTATGACTATGTTGTTTATTCAAAGGAAAACTATATTTGTGTAACAGGTAAGAATTACAAATTAAAAAAACAGCCACAAGTATTAGAAGATTTATTAGGAGAAACCTTGATTGTAAGAGAAAAGGGCTCTGGTACAAGAGATATTTTTGAGAAGAACTTAGAAGAACAAAACTTAACTATAAATGATTTTAGTAAAGTTATAGAAATAGGAAATATAAATTCAATAAAATATTTAGTTAAAAATAATCACGGAATTACAGCTTTATATGAGGCAGCAGTCAAAGAAGAACTTGAAAATGGATCTCTACAAAAAGTTGAAGTTTCTGATTTACAAAAAAATCATAAGTTTTATTTTATATGGAGAAAAAATAGTACTTTTGAAGAATTGTATCTGGAAATATTAAAAGAGTTTCAATAAGCTATATTTATGATTGCATAATAAATACTTATTTCACTTATGAATAAATATAAATTATACTTAAAATTATCAAAATATAATATTAAGAGCATGAAGGAAAATAGAAAACTTGAGATCAATAAATATTTTTAAGTGTCTTTTATTTAAAAGATGATAAGTTTAAGGGAGATGTATATTTTTTATGGTTAATGCAAAGAGACAAAAAGAAATGAAATCATTAGGATTTTTATTACAAAATGATAAAGAGCATTTTGCAGTGAGATTTTTAAGTAAAGCAGGTAACTTTACAGTTGTAGAACTAAACAATATTAATAAGCTTGCAGAAAAATATGGAAGGGGATATTGTGGACTTACAACAAGACTTCAAATAGAAATTCCTTGGATTAAAGATGAAGATGTAGAAAAAGTGATTGAAAAAGCAAAAAAAATAGGTTTGCACCATGGTGGTACAGGTCAAAAAATAAGACCTCTAGTGGCCTGTAAAGGGACTGTTTGTCTTCATGGAAATATTGATACTCAAGAAATTTGTAGACAATTGGAAAGTAAGTATTTTGGAACAGATACGCCTCATAAATGTAAAATGGGTATTGTTGGATGTGCTAATAACTGTGCAAAAGCAAATATAAATGATATTGGAGTAATGGGAAAAACAATACCAGAATTTAACTTAGATAAATGTATAGGTTGTGGACTTTGTATACAAGGTTGTAGACAAAAAGCGTTAGAAGTAGTAGACAAAAAAATAATTTATAATGAGGAATTGTGTGTAAGCTGTGGTGAATGTGTAAGAGTATGCAAAACTAATGGAGCTATTGCTAAAGAAAAAGGTGCAGATATATTTGTTGGTGGAAGATTTGGAAGAGGAATGAGAATTGGAGATTCACTTGGAAGGATTTTTAAAGAAGAAGAAATAGTGTTTGTTATTGATAAAATAATGGAACATTACAGAGAAATAGGAAATAAAGGTGAGCGAATTTCAGGAGTTATGGATAGAGTTGGGAAGGGAAAGTTTATATCTGAGGTATTAAGAAAGCTTGACTAAATAATTAGATTAATTATTTTTATTGTGGGAAACTTTATATAGAGTATTCTCACTTTTGTTATATTTAAGATAAATTATTATGTATTGCTTAAAAACATCCTTGTGTTGAGCTTAGTAGTGATACAGCAGAAATGATATATGAATTTATCCGATAGCTAGCATCCTTAACACTCCCACTTCTTTAAGTGGGATATAATGTCTGCACGCTCCTGGATAAGTTCAACTAAGATTCAGATGGGGATCAAACCCCACCTGAATCAAGTTTCACTTGATAAAGTCAAATAAAATAAATGGAGCTTAGGTGAAATTTATAATTAGAATAAGCAGAGGCTTTAGAATTACATTTTGTTAGTAATACTGTGGTTTGGTTGCTGTATATGCAAATTTGAAGCATTTTATTAAATCGAGTATAATTAAATATATAAATAGTGACGATAGATTTAGGAGATATATCATTTTGAATGTATAGTAAGCCAAGGAGGATAAAAAATGGCAAGACCAACAAAATTTAGAACAGTTGAGTTTTTTCCAGAAGACGATTATTTTGTGCCCTGTGGAAAACCAAAATGTGAAATAGAAGATATACTTTTAAAAGTAGAAGAACTTGAAGCAATGAGATTAAAAGATATTGAAGAGTTAAATCAAGAAGAATGTGCTGAAAAAATGCAGGTGTCTAGGCAGACTTTTCAGAATATAATTGATAGCGCAAGAAAAAAAGTAGCCACAGCATTAACAGAAGGAAAAGCAATAAGAATAAGTGGTGGTCATTATACTACAAAGCTTTGTAAATTTAAATGTGCAGAATGTGAAACAATTTATGAGATAAATTATGATTCAGATAGAGCTGTTTGCCCTAGTTGTGGTTCTGATAAAGTCATGTGTAGTAAAAAAGCAGGATTTTGCAAAAACTGGTGCAGAGGAAATAAAATATAGTAATTAAATTTAAAAAAGATTAACCGGAAAGTTCACATATTTCCAGTCAATCTTTTTTTATTCTTAGGAATTAATAATGCAGTAAAATCTGTGGATGATATCTGAAAAAGGCTATTTAAATGAGTTGTGTATAAGAAAAGAATAAAAAACAAATCATATTCGCCTGTATAAAATGTTCTTATATGCAGCATAGCTGCCTTTCTAAGGTGCACATTTTTCTCACATACGTTCGAAAAGGCAGATGCGCACCTATAAAAAGAGTGCGAAGCACAATACGAAACTTAATATTAAAAATCTCCGGCTCCACAGTCGCCTGCGATTTTTTTATTTATTCATGATGACAATCATGATGATCACATGAATCGCCAGAATCTACAAGAGAGCCTTTAAGCCAATTTAGGGCAACTGTGTTAATCTCTCCAGAGCATCCACGTACTACGTCAATTCCAGCATTGTTTAATACTCTTACAGCACCTTCACCCATATTACCAGCAAGCATAACCTTAACACCTATTTCGGCAAGAGTTGATGCTATATTTGATTTACAACCACAGCCAGCTGGTGATTGAACAGTTTCAGAAGCGGTTATTTGTTTATTTTGTTGATCAATAGTTAAAACAGTGAAGTACTCACAATGTCCAAAATGATCATCAATATTATTATTACGTGATGGTAATGCAATTTTCATAAAATAAACCTCCAATATTAAATTAAAATAGCATATGTAAGAAAATTATTGGCATATGCCCTTTATGTATTATAATAAACTTGTAAATAAAAGATGTCAATAATATTTGAAATATCACTATTGTTTATAAGAAAATTTAAGCTTTAAAGAAAAAAATGTGATATAATATGAAAGAAAAATAAATTAAATTTCCAGAAGGAGGTCATTAATGAAGTTAAAAAAAGCTAGTATTATAGTCTTGCTTATTATATTAAGTCTTCTCGTTATAGTTGGTATAATACTATATAATTTTATTGGACCAGGCTCTAAAGATGTTAAAGCATCTAAGGAATTTATATCTAAATTGTATTCAATAAATGCAATTAGTAATGAGTTTAGTTTAGAATCTATAAAGTATGAAAGAGGTAGAGTATTAAATAATGATAAAAAAATGGTTAGTAAAAGCATAGTTACTCAAAATTACGGTATAGATCTAGATAAAAACAATAATGTTATAGGATTTACTAAAAAAGAAATTCCAGTAAATACAACTAAGATTAGTTTAAAAGATGCAACAATTTTGGCAGACTCTTATATAAAAAAAATTTATGATGGAGAAGTGATATTAAAATCAATTAATGATAACATGGATGAAAGTACATTACCCTATTATTCATTTGTGTATACTAAACAGAAAAATGGATATGCGTTTTATTTTGATGAAATAAAAGTAAACATAGATAAAGAAAACGGTTTCTTGGATGGATATTCAAACTCTACAATGCAGAAAGAAAGTAAAGAGCCAACAATAAATATCAGTGAAGAAAAAGCTAAGAAGATAGCATTAGAAACTTTTGAAAAATATAATAATTCTGGAGAAGCTCGAAATAACGTTGAGTTAGTTTATGCAAATAACAGGATGGACAAGAAGGAAAATCAAATATATGAGGTTTGTTATGTTTTTACTACTGATGGCAAAAATGATAAAGGCTCATATATTTCTTGGAAAATTTTTGTTAGTGCTGAAAATGGGACTATATTAAATATATTAAAGGATGGAGCAGAAGAGGAAGTAGTAACAAATTAGATAAAAAAGAGGATAATCAACTGAAGGATTATCCTCTTTTTCTATCTAATTTAATTTGATTTTACGGCCTCATAATAGTACTTGGTTTATTTGAATTAGTGCTTCCAGGACCATTAGGATTATGAGTATTATTGCTATTAGTATTATTTGAATTAGTATTTGCATGATTGCTATTATCGTTAGTACTAGCATTTGAATTTGTTTTACTATCATTATTTTGAATAGGGGCAGTGTCTCCAATAGGTGGAGGTGCCATATTATTAGTTACAGGAGGAGCGTTTTCTTGGCTTCCATCTGTAGCTGTATTAGTTTGTGATTCAGTTCCACCTGCATCATAGGATGAAGGTAATACCATATAATAATCTGCTGTAACAGGATTTGGATGATCCTTTTTTATAAATATATTACTTTTGGTTAAAATTGATGGAGTAAGAGGACCAGCAACTTTATTAGTAAATCTATTTATATTTGCAGCAACGTGAGTTTCACATATGGTTGTAGGCTCTGTTCCATCAATAAACATTTCATCATATACTCTTCCTCTAGGATCTTGACCACATAAATCACTAGGAAGTAAACCAGAATCCTTACAAACACTAACATTTACTATACCACTAGGTTCTTGAACATCTTTTACTTCTAGGTTTTCATGAGCTTTAGCCATTAATTTTCCCCAAATGCTGGCACAACCGCTAGAACTACCTTGTAGTTTTGTAGGTTTATCATAACCAACCCAAACAGCACCTGAATAATAAGCTGAAAGTCCACCAAACCATAAATCTGTTGAATTTGATGTAGTACCAGTTTTACCTGCAACAGGCATATCTCCCCATTTTGCTCCAGTAGCATTATATTCATTTACTGGACCTTTTAGCATATCGTATAAAATATATGCTGCTTGAGGTGAAAATACTTTAGTTTGTTTAGGAGTAGTGTTATCAAGTAAAACTTTACCATTAGAATCAACCACTTTTGTATATAATACTGGTTTTGTATATATACCATCATTACCAAAAGAACCATAAGCAGCAGCTAAAATACTTGTATTTCCTCCATCTCGATCATTAGGATTATTATTAAATTGGCCTAATGCTACAGAGGCAATAGAAGCTTTTGAAGCAGAATTATATTTTAAACCTAACTTTTCACCATAAGAAACACCTGTTTTTAATCCAATCTTATCCTCCATAAGTACTGCAGCAGTATTTTTCGAATGAGTAAGTGCTTCTCTTGCAGTCATAAGTCCAGCATATTCATTTGGAGAATTTAAAGGATTATAAGGTTCATTACCAGTTTTATATTTATTGCTAAAGTCATCAGGTAATGGAGCATCATCTATAGGGGTAGCAGCTGTTATTATTTTTTTATCAATCCCAGGTCCATACACAGTTAATGGTTTAGTTGATGAACCAATAGGCTTTAAGTCATTATAAGCTCTATTAAGGGATTGAGGCATTTGTTTACCACGACCTCCGACCATAGTAACAATTTGGCCTGTTTTATAATCCATAATTGTAGCAGAAGCTTGTAATAAAGGAACCCCATCTTTATCATAAGCTTCCTTATTATTGATTAGTAAATTACTATAGTCATCTAAAGTTGCTTGAGTAAAATCTTGAAGTTGCCTATTCATGGTTGTATAAATTTTAAGACCACCATTTACCATTAATTTTGATGCTTCATCGTCCGTATAGTTGTATTTCTCTTTTAAATCTTCTTTTACTTGAGCTACTGTAGGATATACGAACCATTCGTAATTTAATCTATAGTCTTTTTTACTAGATTTAAAAACTAAACCGCCATTTTTAACATCATTAACTGCTTTTTCGTAATCAGCATCGCTAATATATTGAAGTTTATGCATCATACTTAATACTGTAATAGTTCTATTAATATATGGAGTTGGATCTTTTTGATTATTTGCATTATATGCGCTGTAAGAAGTTGGTGCTTGAGTTATACCAGCAATGTATGCACATTCAATTAGGGATAAGTCAGAAGCACTTTTACTAAAATATAACAAAGATGCTGCTTCAACTCCATATGCATGACCGCCTAAAGGTATAGTATTCAAGTAAGCGGTTAATATTTGATCTTTAGTCAATCTATCTTCTAGGCTGACCGCTAAATACGCTTCTTTGATTTTTCGCTCAATAGAAAGATCATTGGTTAAAATTGTATTTTTAAGTAATTGTTGAGTTAATGTAGAAGCACCTTGCATGCCTTTTTGTCCTGTTAGCATTCTTTTGACATCTAGAAAAGCGGCACCTGCGATTCGTTGAGGGTCTATTCCATGATGGGAATAAAATCTCTCATCTTCTATAGATACAAAAGCATTTTTTAAGTTAGCAGGAATTTTGCTTGAATCAATAACATAACGTTCCTCGTCTGAATGGAGATTATCCATAAATTCTCCAGAGCTATCATATAAGCTTGAAGCTTGGTTAAGGGATAATACTTCATTGACATTAAGAGGAGGCGTAGATTTTATTATAGCAAAAGCATATCCAGCACCAACTACAAAAATTGCCATAAAACAAAATAGTAATCCAAAACATATACCTTTAAAGATTTTCCTACCTTTTTTTTGCTTAACTGGCTTTTTAGTTCTGGGAGCACTATTTGTCTTTTTTGCTTTATCGTTAATTGCCATTGTGTCCTCCTAAAATAATAAGGTTTGTAAATTAATAATATTCTATAACATTATAGCATAATTATATTATGATTAAATCAATAACTCAATATAAAGGTGTTCATAATGGAGTATTATACAAAACGGAAAAAACATAAATACATATCATTTATAATAGTTATTATCTTTATTATTGTCATATTTAACATTTTATTAATATTTTTTGATAAAAGAGTTATGCCAGCAGTAACTGAAATTGCAATGATAATGGCAAAAACTCAAACCTTAAATATTATTAATGAAAAAAGTGTGAACATTTTATCAAAAGATTTTAAATATGATGAAATGATAAAGATAGAAAAGGATAATCAAGGAAATATAATATTAATGCAGTCTGATACAGTTAAATTAAATTATATAGCAGCCGAATTATCTTCAGAATGCAATAAAGAATTAAGTGATATGAAAAATTCTGCTATACAGGTTCCTTTAGGATGGATGAGTAAACAAAGTGCCTTTTACAGCTTGGGTCCTAAAATGACAATTGAAATTGAACCCATAGGAAATATAATTACAAGTTATGAATCTAAATTTGAAAGTGCAGGAATTAACCAAACTAGACATAAAATATATTTGGATGTCAATGCAAAGGTTAAATTGAAATTACCTCTAAGAGATCAAGAGGTTGACGTAACTACGCAAATTCCTGTATCAGATACAATAATAGTAGGAAAAATACCAAATACAACTATTGGTATTCCAACAAACGATCAGAATAAAAATTAAAGATAATGAAAATGTGTAATAAAAAAGAAACCCTAAAGGTTTCTTTTTTATTCCCAATTAAATACATATGGTACATTTCTGTAAAAATCACCATAGTTTAATCCATAACCAACTACAAATAAATCTTCAATCTCAAAGCAGCAATAATCTGGTTTGATTTCTACCTTTCTTCTAGATGGCTTGTCAAGAAGAACACATGTCTTAACGCTTGCAGGCTTTAAAGATTGTACATGCTTAACAACAAAATCCATTGTAATACCAGTATCAACAATATCATCAACGATAAGAACGTCCCATCCTTCAATGTTATCAGAAATATCATTAACCACTTTAACAGATCCAGAAGAAGTTTCAGAATCTCCATAACTTGAAGTAGTCATAAATCCTATTTTTACATTTAAGTCTATTGCTCTAGCTAAATCAGCGGCATAGACAAAGCTTCCGCGAAGTAAAGATAATAGATAAATATTTTTACCTTTATAATCTTCAGTAATAGTTTTTCCTAATTCCTTTATTCTAGAATTAATTTTTTCTTCAGAAAAAAGAATGTTACGTTTCTTATCGTCCATGTTTAAAAAACTCCTTTTATTTTTTATTTATTTTGCAACTAACATAGTACAAGGGGAAAAATATAGGATAATTGAAATTATCAATGCTCAATATTTGATGAACATTGAATGCTTATTTTCCTTGAAAATATTATAATTTTATCAAATTTTTTCAGCACACATTATTGTAGGTTTTCTATGAAATATTTCAACAAAACATAATAAATTACCTTAAATTTATCAATTGTACATTGTCAATTGTGAATTTTATAAGTTATAATTAGGGGTACTAAATAAAAAACAAGTCAAATATATAAAAAATATTGACTTATTGCTTATATAATATACCTTAATGAATTAATAGTATAAAATTATAAGAAAGTTGTCAAGATAGCTAATGTGAGGTGTTAATATGATATTTGGAAATATTGAAGGAATTAAAAAATCTATAATAGATGAACTAGAAAGTATTTATTCAATTAGAAATTTAAAGGATGAAGTATGTAATGAAGAAATTTTATATATAATTTCTAGAATTTCAAGTTTAATTGAAAGAGAAGTAAGTGTTGGAATAAATAGAAAGGGAAATGTAACTTCTGTTGCAATAGGAGATTCTACATCTGTAGAAGTACCTCTAATAGATATAGAAGAAAAGAGATTATCAGGAATTAGGGTAATTCATACACATCCAAATGGTTACTGTAATTTATCAGCTTTAGATTTAACAGCACTTCTAAAGCTAAAATTAGATGCAATTGTATCTGTAGCAATAGTAGATGGGAAAATAATTGATTTTTCATTAGGAATGCTTTCTTTATTTAATAATAAGTTGGAAGCAGAAGAAAAGAGCAATCTTTCACTAGAAGAGATAAAAACTATTCATATATTAGATAAAATAAGATTTATTGAAAATTTAATTAAAACTAATGATGTTATAGAAGATACAGAAGAAAAAGCAATATTAGTTGGTTCTGATACTAAGGAAAGTTTAGAAGAATTAGAGGAGCTTACTGAGGCTTGTAATATACCAGTTTTAAAGACAGTTTTTCAAAGTAGAAATAAAATTGATGCAGCCTTTTTTATAGGTAGAGGGAAGGTATTAGAAATTGCATCGATGAGACAGGTGGAAAGAGCAAATGTAATTATCTTTGATGATGAACTTTCAGGCTCTCAAGTTAGAAATCTTGAAGCTGCTTTAGGAGCAAAGGTAATTGATAGAACCACATTAATATTAGAAATATTTGCAACAAGAGCAAAAACCAAAGAAGCCAAAATTCAAGTAGAATTAGCTCAGTTAAAATATAGAATGAGCAGATTGCAAGGTCTAGGAACAGTTTTATCTAGAACAGGTGGAGGAATAGGTACTAGAGGACCTGGAGAAAAGAAGCTTGAAACAGATAGAAGACATATAATGGAGACAGTATATAATCTTAAAGATGAACTTAAAAAAATCAAAAAAACTAGAGATATTCAAAGAGAAAAAAGAAATAAAGAAAATATTCCTAAAGTGTCCTTGGTTGGATATACAAATGCAGGAAAGTCCACTTTAAGAAATGCTCTTTGTGATTTAGCAGCTAAAAAAGAAAATGTAACTAAAGATAAAGTATTTGAAGCAAACATGCTTTTTGCAACCTTAGATACTACTACAAGGGCTATAACCTTGAGTAAGAAGGGCGTGGTTACACTCACAGATACAGTTGGTTTTGTAAGAAAGCTGCCTCATGAATTGGTAGAAGCTTTTAAATCTACATTAGAGGAAGTTATTTATTCTGATCTTTTATGTCACGTAATAGATGTAGCTTCAGATAGCGCACTAGATCAATATAAAGCAGTAAATGAAGTTTTAAATGAATTAGGTGCAATTGATAAAGAAACGATATTTGTATTAAATAAAATAGATAAAGCATCAGACGAGCAAATAAAGGCAATCAAAGAAGAAATAGGTGAAGGTGAAATAATTGAAATTTCAGCTAGAGAAAAAATAAATTTAGAAGAACTTTTAAACCTAATTGAAGAAAAGGTTCCATACAATTATAGAAAGATTGAGTATTTAATACCATATGATAAGAGTGATGTTCAATCATATTTGCATAGAAATGCAAGGGTGCTTGAAGAAGAGTATAAAGAAAATGGTACTTTTATGATTGCAGAAGTAGATGATGAAGTTTATAACAAAACAGTTGAATATATGACTAAAGAATAAAAATTAAGCTTAATTAATATATTATATATAAGTATTAATTAAGGAATTCATAGTTATGGGTAAAAGACATTCTAAGCGTGGTTCTAAAAAAGGAAAATCAAAAAAAAATAGAGCAAAGAATAATGAATCTAATTTATCCAAAGAACAAAGCAAGCAAAAAAATAGTGATGATGAAATTGCCGAGATCTTTTTTGGTACTAAGCAAGAACAAAATTCAAATGCTAATACAAAAAATATATCAGAAGGTAGTGTGGAAAATACTTCTGAAGATGCGTCTAATAAAAACGAAACAGATGCAAAGGATACAACTAATAATATATCAGATACAACATCTGCTGATGCCAATCAATGCTATGAAGAAATAAAAGCAAAGCAGCAGGAACTTTTAGATAATCTTAAAAATTTAAATGATGCTATATCATCTATTACTTTAACTAGAGATAATATAGCATCTCTTAGGGTTGAAGTATTAAGTAATATATATTTTACAAGGGAAGTAAGACCTTTGATTGATGCTGTAAATCTTATAGCTTTTGCAGCTTCAAATATGTCGACTGTTGCACAAAACATAAATATTAACACCTTTGGTGATAGAAAAGAAATTAAAAATGCATTTAAATTATGTTATAAAATGAATGGCGAAGTGGAAGAATTATTAGGAGCTTTAACTAGAAGAATAAAATTATATGTTTCAGAAATAGATAGTATGGATAGAAATTGTCCACCATTTAATTATAAAGAAGATTCTTAGATTTAATTATTTAAGAATCTTTTTATAATATTTTTAAGTAGACAATTCTTTAAATAAATACATGTTTCAGTTATAATGGTAATGAGTTTTAAACAGATACTATTTACTTAGACAAAAAGGTGGAGATAAGATGTCAAAATCCATAGTGGATTATCAAAAATCCTCTGAGAAATTAATAAATACATTAAAAGATAATATGAAAGTTTTAGCTATATTTGCATTTGGAAGTATAGTTAGCGGAGATTTATGGGAAGAATCTGATATAGATTTATTTGTTGTCTATAAGGATGTTTTTGATGAAGTTAGAGATGTATATTCAGAAATGTTAGATATACCTGTACATATGAAAGTACTAAGTAGAGAAAGATTTTTGGAACTATATAACTGTGATGGAGATAAAGGAAAAATAAGAAATTTATTGATATCCTCTAAAATGATATTTTCAAGAGATGATGAGGTAGAAAATATTTTTAATAAAGCAAAATATAGTTCTGATAAGTATAAAGAAATATGGGATTTAGTATATTTGGGGAATATAATTAAGGATATTAGAGTTACTAAAAAGTATTTACAAAATGATAGTATATTTACTTGCTACGAAGTGATAATTAGGGCATTAGATAGTTTTGCTAAATTATACTTAAACTTAAATGGGTATAGTGTAGTTAAGGATGCAGTTAAAATGGTTATGAATTTAAATAATACTTTTAATAAATTAATAAAGGAACTGTATAATAATAAATGCACAAAGGAAAATATACAGTATAGTATTGATTATATAAATGATTTTTTAGATGAAAATATAGCTGAGGCGGCTAAGCTTTTGTTAGATTATCTATACGATAAAGGGATATTTATAAGTTCATATGAAATAAAGAACAGCCAGCTCTTTAAAGAATTTGATATAAAAATAGAAGATATTTTAAAGGAATTATATAAAAGAAATTTAATAATAAAGGATACTAAAAATTTGGAACTGCCATTTAATGAAAATTTAGTATGTGAAAATGTATATTCATATAAAGTTTACATATAATTTGAAATAAAGATTGTACATCTCAATTTGAGAAATTCTTAATGGATTTCAAAGTTAATTGAGTATTGACAATTGGTATATAATCATTTGAATGGTTTTGTGACAGGAGCGAAATTATGGATATCTATAAAAATTTTAAATTTAAAGAAGATGAGACACCAAAATACGTTCAGGTAGCTAATTATATAAAGAATTTAATTGACAAGCGGAAAATAAAAGAAGGGGATAAGCTTCCAACCATAAGGGATTTGTCAAAGAAGCTTGGAGTTAACAATGTAACAATAGTTAGTGCATATAATAAACTTAAGCTTGAGGGGTATGCATACCAAAAGGTTGGAAGTGGAAGTTATGCTAAAAGAAAAGAAGTTGCTTCTAGTTTAAGAAAAGAATATTCAAATGCATTAAAAAAGATATCTACAGAAGATTTAGAAAAAGTGATAGATTTTACAGGTGAAACTACAGGGGAAATATTATTTCCTATTGATGATTTAAAGACTATTATTAATGAAGTACTAGAAAGAGATGGTGCCAAAGCTCTATTTTCAGATAATAGAAATGGATATGAAAAACTAATAGCTACAATTAATAAAGTTTTTTGGAATGACAAATTAAAAAATGAAGATGTGATAATTGTATCAGGAGCTCAGCAAGGAATTGATATAGCATCAAAAGGAATATTAAATATTAATGATAATATAATAGTTGAAAAGCCAACTTATGTAGGGGCATTATCAGTCTTTAAGTGGAGAAAGGTTAATTTATTTGAGGTTCCAATTGAAGAAGATGGCGTGAATTTAGATAAATTCGAAAAAATACTCCAAAAGAATGAAATAAAATGTTTTTATACAATGAGCTATTTTCAGAATCCTACAGGAATAAGTTATAGTTTAGAAAAGAAAAAAAGAATTTTAGAACTTGCTGAAATTTATGATTTTTACATAATTGAAGATGATTATTTGTCTGAACTCATATATGAAAGTTCTTTAGAATATATTCCATTTAAATGGCTTGATAAAAAAGATAGGGTAATATATATAAAAAGTTTTTCTAAAATCTTTCTTCCTGGAATACGCTTAGGTTATTTAATAGCACCTACAATTTTCAGAGAAACTCTTCAAAATTCAAAGCATAATACGGATATAACTACTTCAAGTCTAATGCAGAGAGCTTTAGAATCATATATTTCAGGTGAGAAATGGAAAAATAATATTAAAAATTTAAATGATGAATATATAAAAAGATATAATTGTATGAAAGACTTGCTAAACAAGGACTTTAAGGATATATTAGTATACAAAGAACCTAAAGGTGGGTTGAATTTTTATATAACATTAAGGGAAAATTTTAAAATAAATACAACAGAACTTTTCACTCGCCTAAAGAAAAGAAAAGTATACATTACACCTGGAGCTATGTTTTTTACAGTACAAGATCAAGGACAAGACTCTTTTAGAATATCCTTTTATCAGACAAATGAAGCTAAAATTAAAAAAGGATTAACAATATTAAAAGAGGAGTTGTTACTATTAAAAGAACCTCATAAGTAAGATTTTTCTTTAATTCACTTTTAGAAGATCTAAAATTGAGTACTACTATTTGAAATTTATATGGGTAAAATAATGAAAAGGAGTAAATAGAGATGTCTTACATTACAATAAGAGGTTTAGGTGAAGATAGGTTTGAAGAAAAGAAGTCGGAATTTATTGGCTATGCAAAGAGAGTGGAGACTGAGGAAGAGGCAAAGGCTTTTATAGCAGAGATAAAGAATATGCATAAGCAGGCAAGACATAATTGCTCAGCTTACATAATTGGACAAAATATGAATATACAAAAATATTCTGATGATGGGGAGCCACAAGGTACCGCAGGAATACCTATACTTGAAGTGTTGAAAAAAAGCAGAGTAACAGATTGCGCAATAGTTGTTACCAGATACTTTGGTGGGATACTTTTAGGAACTGGTGGATTAACCAGAGCGTATACAAAAGGTGCAAGCATAGCAATAAAAGCTGCTGGAATAGTAGAAAAAGTTGATGGTATTAAATTGAGTTTTGAAATGGAATATGATTTATTTGGAAAAATTCAACATTTATGTTCTCAAAAGAACTTGCATATAGAGGAAACAGAGTATACCGATAAAGTAATAGTTCACATTTTATCGGAAAAAACACTTTCTGAAGATATTAAAAATGAAATGATTGAGGCTGCTAATGGGAAAATAATAATTCATGAAAGTGAGGCAGGGATTTATTTTAAAGAAGGAAATAGGCTATATAAAGAACTTTGAAGCTTAAAATGAATTAAGATAAATGGGGGCTTACGATGTATAAATATATGGAATTTTATGAACATATCGAAAAGTTGAAAAAAGATGAGAATTATATTCAGTATTTTAGAAATTATGCTATAAAGAATATGATGTCAGATTTCAAATATGTAAAAGAGGTCCTTGAATATATTCTTGAACTAACCCGAAAGTGGAAGTATAAATTTGCTGAACATTGGTGTTTAACTTATATTGGTTGGTGTGAAAATTGTGCTAATGATTTTTTGAAAGCATCTACTACTCATTTGATTGCTAATGATTTCTTTGAAAAAGAGCAATGTGTAGAAGGAATAATTGTATCTTGTAATGCTCTGCTTTCAGATTATTTGAATTTAGGAGAATTAGAACTAGCAATAAGAAATGGAATGAGAGGAATAGAATTAGCTACTGAAGAAGAAGATGAAAAAAATTTGGTTTCTTTACTTTTGAATACCGCTGAAACTTATGTTGAAAGCGAAAACTATGATGAAGCTTTGGATTTAGTGGAAAGATTAAAAAATGATAATTATAATCTTGCTCCTGAAAGTGAAGTTGTAATACTTAGTGTTTTATCCAAGTGTGCTCTATATAATGGAGATTATAATGAGGCTTATGAATATTGTAATACAGCATTAACTATTATGGATGAAATTAATTATATAATAGATAGAGAAGAATTTATGGGCACAAGAGCATTAATAAATTATCGAGTAGGAAATATTGAAGAAGCTATAAAGGAATTTGAAGAAATAATTAAAATTACTACAGAAAATAATGATTCTTTTTATAAAATTAAGACTGCTATAAGATGGGCAAAGTGCTATTTTAATTTAAAACAATATGAATTAGCAAAAGAAAAATTATTTATTGCAATTAATGATGAAAATCTAGCTTCTTATATAAAGTTCAGAGTTCAAGCTTATGAAATGCTTAAGAATATTTATAGTAATATGGGTGACTTTGAAAAAGCATATAAAGCCTTTGAAAAATATGATGAATATAAAAAAGAAGCAAATACAAATCATAGCAATTTATGTCTTTCTATTTTAAGATATAAGAGTGCAGCTAAGGAAGCTAAAACCTATAAATCCTTATATAAAAAAATGGATTTGATATCAACAGTAGGTAGAAAAATAACCGCAAGCTTAGGGATGAAGCAGCTTGTAAGATTGATTTATAATGAAATTGGAAAAGTTGTAGCAGCAGATGTGGTTGGGGTTGGTTTATATAATAAGGAAAAAAATAGACTTGTTTATGAGACTTTTATAGAAAAAGGAGAAGAAGTTGAATATAAGGAATTATCTCTTGATAACAAAGCAAGTTTGGGTGTGTATAGTTTTTTAACTAAAAAAGAAGTTGTGATAAATGACATTGTCAATGAATATTGGAAGTATGTTGATATATTACCTTTGGATATAGAAAGAATAGATAAATATCCTGCTTCAATAATATATCTACCAATTTTATTAGAGGATAAGCCGATAGCAGTTTTAACCGTACAAAGCAATGCAAAAAATGTTTATGCAAGTAGTGATATATTTGCATTGAGAATATTGGCTTCGTATATTGCTATTGCAATTGAAAATGGAAAGCTCTTCGATGAAGTGAATTATTTTGCCAATAATGATATGCTTACAAAAATTCTAAATCGTAATAAAATTATAAGACAAGGTGAAGAATTAGTCAGAAATAGAGCTAAAACCAATAGTAAACTATCGATAATAATGATGGATGTAGATTATTTTAAAAAAATTAATGATACTTATGGGCATTATGTTGGCGATATTGTACTTAAAGGAATAGCTAAAATATCTAAAAAACAAATTAAGGATATTGGATTCGTTGGAAGGTATGGTGGAGAAGAATTCTTGATTTTACTCCCTAAATTAGATTTAGAAAATGCGAAGAAGATTGCTGAACTTATAAGAGAAACAGTTGAAAAATCAGAATATGAAATAAAAGATGGAATCTATGGGAAAGTGACTGTGAGTTTGGGAGTGTATGAGTTCAGTGAAAGTGATCAGCTGCTGATAGATGGACTAAAAAAAGCTGATATGGCGCTTTATAAGGCTAAAGATATGGGGAGAAATATAAGTGTTAGTTTTGATGAATGTAAAGAAAGTGATGGGAATTAAGAAAATAAAGAACATGTGTGACCGGTAACACATGTTTTTTTATTCTTTTAGGAATTTATGATGTAGTAAAATCTATGGATAATATATGGAAAAGGCTATTTAAATGAGCTGTTTATAAGAAAAGAATAAAAAACAAATCATATTCGCCTGCATAAAATGTTATCATATGCAGCATAGCTGCCTTTTCTAAGGAAATGTTCTTATACGCAGCATAGCTGCTCTTTCTAAGGTGCACATTTTTCTCACATACGTTCGAAAAGGCAGATGCGCACCTATAAAAAGAGTGCGAAGCACAATACGGAACTTAATATTAAAAATCTCCGGCTCCACAGTCGCCTGCGATTTTTTTATGGTGAATATAATATGAAAATTGTAAATTCATAGATTACATGGTATAATATTTGATGGTTTAATTTTCAAGTTGATTAATTAAATCTACTATAATTAAGCAAATTACAGGAAATAAAGTAAGGAGGAAAGCATATGTCAGGACACTCAAAGTGGCATAACATTCAAGCAAAAAAAGGTAAGACAGATGCAGCAAGAGGAAAGGTATTTACTAAGCTTGGTAAAGAAATTGTTGTGGCTGTTAAAAATGGTGGAGCTAGTACAGATACAAATGCAAAATTAAGAGATGTAATTGCAAAGGCAAAGGCTGCGAATATGCCTAATGATACAATAGCAAAAGCAATTAAAAAAGCATCTGGTGAATTGTCATCAGTTAATTATGAAAATATAGTTTATGAAGGTTATGGCCCTAGTGGAGTAGCTGTAATAGTTGAAACTCTTACTGATAATAAAAATAGATCTGCTGGAAATGTAAGAAGTGCATTTACTAAAGGTGGCGGAAATATGGGAACATCTGGTTGTGTAGCATTCATGTTCCAAGAAAAGGGAGAACTTATCATTGAAAAAGGTGATAGGGATGAAGAAGAAATGATGATGCTGGCTTTAGATGCTGGTGCAGAAGATTTCTCAGCTGACGAAGAAGAAGTATTTGTAGTAACAACGTTACCAGAAGATTTTGGGACAGTTAGAGAAGCATTAGAAGCAGAAGGAATTGAATTCCTAGAAGCAGCTGTTAAGATGATTCCAGATACTTATACAGCAATTAATGAAGATGAAGCAAAGAAATTCCAAAAGATGTTAAACTTACTTGATGAAGATGATGATGTTCAAGAGGTGTATCACAACGCTGAATTCCCAGAAGGATGGGATGAATAGTTTAAAGACTGTGGTATCACTAGCTTTGAATGTATCAAAGTTATAACTCTAAAAACTAAATAATTAAGGTATACGTCTATTATGGTTTTTGTTAATGGTGTATGTAATGATAAACACTTTCTGTTATTAACAGTGGGTGTTTTTTGTTATTAGAAGATTTATTGAGAGAATTCATACTTGAATTAGAGATAAGAAATTATTAAAATAGATGGTTAAAATACAAGACAGTACAACAAATCAAACAAAAGAAGTTGATAAGACAGAATAGGGGTGAGTAATATGGATTTGACAGCTATGGGCAGTTTAATAGGAAGTGGTGGTTTTCCTATTGGGCTTGCATTGATAATTATTTATGGAGTATATAGAGGATTTAAAGCATTATGCGATAAATTCTTTAAGCCAATATTGGATGAACTTTTAAAGTCACTTAGTACAATCACTGAAAATAATAAAGTATTAGTAGAAACTAATGCAAGTTTTGTGGGTAATGTAAATACTTAAATGGAAGACATAGAATAGAAAGTTGATAGAATAATGGAAAAGTTAGGGTAGTACATATATAGGGATAATGGATAGGAGAATTGTTCTTAAATTCGTATTACATAGTAGATATTTAATATGTTATAATATTTAAGGCTAAATTGCACAACTAGCCAATACATAATAGGGATAGTATAGATAGGGGAAATTCTTGTTTTGCTATCCCTATTTTTTTTATTTATTTTATTTATAGAATCACATTAACAATTGACACGTATTTCTATTTATGATATAATAAGACTTGTGTTTTGAGTAGAATAAGTTATACTTGATAATTTAATTAAACAAAAGGACTTTCTGATTATATTATTTACCATCTCACGTGAGTACCATTCACGCTTTTAAGTAATATAATTATACTAATCCTTTAAATTTTACTTTTGTATATCAATTTATTATTTAAGGCATTTTAGAATTACGGAGACTAAATTAAATAGAGATCCAAGAAAAACAAATATATCTTTCAGTAGTTCTTTATCGAAACGTTTTCTGCTAAGTCTACGTTTCATGTGTACCGCCTCCTGCGATGTATAAATATTCGAGATGGCATGTTAAGTATATCATTATATGGTAAAAAATACAATTTTGAAGGCTTGAAATAATAAGTAGAAGGCTTAAAATAATAATATAAATATTATAATTTCGAATTTAGTACAAGTTATACTAGATTCTTTTTTTGTTGTTGGAAAATATGGCATATATACATATATAGATGAAGAGATTTTCGAATATTGAATATTACTAAAAATAATTATAGTCAAAGAACAATAAAAACTTGTTTTAATTCTAGTTTTAAAATTATAAATTATTGCAAAAGTGAATTTGAAGTTAAGGAATTAGAAGAGTTTTTACCTATGTATTAAAAAAAGATGACTCCTGTTCAATACAGAAATCATCTTAATAAAGTGTTAATTTATAAATTAATTATATGTTGGAACAATTACCCATTGATATCATTAATAATATCATCGGATTATACTTGTTTTACCAGTTTGTCTATCGATGCTATAAGTGTTGTTTTTATCACTATATACTATTCTAGTATTATCAGTCATATTTTCCAAAAAGGAATGTTTATCTTTTAATGAACCATTATAATAAGTAATGGTATAGTCCTTTGCAGTATAAAAATCAAATATATGAAATTTTTTACGTTCATCAGGCTTTTCATAAGAATGCAGTTGATAGTTTAGATCAGCTGTCATTACTCCATCTTTAAACTTCATTGAGTTTTCTGGAAACCATGTACCAAAATAGCCATTTAGATATGGATAAGAAGTCAAAAATTCATCGTCGTATATCAAATAAACAGGATCGAAACTAGAAGGAAGATCGGGATAAGTTAGCATCTGATCAAGTTTTAGCCTATAATAATTATGAACATAACCTAAGTTGTCTTTATAAGAAGTGATATATTCAGACTTAGAAGGACTAGTTCTTGTATAAGCTTCTGCATTTACAAGATCATCTGGGTTAGTGTACGGAGTATTATTTTTAGGGTTATGCTTAATTTTTGACCATACTTCATCAATAGAAATATTATTAGGTGTTGGTGTGTTTTTTGGAGGTGTTGTACGTGTAGAAGCTGTGACAACAACATCAGAACCAACCCAATTAGACCAAGCGCCATGAGAATCACTTACCCTAACCATTATTGGATAAGTGCCAGGTTTTTTTAATTTTACTATGCAAGAATTATCACCTTTAATTAAAGCATAATCATAGAGTAGATGAGTTTCTCCATCTACTATTACTAAACTTTGTACATTTTTTAGTGAATCATTATTATCATTATCTTTTGAGTTAGCCCAGCTAAAGAAAAATTCTGTATCTGTATTTCCGCTTAACGCAGAATAATTAAGAACACATTGAGGTCTAGTGTTATTATCTGTTGGTTCAACAGATATAGCTATACTCCACTCATCAGACCATACATTGTGATCATTCATGCATTTAAATTTCAATATATATTGCCCTGGTGTTTTAAATTGAGTAGCAAACCCAATATTACCTGTCAATGTTCCTATAATAGAGTCGCTTACACCTGGAGTTCCATCTATATTCACATTAGTGATTTTATAGCCATTAGGATCATAAGTATAATTTTGTCCATTATAAGACCATAACCATGCAATTTGAGTATCTGTAGTAATCTGCCCATTTTTTAAAGATGCTGGATTTAAAATAGCGTATTTTAAGTTAGCAATTGGCTTAACATCTACGGCAGAAGATGTAGTAGTTGCTGTTTCTATAGAAGAAACACTTGCAATACTGTTACTTGTTTTAAAGTTTATTTTCTCTTTAGTTGAATTTTGTTGATTACTTAATAAAGCATCATTTACATCTGTTTTAGTAAACTTTCCTATTTTTATGTTACTATCAACAACTCTTTCTGATTCTAATAAATCAGATGATTTATTTTCTGGTGCTATGTTTGCGTTGGCTAAGAGTTTTCTGTAGTCACTATTTTGGTCAGAGCTATTACTAAGAGTTTTTGTGAAAGTGGTAAATTTCTCACTTGATGAATTAACATTACTATTTGCAAATGCTACACTTGATGGTAGACATAAAAGCATAGTTAATGTAATCCCTAAAAATTTTTTTAACATAAAAATCCCCCTTTTATTTTACAACATAAACTGAGAAAAAATAATTTTATTTCCAATTAATCTCAATTAAGTATTATAATACAACTATATGGTGGAAAATTCAAGGAAAAATTGTAAAAAATTAATAAATGGTGATAAATAATTATATATTGGAATGGCAAAGTGTTTGGTTTATGAACAATAAATTGTAAACCGATTTGTAAGATATTTTTAAAGGACAGATTAACTTTTAAAAATCATTTTTTTTATGTGGGAATAGATAGAAAATGGTTTTTTGTATAAAAAAAGAAATGACTTAATTTTGGGGAAATAAGTCATTTCTATCCCATATTATTTATATGGAATAAATAATATGTTAAAAAGAATTACAAGATATATTATATACTTAAAATGTTACAAAATTGTGTCATAAATGTAAACAGTAAAAAATATTTATTAACAATACAGAAAGAATGATTAGAGATGAATAAAAAATATACTTTGTCGAAAAATAAAATACAATCAAGGGTAAAAAATAGTATGGAATTTAATGTGATAATATGTTATAGTAAAAATAGAAAAAGTTAAGGGTTGTTATATATGGTGTCGAAAACCAAAGAAAAATATATGGAATATGTATAACTTTAAATCCAATTATTTTATTCTCCTTATATAAAGGTTCAAAAAGTGCAGTCAGTGATTTGGCTGCACTTTTTGCGAATAAATAAGAAAAAAACAATTTATTGTCAAAATAATTGTTATGACAGCTTATATAAAAGCTAAAATATTATGATATTATAAAATTAGTTAAATATTATTTTGATATAAAGGGTGTGTGATTTTATGAAGTTAATGTGGGAAAAATCTTTAGAAATTGGCTATCCGGATATTGATAATCAGCATAGGGAGCTTCTTGAAAGAATTAATTATTTTTTCGAATCAGTGAATAGTGGGGCGACAAAGGAAGAAGTGATTAGAATACTAGATTTTCTTGAAAAATACACAAATGATCATTGTAAATTAGAAGAAGAAATTCAGAGAAAGTATAATTATGGGAAGTATAATCAGCAATGTATACAACATCAAGTGTTTAGAAATCATTTACAAGATATAAGATATATATATGAGTCTTATGGTGCCACAGGGGCAGTGATTAATTATATGCAACAAAAAATTCTAGATTTTTGGAATTATCACATACAGAAATTAGATAAAGATTTTGGAAGGTTTTTAAAAGAAAAATGTAAAGTTACAATTTAGATGTAATATTGGGATTTTATTATATGAAAGGAGGCTTTAGTATATATTGTTTCAAAGGAGTTGAGAAATATGAGATATGATGAATATTTTGAGAAAATATGTAATAGTACAATAGATGATTGGAATTATGATGATGAGTCAGGGGTTTATTTTTATAAATATGATATTGATATTGTAATAGAAAATGATATAAGTTGGTTGGAAAATAGTGATGATTGTTGTTATGATGATTGGGCAAATAAATCTTTTGAAAGTCGTGCGTATAGAAAAAGGTTTATATTAAAGTATAGAGATAATATTGTAAAAAAAATCTATGGGGTATTTGTTGATGGATGTAAATGTTTTATTCCTGGGCCGAATGAAAATATGATAATTACGAAAGAACAATATGCTGTTGGTAAAATTATAAATGGGTTTATAAATTCAATTGAAAAATTTGATTTTTATTTAAATAAGGTATCTATTAAAATTAATCCGGAATAATTTGTTGTATAGTAATGAAATAAGATGAAAAACAATAAATATGTAGAAATGTAAAGTTAAGATGGGTATTTGATAAAAATTATGTGAGGAGTGGTTGTATGTATATGGTTACAAACGAAAAAGGTGGGGAAAGAAAAAAAGATGTTAAATTAAAAAGAATAGAAGAAAATGTAAAGCAACATAAGGATATGAAAGTGAAGACTATGATATTAGAAGAGAATGAAAATGATAATAATAATGGAGAAATTGTAATTTTCTTTGATAATACAAATTGGGACAAGTCTTTATCAACAGGAATTGATAATCTTGATAAGCAACATAAGGAAATATTTAAATATGCTAATAAGCTATTTTATGATATGGAGCAGGAAGAGGATAAAAAAGAAATAATTAAATCTTTAGATTTGTTAGAAGAAAGTTTGCTTAAACACTTTATTGAAGAGGAATCTATTCAAAAGCAAAATCAATATCATAATTATGGATTAGTACATAAAGAGCATGAAGAATTTAAAAATCAAATAGATGATTTGAGAAGAGTTATAGAAAAAGATGAGCTATCAACTACATTTGTAGTAGAAATTCAGCAAGAAATGCTTACATCTTATAGAAGACACGTTATAAATTTAGATAAAGATTTTGGGGAATTTTTAATGAGAAAAATCAGGAAATAATTTTTAGGACTAAAATTATTTGTAAGATGAAAAATTAAGGCACTAAATTAAGAAATGTATATGTAAGAGATTCTTTTGTTGAATAATCTTTTATATGCTATCTTCAATTTAGTGTTTTTTTATTTTTATATATTAGTTTCAGAAGATATTGACACATTTAGAAAAATGGTGATATTTTTAATGTAGTTACAAGTTAATAATATAAGCAGTAGCTTAATTTATATAAAGGGGCGTAAAATTATGGCAAAGATAGATGAATTACTAGATACCATTGACATTAAACGTGCATCCGATATTCATATCACATCTGGATTAACTCCTATGGTAAGAATTGATGGCAATTTAGTGAGAGCGAATGAAGAAATTATTTCACATGATGTAGTTGGAGAATATATTGAAGATTTAATGCCAGAAAAATTTGAGGAATTTCTCGAAAAAGGAGAAATTGATTTTAAATATAATAGGAAAGGAATTTGTAATTTCAGAGTAAATGCGTTTAAATGCAGAGAAAGTTATGCAATATGTATGAGAATTATTAAGGAAAAGATTCCTAAACTTAGTGATATATCAACAGCAGAAGCTTTGAAAGAATTCACGGAATTAAAGGATGGCTTAGTTTTAGTTACGGGACCAACTGGTTCAGGTAAAAGCACAACTTTAGCAGCAATGATAAATGAAATCAACAAGAATAAGGAAAAGCACATAATAACATTAGAAGAACCAATAGAATATATACATGAAACAAATAGGTCGGTGATAAATCAAAGAGAAGTTGGAGAAGATACTAAAAGTTATGCGGCTGGTCTTAGGGCAGCACTTAGACAAGATCCAGATGTTATATTAGTTGGAGAAATGAGAGATCCTGAAACTATCGAAATAGCATTAAGAGCAGCACAAACAGGACATTTGGTTTTTTCAACGCTTCATAATATGGGAGCAGCAAATAGTATATATAGGATTATAAATTCATTTGAAGCTGGTCATCAAAATGAAGTGAAAATTCAACTATCATCCTTGCTTAGAGGAGTTGTTTCACAAGTTTTATTGCCAAATGCATCTGGAATTGGAAGGTCGGCAGCAATGGAAATAATGGTATGTACCTCAAGTATAAAAAACTTAATAAGAGAAGGGAATTTTGAACAAATCAATAGTTTTATTCAAATGGGATCAAAGTTTGGAATGCAAACAATGGAAATGGATTTAAGAAGATTGGTTAACAGTAATATAATTTCAAAAGAAGAATATGATACCTGGATTAGAAATAATAAAATTAATTAATCCTATAGATATCCAAAGCAAGAATTAGACATATGCGGAACTTACCGAAATTAAACACATATTTATTACAGCGGACTAATGAAATTTTCGCTGGATGGGTTCTAATTGGAAGGATGCACCCATTTCTGCATGTTCCTAAAGTAAATTTATGACAAGCAGAAAGTGGAACAACCTTCCACTAATAACCATCACAGCTTAATTTCATATGCCGCTTGCACAAATATGTATCTAATTTCTAGTGTAGTGTTACTATTATAATTTCTTAAGAGTTTATACATATTACATTTATAAGTTTGGTTATTCATTTGGATATCTATATCTAGATATTAAAATTTATGTTAAAGTGTTTTGTGAAAATTTACAAAATACACTTGTAAATTAATAGTAGTATGATATTATTATATTAAAAATAAGATAATTTAATTTGTTTAAGAAGACTATGAATCATGTATTGTAGATGGGCACTTGATGCATGAGGAGTTAGTAGTGCAACCGGCCTTAAATTTTTTTAGGGTCGTTTTTTGCGCTTTTTTAAAGAAAAAAATTACAAATTAATCTCTTAAAATACATAAATGAATAAAAATGGAAAGGTTTAAATTGAAATGGATTTTGTGTTAGTTTTGGTTTTAGGTTTGGTCATAGGTAGTTTTCTAAATGTCTGTATTTATAGAATACCGTTGGAACAATCTATTGCTTTTCCGCCATCTCATTGTACAAATTGTGACCATAAACTGGAACCGCTTGATCTTATTCCAATAATAAGTTATATATTTCTTGGCGGAAGATGTAAGTATTGCAAAGCTAAAATTTCTGTAAGATATCCAGTTATTGAAATTGTTAATGGAATTTTATATTTATTAATATATTTAAAATTTGGATTAACAATTATTACTTTAAAATATTGTGTTTTAGCATCTATTTTAATTGTAATTGGGATGATAGACTTTGATACACAATTTGTGTTTACAAATACGATTATTTTTGGTGGAGTTGTTGGAATTGGATTTGTAATATTACAGGCTATTATAAATAAAAATGGAGTTATAGATTTGCTTTTAGGTGGAATTATCGGTGGAGGAATAATAGGCTTAATAGTATATTTGACAAAAGGAATGGGTGAAGGTGATATTGAAATTGCAGGCATCTGTGGATTATTTTTGGGGATTAAAGGAATTTTGCTTGGATTGTTTTTAGCAGTTATTCTTGGAGGAATAGTCGGAATAATAATTTTGCTACTAAAACTTAAAAAAGCAAAAGATAAAATGGCCTTTGGACCATGTATAGCAATTGGAAGTTTGATTTCTATGTTATTTGGAGTAGAAATATTAACATTATATATGAACTATTTAATGTAAGAGCAAATTATAATAAGCTTTTAACATACTAATGATTGAAAAAGCTTAAGAACAATTTTATACTAATGAAGAATATTGCATGGGAGAATATGAGATAGAAAGGTGCGATATGAGAAATGGCTACAGAGAAAAGAAGATTAGGGAATATACTGGTGAATGCAGGGAAAATTACCAGTTATCAATTACAAGAAGCATTAAAGTCACAAAAGGCTCTAGGTAAAAAGCTTGGAGAAATATTGGTAGATACTAAAATAATCACTGAAGAAGATATAATTGAAGCTATTGAACAACAGACAGGAATTAAAAAGGTAGATTTAAATATAATTAATTTTGATAGAAAAGCAATAACATTAATTCCTGAGAATTTATGTGAAAAATATATATTAATTCCCTTTGGCTTTGATAATAACAAAATAAAAGTTGCGCTTGCAGATCCTTTAAATATATTTGCAATAGATGATGTGGCTATATCAACAGGTTTTGAAATAGAGTCCTTTATAGCAAGGACAGCTGATATTAAAAAATTTATAGGGATATATTATAGCAGTCAGCAGGTTAATAATGCAGCCCTTCAGCTTGAAAAAGAAAGCTTAAAATTAAATAGAAATTCTAAAACAAGAACTGTAGAAGATATAAATGAAGTAAATAGTGCTCCTGCTGTTAAGATGATTGATTATATGTTCAAAAACTCAGTTGAACTTAAGGCATCAGACATACATATAGAGCCTTTTGAATATGACATAAGAATCAGATATAGAATAGATGGAAAACTTAAAACTGTTAATACTCTTGGAATAGAAAGCTTAGGGCCATTAGTTACAAGAATTAAAATTTTAGCAGGCTTAAATATAGCTGAAAAAAGAATACCTCAAGATGGAAGAATTATGACTAATGTAGATGGTAAAGACATCGACCTTAGAGTTTCAATTTTACCTGTTGTTAATGGAGAAAAAGTAGTTATAAGAGTATTAAATACAGGAGCTGCTGTATTAACAAAAAGTCAATTGGGCATGAGTGAAGAAAATTTAAAGCGCTTAGAGCGAATAATTTCAAATCCCCATGGAATAATTTTAGTTACTGGGCCTACAGGAAGTGGAAAGTCTACAACCTTGTATTCAATACTTAAAGAATTAAATGATAGTGATGTAAATATTATTACAGTAGAAGACCCTGTTGAATTTACCATGGATGGAGTAAATCAAGTAAGTGTAAATGAAAAAGCTGGGCTTACTTTTGCAAATGGACTTAGAAGTATATTAAGACAAGATCCAGATATAATCATGATAGGAGAAATAAGAGATGAAGAAACAGCAGAAATAGCCACTAGAGCTGCCATAACAGGACATCTAGTGTTAAGTACTCTTCATACAAATGATGCACCCTCATCTATAATAAGACTTGTAGATATGGGAATTAAACCATATTTAGTGTCAACTTCTGTTATGGGAGTAATGGCACAAAGGCTGGTTAGAAGAACCTGCAATAAATGCAAAGAAGCCTATGAAGCAAGTTTATATGAAAAGGAAATATTAGAACAAGATGCAGACAAGCCTCTTATGCTTTATAAAGCAAAGGGCTGTGGATATTGCAATGAAACAGGATATATAGGTAGAATTGGTGTTTATGAGATTATGGAAATGACAAGAGAACATAGAGAAGCAATAAATAAAGGTGGAAATTCAGATGTTATTAGAGATATATCAGTAGCAAATGGAATGAAAACCTTAGAAAGTGAATGTAAAGACTTAGTATTAAGTGGAGTCACTACAATGGAAGAACTTTCAACTATTGCTATGATAAAAAAAGCATAATTTAAAGGGGGGATAACATATGGGAAAGTTTAAATATAGAGTTATGAATTCAGAAGGAGAAAAAATAGAAGGACAATATGAAGCTAACTCTAAAGATGAGGTTATAGCCTTTATTTCTAGCAATGGATATTACCCTTTAATGGTGGAAGAAGTAGTACAAAGCGCTAATATTGAACTAAAGTTAAGTAAGAAAGTTAAACTAAAAGATTTATCAGTTTTTTGTAGACAGTTTTATACTATGTTAAATGCGGGAGTTCCAATTTTAACGTGTTTAGATATATTAGCAAATCAAATTGAAAATCAAAAATTAAGAGAAGCAACAAAAGCAGTTAATGAGGAAGTTGAAAAAGGTGGAGTGCTGTCGGAAGCCATGAGAAAGCATAAGGAAGTATTTCCAGAGCTTTTAGTTTCCTTAGTAGCTTCAGGGGAAGCAAGTGGTAGTTTGGAAGCCATAATGCTAAGAATGTCAACTCATTATGAAAAGGAAAATAAAATTAATAATAAAGTCACAAGCGCATTAATTTATCCAATAGTATTAGGTTTTGTTTCAATTGCAGCTGTTGCCTTTATTTTAGTTTATGTAATGCCTACCTTTATAGATATATTTAAACAAAGTGGAACGGAGCTGCCTTGGACTACTAAATTTATTATGGGGATTAGTGAAGGAATTCAAAATTATTGGTTTATTATAATAGCAGTAATATTTATAATTAGCTTTTTCTTAAATATACTTAGAAAAACTGATGAAGGAATTCTATTTTTTAGTAAGCTAAGATTAAAGCTGCCAATTCTTAAAAAGCTTAATCAAATGCTTATTGTATCAAGATTTACAAGAACTTTATCTACTTTGATAGCAAGTGGCCTACCTCTTGTAGAAGCTTTAAATATAGTTTCAACCGTTACAGGAAATAAAGTTGCAGAGAAGGCTCTATTAAGAATAAGAGATAATGTGATGAGAGGAGAAAGTTTATATGCTTCAATGGTTGAAAGTAATATGTTTCCTCCAATGCTTTATTCAATGATAAAAATAGGTGAAGAAACAGGTTCTTTAGATGATATTTTAAATAAGACAGCAGACTTTTATGATTATGAATTAGAAGCAATAATCCAAGCTTCGGTGGCTATGCTTGAACCATTATTAATAGTAATAATGGGACTCTTAATAGGCTTTATGGTGGCATCGATAATGATACCTATGTTTGATAGTTATAATCAAATTTAATTAAAGAGGAATTAGTGCACAATGTGCGAGCCAGAGTGCATTAATATATAAAAAAATAATTACAGGAGGGGTTTAGAATGAACCAATTATCTATAAGAAAAAACAATCTACAAACAAAGAAAAAAAAGAAAGGATTTACATTAATTGAATTAATTATTGTTATTGCAATTATTGGAGTGTTAGCAGCAATAGCATTGCCTAGATTTGGTCAAATAAGAGAAAATTCAAATGTAAGTGCTGATATAGCAACAGCTAAAACCATTCAAACAGCTGTAGCTACAGGGGTAGCTAATGGAACTATTCCGGTTAATAGTACATTAAACGCAGCAGTAGCTGCTGGAAATGATCTTACAGATGTACTTTCAGGAGGAGTTGTGCCAAGACCAAAAGCTGATGGGCATACAGCAGACACATTTCAAGCTATTGTTGATGGAAATGGGGAAGTAGTAGTTAATGTAGTGAATGGAGCTACAACTTTACAAGTACTTCCGCAAGTAGCACATGTAGCTGGAAATCCATATAGTGCTGCAAACTAAAAAATGCTAATGTATTAAAATGGAGAATTGTATTGTGATTCTCCATTTTAAGATAATGTTTATGATTATATGATCTGTTTATGTAATAAGATGGAAATTGATTTTATCCTAAACAATTATTTTAGTTCAAGTTATATATTTTTTGATGTATATATATTAAAAAATGATGTCACATCTATATAGTTATAATTAAATTATATCTGCAAATTTAGGGCAGGGTACATGGGGGAATTATGGAGAATAAAAATAAGGAATTAAATCCTAAGAAGAACAAAAGGAAAATTGATATAAAAGCCATAATGAATATGGATTTGGGTATAGTAAAGCAAAAACTACTTAAAAATTTGAAAAACACAAAACAAACAAATCTTTCCTTGAAAAAGAGAAAAGTCATAGCTTTTGATATGGGGAGTTCAACAATTAAAATAGTTGAAGGTTTATATTATAAAAATAGTTTAACAATTGATAAATATATTAAAATTCCTACGCCTAAAGATGCAATTGTAGATGGAGAAATCAAAAAAGAAGTAGAATTACATAAAAAATTAAATCAAGTTTTAAAAGAAAATGGAATCAAAACTAAGGATGCTATTTGTACAACTAATTCATCTTTAATAATAAACAGAGAAATAATGATTCCAAAGGTTGAAGAAGAAGAAATGGACACTGTAGTTAGATATGAAATTCAACAATATCTACCTATAAATTTAGAAGATTATATATTACAAGGAACAATTTTAGAAGAGCTAGAGGTAGATGGTGTTAAAAAGCTTAATGTTCGTGTTATTGCTTACCCTGAAAAGGTGGCAAGAGGGTATTATAGTTTGTTGTTAAAATTAGAATTAAAGCCATATGCCTTAGATGTAAATTATAATGCAGTAAATAAATTTATTAATTTAATAGGTATAACTAAAGAATATGAAAATAATACAAACGAAGCAGTTGCTTTTATAGATTTAGGAGCAAGTACAATCGATGTTAATATATATAAAAATAATCAATTAGATTTTACTAGAATAATCAAAGATTGTGGTAATGAAATTGATGAAATGTTAAGAGAATCAAATGGTCTTCAAAGTAATGAAGTAGAAAAATTTAAAAATAGCAATATAGATCTAAGTGAAGAATTTGAACCAATAAATATTAGAACAAGAGCAATAGTAGATGAATGGATTGAAAAAATAGAAAAAATTATTCAATTTTATAAAAATAGAAATAAAGGTAATGAAATAAATAACATAATTATTTTTGGAGGTAGTTCAAAAATAAAAGGTATGGAAAAATATATGACAGATAGGCTTGGAATAATGACAGAGATAAAAGGAATTTCTAAGATAGCCTTTAAGTCAAATGATGATGGAAAACCTATTGATGACTATATAAATGCTATAGGGTCAGTCATAAGGCATGAATAGGAGGCCATAAAGTGAAAGATGTAAATTTTTTTAAACCATATTTAGGTAAGCAAAAAGAAAAAATTAATTCACAAATATATATATATGGAGCAGCTGCAATAGTTGGGATAATCATTTTAATTAGTCTGGTATCTAATACAGTGAGAATATATTTATTAGATAGAAGCATTACTGATTATACGAATAAATTGGCTGCTTCAGAAATTCAAACTCAATTAAAAGAAGCTCAAGATGTGAATAAGCAAATAGAGATATTGAAAAAATATGATACGTCTTTAACAGATGTAGCAGTTTCTGTTAAAAATAGAGATAATGTTTCAGAAAAATTATTAAAGGAAATAAGTTCAACAGTACCAAGTCAAGTTTCTTTTAAAAATTTAGACATAGTCGATAATACCATAGCAATAAAAGGCATCTCTGCAGATAGGACAGCAGTTGCTGAATTAAAGCATAATTTAAGTGAATTGCAAGTGATGAAAGATGTTTATGTAAACTCAATAGATACTAATGGGGCAGTAGAAGGAAGCTACTCCTTTGATATAAAATGCGTGTTAAAGGATGTTGGATAATATGAAAGTAAGTAATAGAGAAAAGATAATGCTATGGATATTAGGAATAATTTTAGTTGGTTTTGGATATTACAATTTTATATATTTAAAGCAAACAAGTCAGCTTGAAGAAAAAATTCAGAAAGAAAATGAAAAAAGACAAGAATATGAAGTTACAATGACAACAATAAATTCTCTGGAAGATAAAAAAAATGATGCTAAATTGTTGAAAGCCGAAATAGTAGATAAATCAAGTCCTTTTTATCCAACAATCAGTGAAGAACACATAATAGCTGAATTGGATGGATTATTAAAAGAAAGTGGGTTAAAAGGTGGCATAACCTTTAAACCTATAGTTTCAGATGGTGTGGAAAGTTCAAAAAAGGATGAAAATACTTTAGCTGAAAGCTCCTTTCAAGATATTGTAAATAAATATAAAACTGTTATTTCAACAGATGATAAAAATAAAAATGCTGATAATAATGCAGCTAACAGTGCTCAAAATAATTCTAGTACAAGCAGCACAAATAATAATAATAACTCTCCTACAAATAATTCCAGTCAAAACAATTCTAAAACAAATGATGCTAAAGAAAAGAAAAATACTATTTACTATTTAAAGTGCGAAGTTAAATTTGAAGGAAACTATGATGGAATAGATAAATTATTGAAAAAAATTGACGAGAGGGATAAGAAAATAGTAGTAAATTCTATAAAAATAAGCCAAGATACCCTAGAAGCCTGCAAAGGAACTATTGATTTAGAATTTTATGCAATTCCTAAAATTACAGATGAATTAGAAAAGTACTTAGAATGGAATTACAATAATACTTATGGCAAAGATGTACCTTTTAGTGCCAGTTCAGCAACTGGAATCACAAATACGGATAATAGTGATTTTATAGCAAGCATAAAGCCGACTAACTCAGATTTACCTTCAATTATACTTGGGAAAGCAAATGATCCGATGAGAACAAGCTATGTTTACGGTAAGAGTAATTTGGAGGAAATGGTGGAAATGGTTCTAACAGAAGAAGGCGGTAAATATTACTGTAAATATAAAACTTCGAAATTGACATTTCCAGCTAAATATGATGGGCTAGGAATGGAATTTGTACCAGTCTCAAAAAATATTGTTATAAATATCTTAAGTGAAACAAGACAAGGCAGTGATGATAAGGCAAGTGTTAAATTACAATTAGTTAATAAAACAGATAAGCTAGTTGAAGTTAATACAATTGGTGATGATGCTGCAAATCCAAGAGTAAAAATAGATGGTGATGGAAGTAACATAAGTGTTAATCAAAAGTAGGTGAGGATTATGAAAAGTAATTCTAAAAAAAGTAAAGGCTTTGGACTAGTTGAAGTAATAATAAGTATGGCAATAATAGCTATAATTTCTGCAAGTATTTATACAGGTTATATTTTAGCTATAAAAAATACTAAGAGTGGACAAGTAAAGCAGGCTGCAACTTTGGAAGGCAAGAAAATTATTGAAGAAATAAAGTCTTCAGATGTAGAAATGCCTAGTGCTAGTAGTTCTAATCTCGGTATAAATGGAGATATAATCTTGACTAAGCAGGAAACAGATGGAGTTTATTTAAGATTCTTAAATAGTAGCTTTGAAGCTACTAATGAAAATTCAGCAAAATATATTGAAAAACTTACTATAGTTCCAACTAAAGCATCAATTAATAATAATGAAGGAAATATAAATTATCAATATGATGAAATTAAGAATCCTTATGAAATTAACATAAGTAATGAACTTCAAAATACTTCAGTGATAAGTTCTATTAATGGAGAAGTAATCCCTGAATTAGATAGCCAAAAGGAAATATTATTGTCTTTGTATGTTGAAGATGGAGGAAAGATAAGCATTAAGGATTATAAAGGTAGTTCTGTAGATTTACCGGTAGAAATAGCAAAGGTTGATGACGGAAAGCTTAATGTTGTAATTAACTTTAGTGAATATAAGAAAAGAGGCAATGTACCTTTAAAGGGAGTAAATATTAATGTTTATAATAAAATAACCAGTGGAACCTTAAATGTCTATGTACAAAAATCAAAAGAAGTAGAAAGTAATATAAGAATTTTTAAGGGAACAATGAATTTATATGATAATAGGGCTGATAATCAGCAGGAAGCAAATCTTGGAACTTTATATAATATTAAAGTTGAGCTGATGGAATATACACAGTACCTAGAAGATCAGAAAAATAAGACTCATGATGATAGAAATAATTTGTTTACAACAGATTATAATCAAAATTTTGATAAATAGCTTTTTCACAAGGTTTCAAATAAATTATATTTGGAGGTGAAGTTATGAAAAGAAAAAAGCGTGGAAATAGTTTAATCATGGTTGTTATTACTTGTATGTTTGTAACAGCTATTTCTGCAGCTATGTTGTCTATGGTAGCTGGAAATTATAAGGCTAGAGTTGTAGAAAGCAAACGTGTAGAAAATCTTTATGCAACGGATTCAGGGTTAGATGTAGCTTATAACATTATAGGAAAAACCTTTGATGCAGCAGCGAAGTATGGGAATTTAAAAGTAGAAAAGCTTAAAAGTTTAACAAAAGACAGTAATGATGATGGAACAAGTCCAAACAATGCAGCCTATATTCAAGCTAAACAAGATATTTATCATTGGCAGCATATTAATGATGGTAAAAGTGATACAGATTCTAAAGTTTCACAAAAAGAAATTAATAAGAATATAGAAGAAGACAACAAAAAATGCGAGGATTTGGTTAATAGTGAATTTAAAAGGGCATTTAAGAATTTTATTTTACCTAACAATGATCCAAAAGAAATTAATAAGGAAAAGCCTCTAGAAAATTCACTTAGAGATTACATAGGAAATCGTGAATATGTGAATAAAGTTACTAAAAATGATAACGGAGATTATGATTACGAGATAGCTGCTGTTAAATTTTTAAATGACAATACTCATCCAGAGTTGTGGATTCCAAAGCCAGGAACTGCAAACCCTGAAAATTCAGATGGAAGTAAGGAAGCTACAGATGGACTAGTATATGATTCCAGCAATGAAAAATATAAGATAACAGTAAAATCAAATTTTAAGACGTCTACAGAAAATTCAAGTGTTGTTGGAGAAAATTCAAGAATAATACAAACTAATTATGTGATGAAAGTTCCTGAATATGGAGATATATTTTATAATCAAAAAAGTGGGGATTTGCATGAGTATTTAGCTATCAATGATGAAAGAGCATTAACTATTGGCGGGAATATGATTGTAAATGGTTCAAATAACTTTAAGGTTGGCGGAAATATATTTGTAAATGGAGTAGATCCAGCAGTTGATCAAAATGGAATTCATGCTACTTTGAATTTAGATAATAGAACTTATGAAAAATATCGTGGCGGTATAAGTATAAATGATAGCAGTAATGTAATTTTAAGTAAGGATGTTATTACTAGAAACACCTTTAATATGGCTGATAATGCAGAGGTTATAGTTAAAAACAACCTATACGGTGGCAATGTATATATGGGAAACATTGCTGAAGGAGACAATGGATTTGCAAGGGAATCAAAATTAACTGTAAGTAATAGTGTGATAATAGATAATGACTTGGCAGTTAAGGCAAAAAATGAATCTAATATAACTATTAGCGATTTTTATGGAATAAATGATAAAAACATAAATTCTAATGGAGGAAATTTTATAGCAGAAGATTCCTTAAGTAAAGTGAAAAATTCTAGCAGCATAATAGTTAATGGAGTAGATGATTCAACTAGTGTAAATATTACAAAGTCTGCCTATATTATGGGAACTGCACATATTGATACTATAGGAGATAAAGATGGATATCAAACAGGCGAGTCAGGGGCAGTTAATAATGGCGTTAAGAAAAATTACATGGCTTATTCAGTACCATTAAATGAAGCAGAGAAGCTAGATTACTACGAACCTCTTCAACTATTAGATGATTCTAATGTGTTTAATAAAGCAGAACACTTTGGGAAGTACTGGGATCCTAATCAATCTAATGGAGAAGCAAAGAAGACAACTGAAAAACCTGATACTGGTGGGATTATATGGCCGGCAAAGTCAGATGGAAGTGTTAATGTATGGTCTATTGGTGCTATTGTGTATAAGAATGGAAATGATACTAAAGTTCTTAGATCTAATTATAAACCAGAATTAGAAGCTCCTAATGGCGAGATTTATAATAAAAGAGCAGAATTTGCAGGAAAGGTTTATAGATTTGGTCAAGCTCCTAAAATTGAAGATTATAATAATTCGAATATGATTAGTTTTAGTTCAATAATGGACCTTTCTAAGATACCAAGTGATTATGAAGGTATAGATAACCAAGCTGCAAAGGGTGAATATGCTATTTTTAATCCTAAAGATTCAACTACAGGTAAAGCAAAAGCAATTAATATTACAAAATGCAATGGGTCACAGGATGAAATTGATGACTCTGGAAATACCATAGAAATAAAGGTAGCCTCTAAGGGTTCTAATGGATACAAGCTTAATGCAGTGATTGCAACAGATGGGAATGTTAATATTGAGGATGATATTAATTTGGTTGGTAGCATTATTGCAAAAGGAAATCTAAATATTTCAGGAAACAACATAAATATAGAATACAATAAGGACGTAATAGATAGAATTCAAGCAGAAAATTATAATACATTTAAAGAAGTATTTGGAGAAGGTATGTTAGACAATGCTTCGGATACATCTGAAGCAACAAATGGACTTTCAGTAGATTCAAATTTTAGTTATGATATCAAGAAGTTTTTAGAAAATACTCTTTGGAAAATTATTAAATAAGGAGGTGGGTTTAACTATGAAAAAGAAAAAAAGTGCATTTACTTTATTGGAAATGATAATTACCTTAGCAATTACAGTGATAATAATAAGTATTGCAGGAAGTATGCTTATGACAGGCAATAAAGTGTTTTCTGATTCAGATGTTAAATCTACTTTACAAATTGAAGGGCAGGATATCCAAGAGAAATTAAGTGATATAGGAATGCAAGGGATAGAAATTACTTCGGAAGAACCATTGATAGTAAAATCATATCTGAAAGGAAATGATACGACTCCAAGGTATTTTAAAATAGGAAAAAATAAAAATGGTAATTTGATAATAAATCAAGACATAGATTCAAGCTGTTCAGATGAAGCTAATGATCAAATCATTTCAAGGAATCTTAAAACATTACAGACAATAGTCAGTGATAATGGAAAGTCAATAAACTTTAATATTGTATTAACAAGGAAACAAGGTTTTAGTAATGTTGATCATGAAATCAAATTTACAATATATTTGAGAAATAAAGTTAGTTAATATAAATGTGAGCAATAAGAATAATAATTGTAAAGGAGGGGTAATTTTGAGAAAAACAAAAAGTACTACAAGCATTATTTTAACTTTGTTCATTGTTGTTGGATTGATATCTGGAATGTTAATAAAGGTTAATGCAACAGTAAGTGAAAATACACCAGATCTAAATGTTGAAATTAATCAAGTAACAGTTAATGGTCAGCCTGCGGCAAATAATAATGCTGTAACTGTGAATGTTAATGATGAGCTTCAATTTAATTATAAAGTAACACCATCAAATATCGCAGTTAAAGATGTTAATGTTCCTACTCAAAAGGAAGTAGTATTAGTTCTAGATACTTCAGGAAGCATGAACGCTGATTTTAATGGAAATTCTACTAGTAGCGATAAAAATAGAAAAATAACATCTTTAAAAAATGCTGCTAAGTCTTTCATTGCTAAATGCACTGGTAAAAATAATATTAAGATAGGAATTGTTCCTTATTCTTATTATGCTGGATATAATAATGAAATTAAAGAATTAATGAATGTTGCAACTCAAAATGATGTAAATGAGTTGAATTCATATATTGATAATATAAAACCAGATGGGGCTACAAACCAAGGTGATGGGTTAAGAGTTGCAGGCAGGATGTTATCTGATGGAAATTCAAATGCAGCAGCTCAAAAATATTTAATATTTTTAACAGATGGGGAGCCAACTGCAACTACTTTTAAAAATGATAGTTTACCAAGCTATGGGTTAAATGAGTATGCATCTAATGTGTATACTTTTAGAAATGGAGTAGTCAACAGAAATAACTATTATTTACAATATAACCATAATAGTGAAGAAGATACAATAGATGCTTGGCGTTACAATAGTTATCTTGGAAACTACGAAGTGAACTGCATAACTGACTTTGATGAAGATACAAACTTAAAATATATTGATTTTAATAATTCAGTAATAGCTGATATACCAACAGTATACGGAAAAATTGTAGGACAAAAATTAAAAAATGAAGTGCCAAATTTCCACGAAGCGACTATTGCTTATGGATCATCAGTAGTATCAGGAAAAACAAGTTCCTTAAAACAAGTTAATGACAGTATGGGTGGAACGTTATATTCAGCAAAGGATAGTAATACAATTGATAATATATTTAATAGTTTAGCAGATGAAATCTTGCAAGAATATACAATTGATAGTGTTAATTTAAATTTAAAGCTTCCAGATCTTTTAGAATTCACAAGTGATGAAGTGAAATTTAAATTTGATGGAAATTATCAAGTTGCACCTCTTGATAATATAAAATATAAATTGAGTAGTGATAAAACTACTTATATAGCTGACCCTTTTTATGTATCTTTTAAGGTAAAAGCAAAAAGTCCAGGAGTTGTAAATGTTGGAGACACAAGTACTATATCCTATAAAAATATAAATGGTAATATAACAAATGCTATAATGCCTATAACTAGGGTAAGTATAGTAAATAATCAATTACCTTATATAAATGCAAGTTTAATTAGTCCGATACCTAATAGTGTATCTTATCCATCACAGCCTATTGAAGTAAAATATCAAATTACTACAGAGCCTTTTGAATATAATTTGAGCGCTGGACCAATTGATGAAGCAGTATTTGTTGTAGATTTATCAAAAGGGATGTTGAAAAATCCTGATGGAAACAATAATAATAAGTGGCAGATTATGCAAAATTGGTTTACAAACATATTTCTTGATGGCAGCACCTTGAGCGGTCAAAATATTAAGTTTGGAGTAGTAGGATATAATGATTCAGTTAAGCATCCAATTGAAAATGGGAATTATGATAAGCTTTTTGACAGGGTGACTGATAGAGAAGCCTTAAGAACCTTTCTTCAAGAGCCAAACAGCACATCCCATGAGTCGATTTATCCAAATGAAAATATTGATACTAGAAATATTGGATTAGCATTGAAAAAAGCTGATAATTTATTACAAAATAAAGGACAACCTAATAAAAATAAAGCAATTGTATTAATAAATTCAGGAAATGTTAATTATGAACAAGCGGATATTGATTTGATAAAAAGCAGGGGATATAAAATAATCAGCGTTGATTTGAGTGCTGATAAGGATCAAAATACTAGTTCAAATTTAAAAAGCATACATTCAGCTTTACAAGGAAGGGATGATGACTATTTTAAAAGCAGAAATGATGGGGGAAATTTCAATTTCACTCAAAATGACATGCAAAGTGTTGCAGATAGGTTAAAAGCTGGTATGAGTACAAAAACCTTAAGTATTTTTGGAGCTAAATTAAATTTTGATTTGGGAGAAAATTTTGAGGCAGTAAGTGGATTAGACGGTTCTGGCAAGGTAAGAACCGTAACGATTCCAGAAATTAAGTATACCTTAAAGCATGATGATGAAAGTGGAAAAGATTTATGGCAGCAGGATCCACAATCCTGTGAAATTACATTTACCATAAAACCTGTAGCTGGAAAAATGGGAAAATTAGAATTTGCAAGTGATAGCCAAGGAGATTCTGTTGCAAATTTAAAAAACTATATATCTTATAATGGATTAAGCAATAATTTAATAAAAAGGCATATAGAAACTCCTGCTGTAAATATAATTGACCAAGCAGAGCCTATGATTAATGCAAATGTAGTTAATCCGCCAAGTCAGGCAAAGTTGCTTAATGAAATACCTCTTGAGTATGAAGTTAAACCTGAAAAGTTTAATCAAAGTTCTGTTGCTAAGAATATTATGTTTGCATTAGATATATCAAAAACAACAGGAAATGGCAATCCAAAAGATGAACCACAAAAGATAGCAGAAGTTAAAAAAGCATTAGATGCTAATTTAAAAAATTCTCAAATTAATAATGCTAGTTATGGGATATTAACATACTCTAGAAATGCAATTTTTGAAAAATATGGGTTGACCAATGGTTTATATCCAATTAGTACTAAGCTTACTGCAACGACAAATGATGCTGCTGATCATATAAGTGTTGGAGAAAATGCTGCTATTCAAGAGTTTAAGAATGATTTTAGTCAGAAATATGTTGTTATTATATCTTCAGGGCTTTCAAATTCCTGGAAGGAAACTACAGGCTTGTTTACTACTTCAACAGTAAATAATGAAACAATTGGAGAATATAATAAAATTATTTTGGATTTAAGTCGAATTAAAAGTATAAATGAAATTGGACCAGATATTCAATATATTTTCAATCAAATAAGCAGTGCAAAATCAGAAACCTCTTATTCGATACCAACAAAATTAAAGTTTCATACTAATGGAAAATTTAGTGCTATATCAGGATTAAATAAGACATCTGATTCATGGTATGATGTTGAAACTCCAGTATTTCAAGTGAACTATAATTTGGATGGTAATGGTGATTATATTCCTGAAAAGGTTCCGAATATAAAGTTTTCTGTAAAAGCAAGTGTAACTGGAACTTTAAAATTTGGAGATTCAGATGGAGAAAATTCATATGATAATAAATTTGCTGGAGCTGTATTTTATGAAAATTTCTCAGAGCAACAAATATTTAATAGAATATCGCCACTTAGTATTGGGATAAACCAAGATGTTAAGCATGGCTTGTATCAAAATGTTGATGATGGTGAATTGTCAGTTGTTTCAGGTCAAGCTGAATTAGCTAGAGGAGCAACAGCTAAGTTAGCTGTAGGCTGTGATATAGCATCAAGTAATGTGGATATAAAATTACAGATAAATAGTAAGATTGATGCCATAAGTGATAGTAATCCTATAAAGGTTTATAAAATTGTAAATGGACAATTAGTAGAAATTAGTGGTGCTAGCTATACATTGCAAGGAAAAAGTGGTGATTATGATAATTACAGCATTAATTTGCCAGCAGGAATTAATAGTGAAACCAAATTGGTTATAATTTATCAATGTAAAATTCCAGAAAATAATGCAACAGGACCTTTTAAAAATATGGCAACTATAAACGGAACAGAAGCTGATTTTACATTAAACATATCAGATAAGGGACTACCAGATTTGTTTTAGAAACATTAGTTGAAGGTAAAGCAACTCCGCTAAATTTAACTTTAATGGAGTTGCTTCAAAAAAGTGAATTTTAAATGTATTAATCATTAAGTTAGTATGAATATTTAGTGGGAGAGTTTTTATTGTGAGTGAACTTAGAAAAATTATTGTTTTTTTAGTAGTAACGTTAATATTTATTTATATGATAAAAATAAATTTTAGTTTATTAACTAAATATGGTCATAAAAAAAGATTGTCTGCATTACTAATTTTAGGTCTGGGATTGATATCAGCAGGAACCTTTTTTGATGTGATTGCATTTTTAATAGATATTAGATTGAATGATATAATTTCAATTTGTTTTACAGCAGGAGCAATAATATTTGGTACATATATTATTTTATGGAGTAGGTATATTATAAATATTATTACTAAACTTCATAAAAAAGCCCATAATGATTCTATGACAGGAGTTTATAATAGAGTTGGATTTGAATTGATTTTTAGAGAGAAGAGTATGGAAGACAATTCTTTTTATATTATGGTCTTTGATTTAGATAAGACTAAGAGGATAAATGATACTTTGGGACATTCTAAGGGAGATGAGTATATTATTAATGCTGCAAATATAATAAATGAAGAAATAGGTATAAATGGTTTTGTAGGAAGAACTGGTGGAGATGAATTTGTAGCCTTCGTTAAGAATATAGGTGAAGAAGGAATTAATGAAATTAAGACATTAATAAAAAAACGTGTAGCAAATATTAAAAATATGGAAGGAACTCAAATTAGCATAGGATATTCATTTGGTGAAAGAGAAGGAAATAACTTAAAAGATCTTTTGGAAGTTGCTGATAAAAGAATGTATATGGATAAGAATAATAGAAAAATATAATATTAAGATTTATTTAGATAAGAGAAATTTTAATGAAATATTAATTTTACTTAGTCAGTTAATAATGTATAATAACCATATGCGATAAATTAATGATTTAACATATGGGAGGAAACACATGGATACACTTACTTATTTTATTGATGTATTTTTACATCTTGATAAATATTTAGGAACTGTAATAAATAATTATGGAGTTGAAACATATATAATATTATTTATTATAATTTTTTTGGAAACAGGTTTAGTAGTGACACCATTTTTGCCAGGGGATTCTTTAATATTTGCAGCAGCAGCTTTTGCAGCAATGGGAATGCTTAATATATATGTGTTGGTAACAGTACTAATGGTTGCAGCAATTCTTGGAGATACATCAAATTATGAGATTGGAAGACTATTAGGAAATAAGCTGATTAAAAGTGGTAAGTTTATAAAGAAAGAGCATCTTGATAAGACTCATAAGTTTTATGAAAAATACGGTGGAAAGACAATTATTTTTGCTAGATTTGTACCTATAGTAAGAACCTTAGCTCCATTCGTAGCAGGAATAGGAGAAATGAATTATAAAAAGTTTATTTCATTTAATGCAGTTGGAGGAATTCTTTGGGTTGTATTAGTGTCTGTTTGTGGATATTTCTTTGGCAACATATCTGTTGTAAAGAATAATTTTTCTTTAGTTGTTATTGCAATAGTTCTTATTTCAATAATGCCAGCAGTAATTGAAGTTTTAAGAAGTAGAACTCAAAAATAGGAAAACATATATTATTAGTTTTAAGTGATATAAAATGTAGATAAAGAAACTCTACTAAACTTAGGTTTGGTAGAGTTTTTTTATTCTTTAGAATTTATAATGAAGTAAAATCTATGGAGAATATATGAAAAAGACTATTTAACTGAGTTATACATAAGAAAAGAATAAAAAACAAATCATATTCGCCTGCATAAAATGTTTTTATATGCAGCATAGCTGCCTTTTCTAAGGTGCACATTTTTCTCACATGCGTTCGAAAAGGCAGATGCGTAAAAAAATCTCCGGCTCCACGGTCGCCGGAGATTTTTTTATTCGTCCTGAATCGACGATTTTCTAATATTAAAAAATCTAAAATTACTTCTAAGGATTAACTAGTATAGAAGGTGTGAAAAGTATTTAAACTTATGTGAAATAAAACGCAAACATTCCAAATAATGACATGAAAGGAATTTTAGGTTATAATATACCGTGGGATATGTTTAAATATAAGGAAAAAGCTTGAAATTAGGGAGAGATGTCGAATATATTAAATATAAAAAATAATGAATTTTTAAAATATTACAAGGGATATTAAAAATTAATATTGAGTAGATTAATGAATTGTAGAAGTTTGTTCAATAGAATATTTGGAGGAATTTTAATGAGAAAATGGATAGGGAAAACATCTAATGATATTGATAAAAGAAATAAATGGTCTATTAAATTTAATAAAAAAATATTCTTTTTATTAATAGTTATATTATTAGTTGCAGGTGGAATCGGACTTGCTAAATCAGGAGTGTTTAATCAGGGATTAGATAAAGATAAATATACAATTCTTGAAGCAGGGGTCAATATAAGTAAAATTAATGTTAAGGGTGAAGTAAAAAGTGAAAAAGCAACTGGTGTATACGCAAGTACTTATTCTGATGCAAATCCAATAATTAAGGAAGTTAAGGTAGAAATTGGTGATAAAGTTAAAGTTGGAGATACGTTGGCAACTTTAGATACTAATAAATTAGAGAGTGATATAAAAGTATTAGAAACAACTATTGCAACAACAGATGCTGCTAATGCATCCGAATTAAAAAGTGCAAAAGCAACCTATGATAATGCATTAGCCTTAAGTAGTGATAAAAATAATGAAAATATTAAAAATGCAGCTACTGCCGTAAATGCAGCAAAGTTAGATTATGATAATAAAAAAGATTTATATGAAAAGAATAAAATTTTACATGATAGCGGTGCAATTACAGATCAAGAATTTAAGCAATATGAAATTTCTTATGAAAATGCAAAAGACACTTATGATAAAGTCACTGTAAGTTTAAACAATGTAAAGGCTAAGGTAAAGTTAGATCTAACAGTTGCTAAAAATAATTATGATCAAGCTAAAGCTAAAGTTAGCGATAATAGTAAGAAAATTACACTTGAAAATTATAAAAAAGATTTACAGAATGCTACAATAACTTCACCAGTTGATGGAGTTATAAGTTTAAAAAATGCTTCTGTAGGTAATCCGGTTAGTGGCGAATTATTTGAAATAAAAGATGAAAATAATGTAACTATTACTGTTGATGTTAAAGATGTTGATATTGAAAAAATTAAAGAAGGACAAAGAGCTCAAATCAAAGCTGATTCTTCGTATGATAAGAGTATAGCTGGTGAGGTTGTTAGTATTAATTCAATTGCAAAGGCTGAAAATAATAGTTCATTAAATCTTAATAATGACTCTAATGATAAGGAAGCTACCTTTGAAGTTAAGATTAGAGCTAAGGATACAGATTCTAAGCTTAAAATTGGAATGAAAGCACAAGCCGATATTATTGTTGATGAAAAGGATAATGTTTATACAGTGCCTACTGAAAGTATGATAAAAAATAAAGACAATAATTATTGTATATACATAGCTGAAAAACAAGAAAAAGATTACGTTGTTAAAGAACTTCAAATTACAAGAGGAACTGAAACAGATTCTAAGACAGAAATCTATGGTGATAATATTAAAGATGGAGTAATCATGTTAAATTCACCAGGAGATTATGAGCTTGGCAGTGTAATAAAAATTAACGAAAAATAAAGGAGTATTGAAATGTTTTTGAAAGTTATGGATGCTCAAAAAGCATATGGAGAAGGTGAAAGTAAGGTTCAAGTACTAAAAGGGGCAACTTTTACTTTAGAAGAAAGTGAAATATGCACTATTCTAGGTCCATCTGGCTCAGGTAAATCAACTTTATTAAATGTTATTGGAGGATTAGAGGGGATAGATGTAGGTGAAGTGAATATAGATAACATTTTGGTTTCTAGTCTTAATTCTGAGGAATTAGCGGCTTATAGAAGAGAAAAATTAGGATTTATATTTCAATTTTATAATCTAATACCTAATCTTACAGTTAAAGAAAATATTGAAGTGTGTGAATATCTTACAGATGATCCTTTAAATAAAGAAGAATTATTAGCAAGTTTGGGCTTATTAGAACATCAGGATAAATTTCCAAGGCATTTATCAGGGGGGCAGCAGCAAAGAACAGCTATAGCAAGAGCACTTATTAAAAACCCTAAACTGTTACTTTGTGATGAACCAACTGGTGCTTTAGATTATAAGACGTCAAAGGAAATACTTGAACTTTTAGAATCAGTTAATGAAAGGTATGGTACGACTATGATTATAGTAACTCATAATGATGCCATTAAGTATATGTCTCATAAAGTTGTAAAAGTTAGAGACGGACGAATTGAAGAAGAATATAAAAATGATACTATAATGAAAGCCAAGGATATTACATGGTAGATATAATAGTAAAATCATAAATATGAAAAAATTATATGAACAATTGTTATATTATTTTTTGACTGAGCTATAAGTTGAAAGGGATGAATAAATGATATTAAATAAGAGAATTTTCCGAGAATTTAAAGAAAATATAGCAAGATATTTAGGATTAATACTATTAGTTTTAATAAGTTCTATGTTAATAGTTGGATTTGCAGATTCGGCAGATTCTATTATATTTACAGGAGAAAAAGCTGCATTAGAAAATAATCTTGAAGATGGGGAATTTTATGTCAATGATGAATTAAATAGTATAGCCCTTGAAAAGATAAGAGCTTTGGGAGTCACGATAGAAGAAAATTTTTATGTAGATTATAAAATTTACGATAATCAAACAATTAGAATATACAAGGAAAGAAAAAATATAAATAAAATTTCAATAACTCAAGGCAGTGATTTGAGTTATGAGAATCAAATTGTTATAGATTCACATTTTGGAAAAAGTAATAACTATAAGATTTTAAGTGGATTAACTATTCAAAATAAAAATTATAAAATTGTTGGATATGGATCTGCTCCAGACCGTACGAAAATTCTTCAAAAGTCAAGTGATATACTCCCTAATCCAAAAAGTTTTGGTATTGGTTTTATTAGAGAGGAGGAGTTCAAAAGTCTAAAGAATATATCGTATTCTTACTCATATAAATTGAATGGAGTTTCAGTCGATAAGGTTAAGAATATAGTTTTCAATAATTCTAGTGTTACAGAATTTATTAAAACTTCTGATAATTCAAGAGCTATAGGGTATTTGGATGATAGCAGATCTAATAAAAATATATCAATAATAATTGGTATAGTGTTAAATATAATGAGTGGTTTTATGATTTCAATGTCTAGTATAAGTTCAATAGAAGAAGAAAGTCCAATAATAGGCGCATTATATTCCTTAGGGTATGTAAAAAAAGAAATATTGAGACATTTTATGATTTTGCCTACAATAATTGTGAGTATAGGTTCTATCATTGGAACAGGTTTAGGATTTTTTATAGAAAAATCAATAGGAGAAGCTACTATAAAAAACTATGTTCTTCCCAATATTGAAGGAATATTTCCTCTGTATTTGATTGTTGTAGGAGTAGTAGTTCCAATAATAATAGTGTTTTTAATTAACTATTTTATTATTTCTAGAAAACTTAACAGTACCCCACTTCAATTATTAAAAAGAGAAAAGAAGGCAAGTAAATTAAATACAATAAAAATAAATTTTTTTAGTTTTGTTACTAAGTTTAGATTAAGGGAATTTCTTAGAGAAATCAGAGGAAATATTATTTTATTTGGTGGAATTTTTATTTCAACTTTTTTGCTTATTTTTGGTGTTTCTATAAATTCAGCAATAAATGAGTACATAAAAGAAGTACAGAAAGAAACCCAATATAGTTATATGTATACTTTAAAGCTTCCAATTGAAATTGTAGAGAATAATAATCTTGAAAAATGTACTATTAAAAATTTGTCTTTTAACTTTAGAGACATTAATAGAGATATGGATATAACTTTAGAAGGAATTAATGAAAAATCAAATTTTTATTCCTTTAGCATAGCAGAAGATGATCCAGGTATATACATTTCAGATAGCGTAAAGAATAAATTTCATTTAAATATTGGAGATACAATTAATTTAAAGGATAAAAGTGAAAATAAAATAATTACTTTGAAGATAAATGGAATTGTAGATTATAAGTCATCACTCAATATATTCATGAATAGAGTTCAATTAAATAAATTATTAAAGGAAGATAAAGCTTATTTTAATGGGTATTTATCTAATAAAGAACTGAATATTAATGATGATTATGTATATTCAAAAACCACAGCAGCTGATACTATTAAAGCAGCTAAAAGTATGACTTCAGGTATATTACCAATAGTTTTAATTTTGATAGTATTTTCATGTGTTCTTTTTATTTTAAGCATGTATTTATTGTTGAAATTAATGATTGATAAAAGTCTATCGAGTATTTCTTTAATTAAGATTTTTGGATTTAATAAAAAAGAAATAAATAAGTTGTATTTGGGAAGTTCCTTGTATACAGTATTTGTATCTGCAATGATTTCAATTCCTTTGGCTCTAAAAATTACAAGAATAATTTATCCACGTGCAATAGCAAATGTTCAAGTTTATGTTTCAGTCATACTTGAGTTAAAAGATTATTGTTTTATAATATTTGTAATAATGTTTTCGTATTTTATATGTATGATATTATTGAGAAGACATATTAGCTCCATATCATTAAGTGAAGCTCTTAAAAATAGGGATTAGATAGAAAGCCGCTGAATTCAGCGGCTTTTTTTATTGTGCGCCCAGCATGGAGCAATCTAACGGGTGAAAGTCCTGAGTGTTGGTTGATAGTGCCAAACACATAGCTAAGAGAAAGGGTTTCCTCGGCGACGAGGAATCTTAAGTAAGCTGGAGGCAAATTTCTGGTCTGATGGACAGAAACTACATCAAGCATATATATGTTGGGTAAGGTTGTAATCACTTTTTACACAGAAAATATTCTTTCTATTCCCTGAATTCGACTTTTAATTCCAAAAATGTAAAGCATAAAATGATAAAATTCGATAGATATAATGTATTTAACATATCCCAATGTAAATATTAAAAATCAAAAAATTAGTATAAATAATTATTCAAAAGATTGTAAATGAAAGGGGCTTACAATATGAAATATGAATTAACACATGCACAAAGAAGGATCTTAAATGCTGATAGTTTATATCAAAATTCATCAATATCAAATATTGGAGGCATATGTTATGTTCCAGGAGATGTTGATTTTAAGACATTAGGTAAAGCAATTGCTGGAGTTGTAAAGAAAAATGAAATTTTCCAGTTTGAGTTTAAAAAAGATAATGGACAGGTGTATCAAGAACAGAATGAAATTAAACAAAATGAAATTAAATTTATTGATTTTAATAATGATAAAAGTAAATTTAATAAGTGGAGTAGGCAGTTTTTTGATGAGTCTATGAGTGTGTCAGACAAATTTTTATATAAGTTTGCTTTATTTAAGCTAGATGATAAAAGAAAAGGATATTTAGCTAAATGCCACCATATAATTTCAGATGGATATTCACTAGCAACAATAGGAAAACAAGTAGGAAAAATTTATGACAATTTATTAAACATAAGAGAATCAGAAATAATTACAGTCCCTTATTCTGAATATATTAAATCAGAGAGGGACTATTTGCAATCTGAAAAATTTTTAAGGGATAAGGAATTTTGGAATGAAGAGTTTTCTAATCTAAATGAAGAATTTTTATTTAAAGAAACTTATGATTCCAGAGGAAATAGCTATAAATATAAAATTTCAAAAGAACTAATTGATAAATTACATAAGTTATTAAGTGAAAATAATATATCAAGAAGCACATTTTTTATGTCTTTACTATATTTATATATTTATAAGCAGACAGGAGAAAAAGATATAGTAATTGGAATGCCTGTTTACAATAGGATTAGTAAACGAATGAGAGAAGCTATAGGTATGTTTGTAAGTACAGTGCCAGTAAATTTTAAAATTAATAATGAACTTAATTTTAAAGATTTTATTAAAGAGTTAAATGGTAAATTAAGAAGCTGTTACAAGCATCAAAGTTATCCATATAATGTATTAGTTAATGATTTGAAGTTACCTGCAAAAGGGTATGATGGATTATTTAAAATTGTTTTTAATTATTATAATGATTCTTTTAGATATCCTATGAATAATAGTGAAATACAGGTAGAAGAAATAACGTCTAAACAAGTAGGCGTTCCTTTAAATTTAATTCTAAAAGATTTTAGTGAGTCAAATTTAGAGTTAGAGTTTCAATATAGAATCAGTGAATTTAGTGAAAATGAAATCAAAATTATGTGCAAGTGCATTAATAATATGTTGGAACAATTAGTTGATAATATCTATATATGTGTTAAAGACCTTAAGCTGGTAGATAGGACAGAAGAGAAAGTTTTACTAAAAGATTTTAATGTTACTGATTTTCCGTATAATAAAGCTACAACTATAAAGGAACTATTTGAGGAACAAGTTGAGAAAACCCCTAATAATATAGCTGTAGTATATAAGAATAAAAAGTTAACATATAAAGAGCTTAATGAAAGAGCAAATTCTTTAGCAAGGTTTTTAATTAGAAAAGGTGTTAAAGCGGAAACTGTAGTTGGAGTAATGGTAGATAGATCTTTAGAAATGCTTATAGGAATAATAGGAATATTAAAGGCAGGAGGAGCATATTTGCCAATAGATCCTGAATATCCAGATGATAGAATTAAGTATATTTTAAAAGACAGCAAAACTAAAATTCTTTTAACACAAGATAAATTATTAAAAACAATAAATTACTTTGGAGAAGTAATAAGCTTGGATGACAGTAGTGTATATGAAATGGAAAATAGTAATGTTAATATTAAAGGAAAATCAAATGATTTAGCATATGTTATATACACTTCGGGTACAACTGGAAAGCCTAAAGGCGTAATGGTGGAGCAAAAGTCACTTGTGAATTTATGCATATGGCATAATGAATATTATGAAGTAACAGAAAAAGATAGAGCAACAAAATATGCAGGGTTTGGATTTGATGCATCAGTGTGGGAAATATTCCCTTACATAATAGCTGGGGCAGCTTTATATATAATAGATAAAACTATAATGCTTGACAAATTTTCACTAAATAAATATTATGAGCAAAACCAAATAACAATAAGTTTTTTACCTACTCAGATGTGTGAAGAATTTATGAATTTAGAAAATAAATACCTTAGAAAACTGCTAACTGGAGCAGATAAATTAAAAGTTTTTAAGAAACAAACGTATGAATTAGTTAACAACTATGGTCCAACAGAAAATGCAGTAGTTACAACAAGTTTTAAGGTAAATAAAAACTATAATAACATACCAATTGGGAAACCGATAAATAATAGCAAAATTTATATATTAGGAATCGATAATGGTTTAATGCCAATTGGAGTAGTGGGAGAATTGTGTGTTTCAGGAGATGGTATAGCAAGAGGATATATAAATAGAGATGATTTAACAAAAGAAAAATTTGTAGATAATCCATTTGAAAAAGGATTAAAGATGTATAGAACAGGAGATTTAGCGAGATGGCTTCCAGATGGAAATATCGAATATTTAGGAAGAATAGATAATCAGATAAAAATAAGAGGCTTTAGAATTGAAATTGGAGAAATTGAAAATCAGTTTTTGAAAATAGAAGGAATAAATGAAGTTGTAGTAATAGGCAAAAAAGATAAAAACGAAAATACATATTTGTGTGCGTATGTATCAATGGAAAAGGAATTAGAGGTAGCAAAGCTGAAAGAGGAATTGGCCAAAGAACTTCCAGATTATATGTTGCCAAAATATATAATAAAGATAGATCGGCTTCCATTGACACCGAATGGAAAAGTTGATAAGAAGGCTCTTCCGGAAATTGATATATCTGAAATAGTAAATACAGAATATAAGTCACCTAGAAACGAAATAGAAAATGCTTTAGTAGAAGCATGGAAAGAAGTTTTAGGAATAGATAAAATAGGAATTAATGATAATTACTACGAATTGGGTGGAGATTCAATAAAATCAATACAGATAGTATCAGCGTTACATAACAGTGGTATTAAATTAGAAATAAAAGATTTAATGAAGTATCAAACAATAGAGGAATTAAGTAAGAGGGTTAAGTATAATAAGGTTAAAGTAGAACAAGGTATAATAGAAGGAGAAGTATACTTTTCACCAATACAAAAGTGGTTTTTAGATAATAACTTTGCTAACCAAAATCATTTCAATCAGGCCTTTATTTTTGATATAAAAAATGGTATTGATGAACAAATATTAAAGCAAGCTTTTATAGAAATAATGAAGCATCATGATGCTTTGAGAATGAGCTATGTAAAGAAAGATAATAAAATAAATCAAATAAATAGAAATATAGAAGATATACAAAATATGTTCACGTTAAATATATATAATATTGAAAATGAGGAAAATTGTGAAAAAGAAGTAGAAGCTTTATCAAATAAAATACAGGAAGGTCTTTCTTTAGAAAAAGGTATTTTGGTAAAACTTGGGGTGTTCAAAACAAATAAAGGCGACCATTTGCTTATAGCAATACATCATATGATTATTGATGGTGTTTCATGGAGAATATTACTTGAAGATTTGGAAAAGGCTTATAAGAGTATTAAATGTGGGAAACAAGTAGTACTTCCTCAAAAGACCACTTCATATAAAGCTTGGGTGAAAAACATTTATGAATATTCTAATAGTAAAGAACTTCTTAGAGAAAAGGAATATTGGAGTAATTTAGAAAGTATAGACATTAAAGAACTTCCAAAGGATTTTAATAAGTCTAAAAGTATTGTAGGTAATAGTAAGAATATCACTATAAGTCTATCGAGAGGTGAAACTGAAAGATTACTTAGGAAGACCAATAAAGCTTATAATACAGATATAAATGATATACTTCTATGTTCCTTAGGATTAGCTGTTAAGCAGTGGAGTAAAAATGATGAAATTCTTATAGGACTCGAAGGTCATGGAAGGGAAGAAATAATAGAGGAGGTTTCAATAAATAGGACGATAGGATGGTTTACATCTACTTGTCCAGTTATATTGGATATGAAAAACAGTGACGATATTGGGTATTCGATAAAATATACAAAAGAAACCTTAAGACATATACCAAATAAAGGTGTAGGATATGGAATATTGAAATATCTAACTAATTTTGAGAATAAGAAGGATATTTCCTTGAAGTTAAATCCTGAAATAGGTTTTAATTATTTAGGGGAATTTGGTAAAAATAGTGATGAGACTTTATTTAAATTTTCAGATTTATCAAGTGGAAAAGCTATTTCAGAACAAAATGAAAAAATAAATAGTATTGAGATAAATGGATTTGTAATAGATGGTGAACTAAAATTCATAATTAACTATAGTATAGAAGAATATAAACAAGAGACTATAGAAAAATTAACTGAATTGTATAGAAAAAAATTGCTTGAAATTATAGAACATTGTGAACTTATAAAAGAAGTAGAAAGAACACCTTGGGATTACGGAGATAAAGAATTAAAGATAGAGGATTTGGATAAAATAATATCCTACAAAAAGGAAATAACCAAAATACACTCTCTAACACCAATGCAGGAAGGTATATTATATAATTCAACAATTGATAGTGACTCTCACGCATATTTTGAACAAAGTGTATTTACAGTGACAGGACAACTTGATATAGAAATATTAAACAAAGCTTTTAATAAGCTTATTGAAAAATACGAAATATTAAGGACAACCTTTTTAAATGAAAATATAAGTGAACCTAAGCAAGTGGTTTTAAGTAAGAGAGAATTAAAGATATATTATGATGACATAAGTGATTTTGCAGTTGATAAGGAAGAGTATTTAGAAGAATTTAAAAATAAGGATAAAGACAGAGGGTTTGACTTAAAAAATGATTGCTTAATTAGGGTATCTGTAATAAAGACGGGTAAAGATATTTTTAAAATTATTTATAGTTTTCATCATATAATTATGGATGGTTGGTGTCTAGGAATAATAATAAAAGATGTAATAGATATGTATCGGTTAATATCTAAAAATAAAGAAGTAATGTTTGATGAAACAGAAGAGTATAGTGGTTATTTAGAATGGTTAGATAAACAAGATAAAGAATACCAGTTAAACTATTGGAGCAATTACCTTTCAGAATATGAGCAAGAAGTTAGTATTCCTAAATTCAATACTGAAGTTAAGAACTTTATTAATGAAGAGGAAGAAATTATAATTAGTGAAGATTTAACCTGTAAATTAAAGAAAATGGCAGAAATGAATTCAATAACTTTAAATTCTGTTATACAAACAGCTTGGGGAATATTATTACAGAAATATAATGATGCAAATGATGTAGTATTTGGTTCTGTTGTTTCTGGAAGGCCAAGTGAAATTAATAGTATAGAAAATATAGTTGGACTATTTATAAATACTGTTCCTGTTAGAGTAAAAGCAGAAGATAACGCCGAGTTTATTGACATTGCAAAGAAAGTGAATGAAGATTTTATTGAAGTTAATTCACATAGTTATTGTTCCTTGGCAGAAATACAAGCTTTAACAAGCATGAAAACTAATCTTATTAATAATATTGTTGCATTTGAGAATTATCCTATTGATAGAGATATGTTGAATTCTTATATATCTGATGAATCAGGAATTAAAATAATTAATGATGTAGAAATGTTCGAACAAATAAATTATGACTTTGCATTACTTGTAATACCTGGTGATAATCTTACTTTTAAAATAAAATATAATGGAAATGTTTATAGTAAAGAAACTATAAAACAGATAATTAATAATTTATATACTGAATTAAATTGTGTGATTGGAAATCCTAATATTAAGTTAAGAGACATAGATATATTAAGTTTGGATGAAAAAAATAAATTATTAAAAGACTATAATAACACAAGAATGGATATTCCTAACGATGCCACAATAATAGATTTATTTGAAAAGCAAGTGGAGAAAACTCCTAATAATATAGTTGCAGTATATAAGGAAAAGAAGTTAACATATAGAGAACTTAATGAAAAATCTAATTCTTTAGCAAGTATATTAATAAAAAAAGGTGTTAAGGCAGAAACAATAGTTGGAATAATGGTAGATAGATCTTTAGAAATGCTTATTGGAATAATGGGAGTATTAAAAGCTGGAGGAGCATATTTGCCAATAGATTCTGAATATCCTGAAGATAGAATAAAATATATGTTAGAAGATAGTAAAGCAAGAATTCTTTTAACACAAAATAAATTATTAAAAAATATAAATTATGAAGGAGAAACAATAGATTTAGAAGCTTCTAACTTATATGAAAAAGAAAAAAGTAATATAAGAATTGTAAGAAAAGTTAATGATTTGGCATATGTTATATATACATCAGGGACAACAGGAAAACCTAAAGGGGTAATGGTAGAGCAAAAAGCGCTTGTGAATTTATGTTTATGGCATAATGAATATTATCAAGTAACAGAAATAGATAGAGCAGCAAAATATGCTGGCTTTGGTTTTGATGCATCAGTGTGGGAAATATTCCCTTACATTATATCAGGAGCAGCATTATATATAGTAGAGAAAGCTATAATGCTGGATAAAGATGAATTAAATAAATATTATGAAAAAAATCAAATAACTATAGGTTTTTTACCTACTCAAATGTGTGAAGAATTTATTAATTTAAAGAATAAATACTTAAGAAAATTATTAACTGGAGCTGATAAACTAAATTACTATAAAGAACAAACTTATGAATTAATTAATAATTATGGTCCAACAGAAAATGCTGTAGTTACAACAAGCTTTAAAGTGGATAAAAACTATAAGAATATACCAATAGGAAAGCCTATAAGCAATTCGAAAATATATATATTAGGAAGAAATAATAGTTTAATGCCTATAGGTGCTACAGGGGAATTATGTGTCTCAGGAGATGGATTAGCAAGAGCATATTTAAATAGAGTTGAGCTAACAAGAGAAAAATTTGTAGATAATCCCTTTGAGGAAGGTACAAAGATGTATAGGACAGGCGATTTAGCTAGATGGCTTCCAAATGGAAATATAGAATATTTAGGAAGAATAGACAATCAAGTTAAAATAAGAGGTTTTAGAATTGAAATAGGAGAAATAGAAAATCAGCTTTTAAAGATTGAAGGAATAAATGGGGCTGTTGTAATAGCTAATGGAAATGATAATTTAGATAAGCAGCTTTTGGCATATGTAGCTGTAGAGAAAGAATTGGAAGTTACCTCGATAAAAGATCAACTTTTAAAAGAATTGCCAGTTTATATGATACCAAATAATATAATACAAATGGATAAATTACCAATAACACAAAATGGAAAAGTAAATAGAAAAGCTCTTGAAGAATTAGCTGTTACTCAAATGTCTGAAAGGGAATATGAGCCACCTAGAAATGAAATAGAAGAACAATTAGTAGCTATTTGGGAAGACTTACTAAATGTAAAAAAGGTGGGAATTGATGATAATTTCTATGAACTTGGTGGTCATTCGTTAAAAGGTGCATTATTAAAGAGTAAGATAAAAGAAAACTTAAATATAGAAATACCACTTAATGTGCTGTTTGCTAAACTTACTATTAGGGAATTAAGTGAGTGTATTGATAAGGGTGAATATGCTTGTGAAGATTATATTGTCTTTAATGAGCAGGCTAAAAAGACAGTTATTTGTTTTCCACCATATATGGCATATGGTTTCTTCTATAATGGAATTGCCGAAAGAGTTAAAGATTATAAAATGTATAGTTATAATTTTATTTACAGTGAGAATTTGATTGAAGATTATATTAATAGAATTTTAAGATTAAGTGATGCAAAAAAATTTGTGTTTTTTGGATGGTCTGCCGGAGGTAAGTTAGCAGTTGAAATTGCAGATAAAATGAATAAGATGGGTTATGATGTTACAGATGTAGTATTATTAGATACTATGCCTTTAAATTTTAATAAGGCATCAGCAGATGATAACAATAGTCATAAAATATCAAAAGAAAGAGAAGCACAATTTGCAGCTGAAAATATGGCAGAAGTATTGGAACGTGTTTCGCAAGATATGCCTAAATATTTGGAATTTATAGAGAATGATAATGAGGCAGAAGAGAAAATGACAAAGTATTTAGAATATTATAATTCACCTAGTAATGTAAAAGACGTTACTTCAAAATTACATTTGATTTTAATACCAGACGAATGTAGAGAAGAGGGGGATCTTAATAATGAAGAAATACATGCTGGATGGAAGCAAATTTCAAAAGATGTGATTACGTACAAAGGTGTTGGAAGACATGAAGATATGCTTAATGATGAGAACATTGATAAAAATGCAAATGTTATATTTAACATTTTTGAAAAAATAGAGTTTTAAAAATAAAATATTGTAAAGAACAGTACTGTGACTTAAATTAAAGTAGGGTTTGTATATCAAACCCTACTTTAACTTTATAAATTCAAATTTTTAATTCTATCAATTTAATTTATTAACAGATCGAATAGTTTAATCACAATTATATTAATTAAAAGCATTATAAATTGCTGATATACCTTTTTCAAAATCATCACTTTCAATACCTACTAAAATATTCATTTCACTTGAACCTTGGTCAATCATTCTAATATTAATTTCAGCATTTGAAAGAGCTGTGAAAATTTTAGCTGCTGTACCTCTTTGTTTAGCCATTCCACGACCAACAGTTGCAATCATAGCTAAATTTGGGTGAACTTCTATTGTATCTGGGTTACAAGCTCTTTTGATTTCTTCTATTATTACATTTTTCTTATGCTTTAATTGAGAATCTGAAATTACAAGACATACTGTATCTATTCCAGAAGGCATATTTTCAAATGAAATATTATGCTGCTCAAGAATTGATAATAGTTTTCTACAGAAACCAAGTTCTGAATTCATTGATGCTTTTGCAATTGAAATTACAGTAAAATCTTTTTTTCCAGCTATACCAGTCACAGTTGTTGGTTTCATAGAACCATCTGTGTCCTTTACTATAAAAGTACCTTCATCTTGTGGTTTGTTTGTATTTTTAATGTTTATAGGAATTCCAATTTCTCTCACTGGGAAAATTGCATCTTCATGAAGTACTGATGCACCCATATAAGAAAGTTCCCTAAGCTCAGAGTAAGTTATTTTACTTATTGGCTTCGGATTTTGAACTATTCTTGGATCAGCCATCAAGAAACCTGATACATCTGTCCAGTTTTCATAAAGTGTAGCATTGATGCTAGCTGCAACTAAAGCTCCAGTTACATCAGAACCACCTCTTGAGAAGGTGATTATATTTCCTTCCTTATCTGCTCCATAAAATCCAGGAATTACTGCATTTTTAATTTTAGATAATTTTGAATTAAGTGCATAATTTGTTGCTTCAGAATCTAGTGAACCATCGATATTAAAAATAATAACATCTTTAGCATCAACAAATTGAAATCCTAAATAATTTGCAAGGATTAATCCATTTAAATACTCTCCTCTACTAGCAGCATAATCACTTGAAGCCCCTTCTTCAAGATCTTTCTTTATAGTATTCAAATGTTCAGTGATATCATAATTTAACTCCAAATCTTTAATGATATTACAATATCTGTCCTTTATAAGGTTGAAGACATCATCAAAAGCTATTCCTGTTGATACGTGAGCATGGCAAAGATATAATAAATCAGTTATTTTGGAATCTTTAGAATTTCTTTTACCAGGTGCTGAAGGAATAACGTATTGTCTTTCAGGATTAGATGATATAATTTCTTTAACTTTTTTAAATTGATTAGCATCTGCTAATGAGCTTCCACCAAATTTTGTTACAATTGTGTTCATAATAATAGCCCCCATATTATAATCTATTTTAATAAATTTACAACTAAGATTGTAGCAATTTATCTAAAAATGTTCAAGAGAATAATTTATAATTTAAAAGGGAATAGTATAAATAAAGGAAGAAATTTTTTCGAAATTGTAAGTTTTCAATTTTCGATTATTAATTAATATCTCTTAGTGGTAATTGAATGTTGTTCAGTAACGATTGACAATTAAACATGGGTTTCCGTTGACATAACAAGGTTTCATTTGTATAATGAAAGCATAAATCAAATACATTTTGGCAACGGAGTCATGAGATGAATTATTCTTTATGAGTTCGTTTTTTGTTTTATATAAAGTAGTTTTCTGCAGAGCTTATTTTATTAACAATAAAAAATGTAGTTAAAGATGTTTGGTTAACATAATAAAGAAAAATAAAACAAAAACTTTAAAATTTAAAGTTTTTACCACGAAAATATTTATTATATTAAAAAAATCTATTGATTTATTGTGATTAGTGATATATAATTTTATCATTAAGTGGATTGAGCAAAGGCGTTCAATAGATAGCATATGTTACTATTGTTCGCCTTTTTTTAAACAAAAAAAGGGGGGAGTACAAAATGGCAAAGTATACAAAAGAAGATATCATTAACTTAGTAAAGGAAAATGGAGTTAAATTTATTAGACTTCAATTTACAGATATCTTTGGAACTTTAAAAAATGTAGCAATCACAGACAAACAATTAGAAAAGGCACTAAACAATGAGTGCATGTTCGATGGATCATCAATTGATGGGTTCGTAAGAATTGAAGAATCAGATATGAATCTAAGACCTAATTTAGACAGTTTTGTAATTTTTCCATGGAGACCGCAACAAGGTAAGGTTGCAAGATTAATTTGTGACGTTTATAGACCTGACGGAACACCTTTTGAAGGAGATCCAAGGTACGTATTAAAGAAAGCTATTGCAGAAGCAGCTGAACTTGGATATACAATGAATGTTGGACCAGAATGTGAATTTTTCTTATTTGAAACTGATGAAAACGGAAATCCAACAACTAACACTCAAGACAAAGGTGGATATTTTGATTTAGCACCTACAGATTTAGGCGAAAATGCTAGAAGAGATATGACTTTGGCTCTAGAGGAGATGGGCTTTGAAATTGAAGCATCTCATCATGAAGTTGCTGAAGGCCAAAATGAAATTGATTTTAAGTATGGTGATGCATTAACAACAGCTGACAATATTATGACTTTTAAACTAGTTGTTAAATCAATTGCTCAAAGACATGGATTACATGCATCTTTTATGCCAAAGCCAATCTTTGGAATCAATGGATCAGGAATGCACGTAAATATGTCATTATTTAAGGATGGAAAAAATGCTTTTGTTGATGAAAATGACAAGAACGGATTAAGTAAAGTTGCATATCAATTTATAGCAGGATTATTAAAGAATGTAAAAGGTGTTGCAGCAGTAACAAATCCATTGGTTAACTCTTATAAGAGATTAGTTCCAGGATATGAAGCACCAGTTTACTTGGCTTGGTCTTGTAAAAACAGAACCGCATTAATAAGAGTACCAGCAGCAAGAGGAGCAGGTACTAGAGTTGAATTAAGATGTCCAGACCCAAGTTCTAATCCATATTTGGTATTAGCAGTACTTTTACAAGCAGGGTTAGATGGAATTAAGAATAATTTAACAGCACCTGATGAAGTTGAAGCAAATATTTTTGCAATGACTGAACAAGAAAGAAAAGACAATGGAATAGATAATTTACCAAATAATTTATATGAAGCTGTTAACTTTATGAAAGAAAGTGAGTTAGCAAAAAAAGCTTTAGGAGACCATGTATATGAAAACTACCTTGCAGGAAAAGCTGCTGAGTGGGATGATTACAGAACGAAAGTACACGATTGGGAATTAGAACACTATCTTAGTAGATATTAATCTAGTAATACTAATTGCTAATAATTAAGGTGGGGATTGCAATGGCTCAAGGTGGAAAACTTATAATAGCTTTAAGCAATATTGAGACAGCACAAAAATTAAAGAGTTTACTGATACAAGAAGGTTACGAAATAATAGCCCTATGTACTTCAGGAAATGAATTGATTAGATTAGTTATGCAATATTCCCCAGACCTTGTCTTGGTTGGATATAAGTTTAAAGATATGAGTTTACTAGATGTCTACGAAACTTTAGTAGATGTAACTAGCTTTTTAGCTATCGTAAATGAACCGTATAAGTCCTTTATTGAAGAAGATACGGATATATATTGTATTGGTACTAAAATTTCTAATGTGCTTTTAACTAATGCTATTGATTTGATATTTCAAAGTAAAAAGAGAATTAAGAAGCTTAGAGAAAAAGTTGAAAAGTTGGAACATACTATTGAAGATAGAAAGCTAATTGAAAAGGCTAAAGGTCAACTCATGGCTACTTCTGGACTGACAGAAAATGAAGCGTTCAGATATATGCAAAAGATAAGCATGGATTCTGGGAGAAGAATGAGAGATATTGCTAGTTTAATACTAAGTGAAACACAATAGTTTTCAAAATTAAAGTAAAATATGCGAGTAATTATATCTCTTAAAGGATATTCTTACTCGTATTTTGACACTAGTTAATGCGATAATTATATCTTAAGATTATTAAGATTTAATTTATAGATTTATGTAATAAGTAAAAAGTAAGAAGAAATATATTATTATCTCAAGGGGGAATTTTCATGGAAAACAATAATCCGAATGCGCAAGGGCTATATAATCCATGTTTTGAACATGATGCTTGTGGAATTGGGACTATAGTAAACATTGATGGCGAGAAATCTCATGAAATATTATCAGACTGTTTGACTATACTTGAAAAGTTAGAGCATAGAGGTGGAACTGGTGCTGACGAACATACAGGAGATGGAGCAGGAATATTATTTAATATACCTCATAAATTCTTTGAAGAAGAATTGAAAGCTAAGGGGATGACTCTTGGTAATGAAGGTGATTATGCTGTTGCTATGGTATTTTTACCACAGGAAGAAAAGGCAAGAAAAGAAGCTATGAGCCTTTTTGATGATATATCTAAAGAAGAAGAACTTGAACTGATTGGGTGGAGAGAAGTTCAAACAAATTCTTCAATTCTTGGAAAAGCTGCTTTAGAAGCAATGCCTTTTATTGCTCAGGCTTTTGTTAAGAAACCTAATGGGATAAAAAGAGGAAAAGATTTCGAAAGAAAATTATATATAGTTAGAAGAAATATAGAAAAAAGAGCTGGATGGATAAGTAAATTCTTGAATGAAACTTTCTACATAGCATCTTTCTCTTCAAAGACAATCGTATATAAAGGAATGCTTTTATCTACACAATTAAGAGAATTCTATAAAGATTTAGAAGATGAAAGAGTAGAAACATCATTAGCGTTAGTTCACTCAAGATATAGTACAAACACTTTCCCAAGCTGGGAAAGAGCTCATCCAAATAGATTTATGATTCACAATGGTGAAATTAATACACTTCGTGGAAATGTAAATAGAGTTTACTCTAGAGAGACAAATGTTAAATCTAGAGCATTAGGAAAAGATTTAAATAGAGTATTACCTATTATAAATAAAGAAGGTTCAGATTCTGCAATCTTTGATAATAATTTAGAATTCTTATATATGAATGGTATGGACTTAACTAGAGCGGTTATGATGGCAATTCCAGAACCATGGTATAAGAGTAAAACTATGAGTAAAGAAAAAAGGGCATTTTATGAATATAATGCCACATTAATGGAACCATGGGATGGTCCAGCTGCTATCGTATTTACTGATGGTGAAAAAGTTGGTGCAGTTCTAGATAGAAATGGTCTAAGACCATCAAGATATTATATAACTAAAGATAGAAGATTAATTCTTTCATCAGAAGTTGGTGCGTTGGATATTCCAGCTGAAATTGTTGAAAAGAAAGATAGATTAAGACCGGGTAGAATGTTACTTGTTGATACAGTTAAAAAAGAAGTAATAGATGATGAAGAATTAAAAGAAGCTTATGCAACTGAAAATCCATATGAAGAATGGTTAAGCGAAAATTTAGTTACATTAGACAAGCTAAAAGAAAGTAAAAAATTCAAAATTGAATATGATGGAGCAACAAGAAGAAGATTACAAAAAACTTTTGGATATACATATGAAGAAGTAAAAACAACTATGCTTCCAATGGCTGAAACAGGGGCAGAACCTCTTGCAGCAATGGGTGTAGATGTTCCGCTTGCTGTATTATCTAAAGAAGCACAACCATTATTTAATTACTTTAAGCAATTATTTGCTCAAGTAACTAATCCGCCTATAGATGCTATTAGAGAAGAGATAATTACAGCTTCTAATGTTTACATAGGGCCAGAAGGAAATATATTAGAAGACAAGCCTTCTAATTGTGAATTACTTAAACTTGATTCGCCAATAATCAATGATGAAGAATTTGCTAAAATTAAAGCACTTAATGATGCAAATTTAAAATCAAAAGTTATTGATATAGTATTTGACAAAGGTAGTTCTTTAGAAACTGCATTAAATGATATTTTTGAAAAAGCACAAGATGCATATGAAAAAGGTTATACAATATTAATCTTATCTGATAGAAATGTATCTGAAGCAAAAATTCCAATTCCATCATTACTTGCAGTATCAGCCCTTCATCAATATATGGTTAAAAAAGGAACTAGAACATCAGTTGGAATAGTATTAGAAAGTGGAGAACCAAGAGAAATCCATCATTTTGCTACCCTGATTGGTTTTGGTGCATCAGCTATAAATCCATATATGGCTTATGAATCATTAAAGGGCTTAATTGAAGAAGGATTATTAAGTCTAGAATATCATAAAGCAGTTTATAACTATAATAAAGCGGTACTTAAAGGAATCATAAAGATTCTTTCTAAGATGGGTATTTCAACAATACAATCTTATCAAGGAGCTCAGATATTTGAAGCTATAGGTATTGGAAAAGAAGTTATAGACAAGTACTTTACTAATACTATCAGTAGAATTGAAGGAATAAGCTTAAAGGAAATTCAAAAAGAAGCTGAAATAAATCATGAAAAAGGCTTTAAAGACAAAACTTATGCTGCTGACTTTGCATTAGATTCACCAGGATATGAAAAATTAAGATCTGGTGAAGATGGTCAAGAAAAGCACTTATATAATCCATTAACTATTCATAAACTTCAAGAAGCAACAAGAACTGGTAATTATGAGTTATTTAAAGAATGTACTTCATTAATTGATGATGAAAAAGCAGAAATAACATTAAGAGGCTTATTAGATTTTAATTATAACTCTAAAGAAATTCCTTTAGATGAAGTTGAGCCAGTTGCTGAAATAGTTAAGAGATTTAAGACAGGTGCTATGTCTTATGGATCGATTTCTAAGGAAGCTCATGAAGCACTTGCAATTGCAATGAATAGAATTGGTGGAAGATCTAACACTGGTGAAGGTGGAGAAGACAGTGAAAGATGGACTGTAGATGAAAATGGAGATTCAAAGAGGTCTTCAATCAAGCAAATTGCATCTGGTAGATTTGGAGTAACTTCTGAATATTTAGTTAATGCAGATGAACTTCAAATAAAACTAGCGCAAGGAGCAAAGCCTGGTGAAGGAGGACAACTTCCAGGAACTAAGGTTTATCCATGGGTTGCAAAGACTAGACATTCAACTACAGGTGTTGGTCTTATATCACCACCGCCGCATCATGATATTTATTCAATAGAAGATTTAGCTCAATTAATTTATGACTTAAAGAATGCTAATACAGGATCTAGAGTATCAGTAAAATTAGTTTCTGAATGTGGAGTTGGTACTGTTGCTGCTGGTGTTGCAAAAGGCGGAGCAGAAGTAATATTAATTTCAGGATATGATGGAGGAACTGGTGCATCACCAAAGAACTCTATTAAAAATGCAGGACTTCCATGGGAGCTTGGATTAGCTGAAGCTCATCAAACTTTATTGCTTAATGATTTAAGAGAAAGAGTTAGAGTAGAAGTTGATGGTAAGCTTATGAGTGGACGTGATGTTGCTATTGCAGCATTACTTGGAGCAGAAGAATTTGGATTTGCAACTGCACCGCTTGTAGCATTAGGATGTGTTATGATGAGAGTTTGTAACTTAGATACTTGTCCAGTAGGAGTTGCAACTCAAAATGAAGAACTTAGAAAGAGATTTAAAGGAAAGCCAGAATATGTTGTTAACTTTATGTACTTCATAGCAGAAGAACTTAGAGAAATCATGGCTAAGCTTGGCTATAGAAAACTTGATGAGATGATTGGTAGAGTAGATAGACTTAAACAAAGAGAAAATGCTCATGGCTGGAAGGCAAAGAGCATTGACTTAAGTTCAATACTTCATACTCCAGATAAATACAGAGGTAAAGTAGTTAAATTCGATGCTACTAAGAAATATGACTTTAAGTTACATAAAGTAATGGATGAGAAAATATTCTTAGATAAATGCAAAAATGCTATAACTAATGGTGAAAAGGTAAGTCTAGAGGTTGATATCACTAATACTGATAGAACTCTTGGTACTATCTTAGGTTCAGAAGTGACAAAAGTGCATGGAGGAGAAGGATTACCAGAAGATACAATTACAATTAAATGTAATGGAGCAGCCGGGCAAAGTTTTGGTTCTTTTATTCCAAAAGGCTTAACTTTTGAAATAGAAGGAGATGCAAATGATTATTTTGGAAAAGGATTATCAGGTGGTAAGCTTGTAGTATATCCTCCAAAGAAATCAACCTTTGTCGCAGAAGAGAATATCTTAATAGGTAATGTTGCTTTATATGGTGCCACTTCGGGAAAAGTATTTATTAATGGTATTGCTGGTGAAAGATTCTGCGTTAGAAACTCTGGTGCAACTGCTGTTGTTGAAGGAGTAGGAGCGCATGGATTGGAGTACATGACTGGTGGTAAAGTAGTTGTTTTAGGAAAAGTAGGTATAAACTTTGCGGCTGGTATGAGTGGAGGAATTGCTTATCTTTACGAAGAAGATCCGAACTTCAGAATAAATTTAAATGAAGAAATGATTTTATTAGAAGAGTTAAGCTTAGAAGATGAAGAAGAATTAAAGAACTTAATTGAAGAACATGTAAAAGTTACAGGCTCTCCTAAAGGAAATAAAATATTATACAACTTTGAAACAGAAAAAGTTAAATTCCACAAAATAATACCTAAAGATTATAAGAAGGTATTAGAAACTGTTGAAAAGTATAAAAATCTTGGATGTAATGAGGACGATGCATTAATAAAAACTTTCCAAGAAATCAAAGGAATATAGGAGGGTTAGGCAAATGGGTAAACCAACTGGATTTTTAGAGTATGATAGAGAAGTAGGAACAAATAGAGAACCTAAAGAAAGATTAAAAGATTATAATGAATTTCATTCAAGACTTCCTTTGGAAAAGCAATGTATCCAAGGTGCTAGATGTATGGATTGTGGAATTCCATTTTGTCAATCTGGAGTATTATTTTCAGGTATGGTGTCAGGATGTCCGCTTCATAATTTAATTCCTGAATGGAACGATTTAGTGTACAGAGATAAATGGGACTTGGCTTATGAAAGATTAAATAAGACTAATCCATTCCCAGAGTTTACAGGCAGGGTATGTCCAGCTCCATGTGAATCTGCATGTACTGCTGGATTAAATGGCCCAGCAGTTACTATAAAAGAAAATGAAAGAAGCATAATTGATGTTGCTTTTCAAAATGGTTATGTTAAAGCAAACCCTCCTGCAAAAAGAACTGGTAAAACCGTTGCTGTAATTGGGTCGGGGCCAGCAGGGCTTGCTGCTGCTGATACCTTAAATAAATGTGGACATAAAGTTACTGTTTTTGAAAGAAGCGATAGACCAGGCGGATTATTAATGTATGGAATTCCGAATATGAAGCTTGATAAAGAAGTTATCTTGAGAAGAGTTAGCATAATGGCTGAAGAAGGTGTAAAGTTTGTTACTAATGCAAATGTTGGAGACAACTATGATGCAAAACAAATTTTAGATGAATTTGATGCAGTAGTCCTTGCTACAGGAGCGTCTGAACCTAGAGATATTAATGTAGAAGGAAGAAATGAGATTAAAGGCATTCATTTTGCAGTTGATTTCTTAAAGGCTAACACTAAGAGTCTTTTGGATTCTAAACATGAGGATAAGGAATATATTTCAGCAGAAGGTAAAAATGTAATAGTTATTGGTGGTGGAGATACAGGGACAGACTGTGTTGGAACTTCCCTTAGACATGGATGTAAGTCGTTAGTTCAATTTGAAATAATGGGTGAACCAGTCAAAGAAAGAGCTGAAAATAATCCATGGCCAGAATGGCCAAAGGTTCTTAAGGTTGATTATGGCCAAGAAGAATTTATGGCTTTATATGGTAAAGATCCAAGAGAATATTTAACAACAGTTACAGCTGTTCATGCTGATAAGGATGGAAATCTTGAAAGTGTTGATACGGTAAAGGTTGAATGGAAAAAAGATGAAAATGGAAGATTTGGACCAATACCAGTTAAAGGTTCAGAAAAGAATTGGAAGGCTGAACTTGTATTGTTAGCAATGGGCTTCACAGGCTCACAAAGTTATATTAAAGAAGCTTTTGGAGTTGAATCAGATGCAAGAACCAATGTTAAAGCAAATGATATAGACTTCAAGACAAATGTACCTAAAGTGTTTTCAACAGGTGATGCTAGACGTGGTCAATCACTAGTTGTTACTGCAATAAGTGAAGGAATGCAATCTGCTATAGCAGTTGACAGATTTTTAAGAACAGAATAATATAAAGAATACCTCCGGAAACTTTCTGGAGGTATTTTTTTATAAAAGATTTTCATTTCATTAGGATAAAATTAAGGTTATTTTAATATAATTTTATTAAGTAAAAAGTTATAATAATTAGTAAAGCTAAATGGTTTTGATAACTACTTTAAATATTATTAAGGAAGGGTTAAAATAAAAGAATGAAAATAATTAAAAACAGTGATAATGTAGTTAGATCTGGATGGAAAATAGCATCTCTCTATCTAATATATTTTATTTCAACAATCATAATATCAGGAATTTTTTGTTTGATATATTCTATACTATTATTTAGTAAAAATCCTCAAGCATATCTTGATGTTGGTTTAATAGATAAACAATTTTCTAGTATGAACTATTTTCCGGGCATATGTTTATATTTAATTCAGTGTATAACTTTAATTATTCTTGTAGTTCTATTTTGGAAGAAGGGTGACAATGGTAAACTTGAAGATATTGGGCTGACAAATTTAAGAAAGAGTTGGAAACAATTATGTTTTGGATTGCTCATAGGGGCTGTTTCGTTTACAATAGTTGCTTTAATATTGATTTTAAGTAAATCTGTGGTTCTTATAAATGGTTTTATTAATCCACATTTTTCAAAGTCTTTAATCATTCAATTAATAATTTTTATTTTTGTTGGAATAAATGAAGAGCTTTTCTGCAGAGGATATTGTATGACTGTATTAAAGCAAACTAAAATAACGTGGATTCCGATATTAGTATCTTCGGTAATTTTTTCATTAATGCATTCTATGAATAGTGGAATAAGTGTAGTAGCATATATTAATTTATTTTTGTTTGGAATTACAATGGGGTATATTTTTATGAAAACCAAAAGTATTTGGATATGCATAGGTTATCACATAACTTGGAATTACTTTCAAGGAGATGTCTTTGGATTTTTAGTAAGTGGAAATATTACTGATTCAATATATTCTGTAAAGACATTAGTACCTAGTATAATTAATGGTGGGAGTTTTGGACCAGAAGGTGGAATTATAGTTACACTTTTATTATTAATAACTATTTTCTTAATATATAAATTTCTACCTATAGATGCAAGATTTTAGTTGCTATCAGTACATTGTAAATATTATATTCTTGATGTATAATTTGAACTGAATGAATTAGTTCATAAGTGATTTAAAGGCTTCTAATTTGATTGGAAAATAGTTATTTAAGAATCGTAACATATTAAAAATTTGGATGAATATATTAAAAACTTAGTGAGTAGAGGTTGAGTGAAATGAACGGAGAATTAAAAAAGTACATTTATATTATAGGGACAGTCTTATTATTATTTTTTGTATTTAAAATATTTGTAAAAATTTTTCCATGGCTCTTATTAGCAGGTGGGATTATTTATATTATTACAAAAGTTGTTCGATTTATCAAAGGGAAAAATGAAGCGAGAAATTCAGACAAGATTAGCAATCCCCAAGATGAAAAATATGATTATGACATTCAAAGTGATGATTATACTAATGGTGAAGTTATCGATGTTGAATATGAAGATGTAGATAGTAAAAAATAATCAATTATAAAATTTTATTTGTAAAAATTAATTCAGTGTTGAATAATTGGTAAAAATATAGTATAATTAAGCAGTACCAAAGATAAGACTATGGCAGTTTTTATGGTATATAGTAGTAATAAAAAGTATATTATAATTTAATTATGATTTTAACAATGGAGTTAAAGAATATTATTTGTTTCTTTGATTCCATATTTTTTTATAAATACATTTTGTGGCAAATATGTATTTATAAGTAGGGATTTTACTATTATTTTATGTTTTTATTGTTGACAATTTAATATTTATATTCTAAAATTTTTATAAAATTATTAATTATTTCAAGTAGTTAATATCAATTCAAATAATGTTGTGTATCTGAAAGGAGATTTTATTAATGAACAAAATCAACGAAGTTTTCGCTTCAAATGTATTTAGTGATGCTGTAATGAAAGAACGTCTTCCAAAGGCTACTTATAAAGCTTTAAAAAAGACAATTGAAAAAGGAACTGCTCTTGAAGCAGATGTTGCTGATGTAGTTGCTTCAGCAATGAAAGATTGGGCTGTTGAAAAAGGTGCAACTCACTTTACTCACTGGTTCCAACCAATGACTGGAATTACTGCAGAAAAGCATGATTCTTTTATCAGTCCAACTTCAGATGGAAAAGTTATATTAGAATTTTCAGGTAAAGAATTAATTAAAGGTGAACCTGATGCATCTTCATTCCCTTCAGGAGGACTTAGAGCAACTTTTGAAGCTAGAGGATATACTGCATGGGATTGTACTTCGCCAGCATTTATTAAAGATGGTTCTTTATGCATACCAACAGCTTTCTGTTCTTATAATGGTGAAGCTTTAGATAAGAAAACTCCATTATTACGTTCAATGGAAGCTTTAAATACTCAAGCTTTACGTGTTTTAAGAGCGTTAGGTAATACAACTACTAAAAGAGTTATTACAACAGTAGGTCCTGAACAAGAATATTTCTTAATTGATAAGAAAATGTATGATACTCGTAAAGATCTTATCTTAACAGGAAGAACTTTATTTGGTGCAAAACCTTCAAAAGGTCAAGAACTTGAAGATCATTATTTCGGAACAATAAAGCAAAGAATTTCTGATTTCATGAAAGAGTTAGATGAAGAACTTTGGAAGCTTGGTATTTTAGCTAAAACTAAGCATAACGAAGTTGCCCCTGCTCAACATGAATTAGCTCCTATATTCAGTACAACAAATATATCTACAGATCACAATCAACTTACAATGGAATTAATGAAGAAAATTGCTGCAAAGCATGACTTGTATTGTTTACTTCATGAAAAACCATTCGCTGGCGTAAATGGATCTGGTAAGCACAATAACTGGTCAATGGGTACAGATGATGGAATGAACCTTCTTGAACCAGGTAAGAACCCACACGATAATCAACAATTCCTTTTATTCTTATGTGCTGTAATAAAAGCTGTTGATGAATATCCAGATTTATTAAGAGTATCGGCTGCTAATGCTGGAAATGATCATAGATTAGGTGCGAATGAAGCTCCTCCAGCTATAATATCAATATTCTTAGGAGATCAATTAGAAGACGTATTAGAACAAATTGAAAAGGGACCAGCTACAAGCTCTAAATCTGCAAGTGAATTAACAATTGGTGTTAATACTTTACCAGCGCTTCCAAAAGATGCAACTGATAGAAACAGAACATCTCCATTTGCATTCACTGGAAATAAATTTGAATTCAGAATGGTTCCATCATCAGCTTCAATTGCTGGATGTAACTTTGTATTAAATACAATCGTTGCTGAAACTTTATCTGAAATTGCAGAAAAATTAGAAAAAGCTACTAATTTAGATGCTGAAATTCAAGCAATCTTAACAGATATCGTTAAAAAACATAAGAGAATTATCTTTAATGGTAATGGATATTCTGATGAATGGGTTGTTGAAGCAGAAAAGAGAGGACTTCCAAACATTAAGTCTACTGTAGAAGCTGCTAAAGCTATGATTTCTGAAAAGAACCAAGCAGTTCTTGAGAAACATGGAGTATTAACAAAAGTTGAAGCAGAATCTCGTTATGAAATAACTCTAGAAAACTATAACAAGATTATAAATATAGAAGCTTTAACAACACTTGAAATGGCAAAACGTCAAATTATACCTGCAGTAATTCAATTTACTACAAGTCTTGCTGAATCAATAAATACTATTAAAGCTACTGGCGTAGGCGCTGATGTATCTGTTCAAACTGAATTATTAACTGAAGTTTCTAAGTTAACAGCTTCATTAAGTAAAAATGTAAAACTTCTTGAAGAATTAGTTGAAAAAGCAGATAACTTCAAAGGCGATATATTCGACTTAGGAATGATGTACAGATACGAAGTATTTGAACAAATGAATGTTTTAAGAGAAGATGCTGATAAGCTTGAAACTATAGTTGATGAAGATTTCTGGCCATTACCAACTTATAGTGATATGTTATTTAATGTTTAATATATAGTTTTAAAAAATGAAGTGCTTTAGAAATAAAGCGCTTCATTTTTTTTTTTTTTATAAAAAGTATTATTCACTTTATTGTTTTTTTAGAAGGTTAAAGTTAAGTGAAAGTTATGGAAAATACATGTTTTAAATATTTAAATTTTAGAAGTCGAAAGAAGATACAGTATATCTATTAAATAAAGATAGGGTAAGGAATAGATTAATCAAATAATAATAATTAGTAGAATAAATATCAAGGAAATTAATCAAATGTTTGGAGAAACAACATATGTAAAGAGATATATTATAGAAAGTAACATGATAGATAATTAATATGTTGTTTTAGCTTAATGAGAGTAAAAAAATATAACAACAAACAAAACAATTGTTATTTATTTTAACATTTGTTTGACAAAGTGAAAAAAAGATGATAACATGATATTACAAAATATATTAAAGGAGTAGTGATGAAATTATCGTTGATTTAATATAAATGATGTAAAGCTTTTATACACCTCATGTAAACATTAACACTATTGCTTAAATTTGGAATTATAAATATTTTCATAAATAGTAAATATGGTGCTTTAATATTTACAGCTTATAACAAATATAGGGAAAACGTTTAGATTAAATGATGATATTAAACATTGCGAAAAGAAGATAAAATTTAAAAATAACAAGGGGAGGATCCAAAATGGATATTTCAAACGTTGAAAAAAACACAAGTCAAACGTCTATGTTAAAAAAGGTATTAGGGTACAAAATTGCATTTATGCCTTTAGGAGTGTATGGAATTTTATTACTTATTGTTACAGGATTGCTTCAAAAACAAATATTTCCTAAGGATATGATTGGAGCAGCGGCTATCATGGTACTTTATGGTTATGGCTGTGCAGAAATAGGACAAAGAATACCTATTTTTAAGAATATTGGTGGTAAGGTTATCATGGCGACATTTTTGCCTTCATACTTGCTATATGCGCATCTTATACCAAAGCAAGCAAGTGATGCAGTTGTTACTTTTATGAAGAGCACTAATTTCTTATATGTTTTTATTGCATGTATAATAGTAGGAAGTATTTGCAGTATGAACAGACAGGTTCTTATTAAAGCTTTCTTTAAAATGTTTGTACCGCTTATTATAAGTGCGGTTGCAGCTTCTGTAGTGGGTGTTGGAGTAGGAATGTTACTTGGAATTGGAGCATATAAAACATATTTCTTTATTGTAGCACCAATTATGGCAGGTGGTGTTGGAGAAGGTGCACTTCCTTTATCAATGGGATATGCGGCTGTTTTGGGACAAGAGCAAGATGCTTTGTTTGCATCAGTTCTTCCATGTGTAATGTTAGGAAGCCTAACTGCTATAATTTATGCTGGTGTGTTAAAACGTATAGGTGAAAAATATCCTGAGTATTCAGGTAATGGAGCTTTATTGAAATCTGGAGATGATGATGTATTAGAAGCGGCGAAAGCAGGAAATAAAGCTAAAGAAGAAATAAAAATTGATATAGCTAAAATGGCAGCAACAGGTGTACTAGCTTTTGCGCTTTATTTACTGGGAGTATACGTAAATTCTCTAATTGGATTACCAGCACCTATAGTTATGTTATTATCAGTTGTAATAGCTAAAGCAGCAGGAGTTATTCCAAGCAATATAGAACAAGGTGGATATGCATTATTTAAATTTATAACAACAGCTGTTACAGTACCATTATTACTTGGAGTTGGTATTGCTAATACGCCATGGGAAAATCTTGTTGCGGTTATTACTAATCCAAAATATTTAATAGTAATTGTATGTACAGTTACAACAGTAGTAGTAACAGGATGGTTTGTTGGTAAAGCGATGAAAATGTATCCGGTTGAAGCTGCTATGGTAACATCTTGTAACAGTGGACAAGGTGGGACAGGAGATATAGCTATACTTACATCAGGAAATAGATTAGAACTTCTTCCGTTTGCTCAAGTTGCTACAAGACTTGGAGGAGCAGCTACAGTTACTTTAGCTATTTCGTTGTTGAGAATGTTAAACTAATAATGACCATCAGATACGATGATATATTAAACAATTGTTAAGCTAAAGTTATAACAAATTCTAAAAGTATTAAGCAAACTTTTAGGATTTGTTTTTCTGTGTGTATAATAATCGCAATGAAGAAGGACTTTCACAAAATACAATGAAATAGATTGTGTTCTTTTATGGAAAGCGAATTTTTATCAGCATATGTTAAAATAAAAGACAAATGTAATTAAAAACATGCTAGATGTAAATTTCTAATAATCTATAAGTCATAATTAAACTGATTTGTATATAAGGGAAGTGCTTTCTGCTTAAAAGAAAAACATCTCACACAAATGTTAAAAAAAACAACAAATGTTTGACAAATTAGACGCTATTTGATATTCTTATACTAACAATTGTATAAGTGCGATTAAAAATAAGAAATGTGACTGAGGAGGAAAAAATACGTTATGAATATAAGTTTAGATTACTTGAATATTAAGAAGCATAATGGATTATATAGAAATGCTGGAATACCTGAATTAGTGAAATTTGCTTTAGCTAGAGGAGAAGCTTCTCTTTCTGATAAGGGGGCTCTAGTGGTTAATACAGGGAAGTATACAGGAAGATCTCCTAAAGATAGATTTATTGTAAGAGATGAGACTACAGAAAATACAGTTAATTGGGGAGAAGTATGTCTTCCTATAGGAGAAGATGTATTTGGTAAACTTTATAATAAAGTTGTAAAATATATTGAAGAAAAAGAATTGTTTGTATTTGATGGTTATGTAGGAGCTATGGAAGAATATTCAATGCCTATACGAGTTGTGTGTGAATGTGCTTATCAAGCTATGTTTTCGACACAAATGTTTAGAAGACCTACTGAGGAACAACTTGCAAAACATATACCGGAATTTAATGTTATTTCTGCACCAGGTTTTAAAGCTGATGGCGTAGAGGATGGAGTGAATTCTGAAGCGTTTGTATTAATGAATTTTTCTAAGAAAATAATACTTATAGGTGGAACTGCATACTCGGGTGAAATTAAGAAGTCTATATTTTCGGTAATGAATTTCTTACTTCCGCAAAAAGGAGTATTACCAATGCATTGTTCAGCTAATATAGGTGATGATGGACAGACGGTTGTATTCTTTGGGTTGTCTGGAACGGGAAAAACAACTTTATCTACAGATCCTGAAAGAAAACTTATAGGTGATGATGAGCACGGTTGGTGTGATGATGGAGTGTTTAACTTTGAAGGTGGCTGTTATGCTAAGACTATAGGATTGGATAAAGAAAAAGAAAAAGAAATATATAATGCTATTAAATTTGGAGCTGTCCTTGAAAATGTTGTAGTGGATGAAAATGGTGTCCCAGATTACAAAGATGGAAGTCTGACTGAAAATACTAGAACTGCTTATCCTATAGAATTTATAGATAATATTAAAGTTAGTGGTACTGGAAATAACCCAAGTAAAATTATTTTCTTAACTGCAGATGCATTTGGAATAATGCCTCCTGTAAGTAAGTTGACTAAAGAAGCAGCAATGTATCACTTTATGTCTGGATATACAAGTAAAGTAGCTGGAACAGAAAGAGGAATAACAGAACCTATGACTACATTTTCAGCTTGCTTTGGAGAACCTTTCATGCTTTTGAATCCAGCAGTTTATGCTAAATTGTTAGGGGAAAAAATAGATAAACATGACACTGAAGTATACCTTGTAAATACAGGTTGGATAGGTGGAGTATATGGCATAGGAAAGAGAATTAACTTGTCATATACTAGAGCTATGGTTACAGGCATAATTTCTGGTGAACTTGGTAAAGTTGAATATTATGAGCATCCAGTATTCAATTTATTAATGCCAAAGCAGTGTCCTGGTGTTCCAAATGAAGTATTAAATCCTAGAGAATTATGGGAAGATAAAGATGCTTATGATAGAAAAGCATTTGAGTTGGCAGATAAATTTGAAGAAAACTTTAGCAAATTCAATAATGTGCCAGAAAATATCTTAGAAGCAGGATTGAATAAGATTCTAGTATAAACAAAGTAGCGGTTGTACTAGATTGGCAAGCTAAAAGAAGAATAGATATTATAAAAAATAGAGAAGATTTAATGAAGTTAGAAATAGGACTTTGTTAGATCTTCTTTTTGTACAAAAAGGCATTGTTTTTAGTAAATTGATGGTTTGAGGAAATCTACTATGTTGGAAAAAGGGGGACTGAGGAAGGTTGATAGAATTTTATTAATTGAAAGGTGAGTCTGAAAGGTATAACGCAGCTGCTTTGACTTGGAGTGAAGCAGCTGCAAAAAGATATTTGTGTGGAAACTTATTTAACTTCAATTTGAGCCAAGGAAAGTACTTTTAATGCTGTGTCATCATCTGTGATAAGTACATTTATGTACTTGCCTCTAAGTGCACCTAAAATAGCTTCAGCTTTAAATTTTCCTGCTGCAACACCTATTACATAATTTGCAGCATGAATTGCTTCTAAATCTATACCTACTATCTTTGAATTCACATCAATAACAGCCTCCTGACCGGAGTTGTCGTATAGACGTGCGAAGGCACAACCAACAGCTTTTGATGAAGCTAAATTGCTACTGTGCTGATTTGCTAGTACATATTTTGACCACAAAGTAGAAGCGAATACAGCATCTACAGTTCCTATTCCGGTTAGTATTATGTCTGCTTTGTTAGCAAAAAAAAGAGTATCATTAATAACAGGTTCCTGCAGTATTGCTTTTCTTGCATAATCATTATCTATATATAAAGGGGCATAAAGGTATTTATACTTGCCTCCATAAGAATTTGCAAATTTACGAATAAGTTCTGGAGCATCAATTAATGGGTCGTCTTTAGCTGCTGCACCCATAACCTGAACAACAGTTATAGGTAACTTTTTCTTGGGTTTTAGCCGTTTTACTACATTAGAAATTGTTTTTCCCCATAAAACTCCTACTATTGAGTTTTCAGTAATTATTGAATCTAGATATTCTGCTCCCAACTTGGCAAGAGAAGATAAAGTTTCTTCTAAAGGAAGGGACTTGTTGTCTAAGACAATAACGTGCTTTAGATTAAAGTTGCTTTTTAATAGATTCTCTAATTCGTTTACTCTAGTGTGTGGATTGTTTATAGTTATTTCAACTACATTTCTATCACGAGCTTCTTGCAAGAGTTTTGAAATCTTGAAACGTGAAGTTGAAAATTTATTTGCTATTTCTGACTGTGTCATGTTTAATTCGTAGTACAGATTGGAGAGTTGTGCTAGAAAGTTTAATTTTTCTGTCTCATTCATTTTTTCGTATTCGTACATAGTGTACCTCCAAATATTGTGTGAATAGTTCTTCAAATGTAAAATAATATTAATTATAGAGTAAAATTATTGTATTTTCAAGTTGTATTTCAATAAAATGATGATCAGAGATTGGCGTAAAATCTTTTTCTTATATATATGTATTTTTTTATGATGAAATAAAAAGGATTAAATTCGGGTAAGACTGCTTAAAGAGCAGGATTGTTTGCAATGTATAATAAAATGCATTACATTGCAATATTCTGAAAAATGAAAAAAATAATAAAGGTTTTTATGCAAAATTCAAAAAAATTAATAATATATAAAAAATAATTGATCAAAAGTAAAAAAATAAAGTCAATGATGAAGCTATAGAATTATAACAGTTATTGTTTATTTAGAGTAAGTAGAACCAGAGTTATCAACAAATGTTTAATATATATACATTTGTTAAGTGTTTGAAAAGACATTTGAATGAAGAAATTATGATTATTATGAAAAATAGCTGACATTTCCTTTGAAAAGGCTTTAAAGTGTAAATTGATTCTAGAAATGCCTTTAACATTTGTATTATAATTTAACAAATGTTTTGACTTATCTGAAAAAAATTGATATCATATATAATGGTATTGAAGATTTACAGTATGAAGGTATAAATAAATTTAATGTTAACATTGATTTTAAAACTAAATATTATAACTTATCAGTTAATTAATAATGAGTTTGGAGGCTTTGATATGGCTAGTTTTGTTAGTGAAGGAAATGTAGAAAAACATAGGATTTTTAAAAGAATCTTTAGTGTGAAAATTGGAGTTATGCCACTTGGAGTGTATTTGTCACTTTTGGTGGTTGTAATTGCGTTGCTGTCGAGGAATATATTACCCAATGATATGTTGGGGGCAGCATGTATTATGATATTGTATGGTTTCACTTGTGAAGAAATAGGCAAAAGAATACCTATAATCAAACATATTGGTGGTAAGGTTATTATGGCGACATTTTTGCCATCTTATATGGTGTATGCTAATCTTATACCTAAAATGGCTTCGGATTCAGTAACAACATTTATGAAACAGACTAATTTTTTATATGTTTTTATTGCATGTATAATAGTTGGAAGCATTCTTAGTATGAATAGAAAGGTTTTAATGAAGGCTTTTGTAAAAATATTCATACCTATGGTTTCGTCTTTAGTAATTGGATCTTTTGTTGGTATAGCTGTAGCTTTTGTGTGTGGGATTAGTCCTTATGAAGCGTACTTTTTCATAATTGCACCAGTTATGGCGGGTGGAGTAGGTGAAGGAGCATTGCCTTTATCTATGGGATATTCAGCAGTATTACAACAGAGCCAAGATGGTTTGTTTGCTCAGGTTCTTCCGTGTGTAATGTTGGGAAGCTTGGTGGCTATACTTCTTGCGGGTTTATTGAAGCGAATCGGAGAAAAATATCCTCAATATTCAGGTAATGGTACATTACTGAAAGTTGGAGGAGATGATGAAATACTAGAACTTGCACAACAAGGCGAAAAAGATAAAGCTAATACACATCATGATTTGGCACAACTAACAGTTGCTGGTATTTTATCTTTTGCCCTTTATATGGCTGGTGTATATGTGAATTCTTTAGTTGGATTGCCTGCACCAATTGTTATGCTTATTGCTGTTGTTATGGCTAAAGTAGTGGGAGTTATTCCAAGTAGTATTGAAAAAGGTGGATATTCACTTTTTAGGTTTATTGTAACAGGTGTAACAACACCTTTGTTGTTTGGAGTTGGTGTAGCTATGACGCCATGGAAAAACCTTGTAGTTGTTTTTACTAATCCTAGATATTTAATAGTGATAACATGTACAGTTATTACTATTGTTGTTGTTGGATGGTTTGTTGGTAAGTTAGTTGGAATGAATCCTGTTGAAGCAGCTATGGTTACAGCATGTAATAGTGGTCAAGGAGGAACAGGAGTTGTATCTATACTTACATCTGGTGACAGATTAGAACTTATGCCTTTTGGTCAACTTGCTACAAGAATTGGAGGAGCAGTAACTGTAACATTAGCTATAGCTTTACTTAAGATGATTAAGTAAGAACTTTATAAAATTTTTTGTTAATAAAGAATTTATAATAGTAGGATTTGTTGAAATACATAAATGAAAACAAAGCAGTCCATAAACATATGTAAAATTTAATAACATATGTTTATGGACTGCTTTTATATTAATGCGATAATTAATAGCTATATTGCGATGAATAAGTTAAAATCTAATGAGTGCTTTAAACATATGTTTAAAAATATAACAAATGTTTTGACAAAAAACAAAAAAACTGATAGTATATTATTATAATAAGGAAGGAAAGTGGAGGCAGAAAGCTATGAATGTAAGGGAAGAATCTTTAAGATTGCATAGAGAAAAAAGAGGTAAATTAGAAATTATAGGTACAATGCCAATAACGAATGGCGAAGATTTAGCACTAGCTTATACTCCAGGTGTAGCAGAACCTTGTTTAGAGATAGCTAAAAACAAAGATAATGCTTATCAGTACACAATTAAAGGAAAAACTGTGGCAGTAATAACAAATGGGACAGCGGTTCTTGGACTTGGAAACATTGGGCCAGAAGCAGGACTTCCTGTAGTAGAAGGTAAGGCACTGTTATTAAAGAGGTTTGGTAATGTTGATGCTATTCCGATAAGCTTAGATTCAATTGATCCTGACGATATAGTAAATACTATAAAAAACATTTCGCCTGGCTTTGGAGGAATTCATTTAGAAGATATAAAAGCACCAGAATGTTTTTATATTGAAGATAAATTAAAAGAGTTATTAGATATACCAGTCTATCATGATGATCAGCATGGAACTGCGATTGCAGTGTTAGCAGGTTTATATAATGCTTTAAAATTAGTTAAGAAGGATATAAAAGATATTAAAGTTGTCATAAATGGTGCTGGAGCATCTGGAATTGCTGTAGCGAAACTTTTAATGTCAGCTGGAGTTCAAAATATAGTTTTATGCGATTTAAATGGAGCAGTAGTTGAAGGTGATGACACTTTAAATGAAGCTCAAGCAAAAATAGCAAAAGTAACTAATAGAGGCTTTGAAAAAGGCTCTTTATCAGATGTTATAAAGGATAAAGACGTGTTTGTTGGAGTTTCAGATGGAAATGTATTAACAAAGGAAATGGTTGAAACAATGAATAAAGATAGCATTGTATTTGCATTAGCAAATCCTGTTCCAGAGATAATGCCAGCGGAGGCAAAGGCTGGAGGAGCTAAGGTTGTAGCTACAGGAAGATCAGATTTTCCAAATCAAATTAATAATGTACTAGTTTTTCCGGGAATATTTAATGGAGTTTTGAAGGTCAGAGCAAAAGAAATATGTGATGATATGAAAATTGCAGCAGCTAAAGGAATTGCTAATTTAGTATCAAAAGATGAATTAAAAGAAGATTATATAATACCTAGTGTTTTCAATAAAGAAGTTTGTGAAGCTGTTTCAAAGGCGGTTGTTGATATAGCTAACGAACAAGGATTTACTAGAGAATATTTAATGGTAAGATAGCGAAAAAGTTTTGTTATTATACCTAACATAAATTAGATAAGAGAAATTTATTATGTTACAAACAAGGAAGTGATATTTATGGAATGTCTTAACTTAGAAGAAATAATTATTGAAGATATGGGTTCTAAAGAAATAGATGAAGTTAAGGATTTCCTTGAGGATCAGGATTTAAAATTTGATGAGAGTATACAGTATACAGTTGCCTTATATGACGATGATAAAGTCATAGGCACTGGTTCTTTTGATGGAAAAATATTAAAGTGTATAGCTGTTGATAGTTGCTATAAAGGAATGGGAATTTCAAATAAAATAGTATCTACTTTAGTAAGTGAACAATATAGAAGAGGAAACATGCACTTATTTGTTTATACAAAGCCAAAGAATCAAGAGATATTTAAAAATTTAGGCTTTTATAAAATAGCAGAAGTGCCTAATAAAGTAGTTTTGCTTGAAAACAATCCTTTTGGTATAAGTGATTTTGTAGATGGGATAAAGTCTAAGAAAGTGGATGGAAATATAATATCTAGTGTGGTCATGAATTGTAATCCTTTTACCTTGGGGCATAAAGCATTAATAGAAAAAGCTTCAAGAGAAAGTGATGTGGTTCATGTGTTCGTAGTTTCTGAGGACAGATCTATTTTCCCAGCAGAAGTAAGATATAGATTAGTTCAGGAAGGAACAAGCCATTTAAACAATGTAGTATTACATAAATGTGGAGATTATATTATTTCAAATGCGACATTTCCATCATATTTTATAAAAAAGCCTGATGAAGTAGTAAAAAGTCATACATTATTAGATATTGAAATTTTCGCAAAATACATAGTGCCTGCATTGGGGATTAATAGAAGGTATGTAGGTGAGGAACCAACCTGTGAGGTAACCAGAACTTATAATGAGACTATGAAAGAAATGATGCCTTATTATAATGTAGAAGTTATTGAGGTTCCAAGGGTTGCTTATGGTGGATATATAACAAGTGCATCAAAAGTTAGGCAGCTTATTATGGAAGAAAAATTTTTAGGTGTTAAAAAAATGGTTCCAGAAACAACATATAAATTTTTGATGTCTGCAGAGGGCAAAGATATAATCAGCAAAATCTAAAATTAATATATAAATAATTAGAAATAAAACATAGGAGGTCAATTATGGAAATTAAAAAAGTGGCTATGGCTGGAACATTAGAATCTAGCGATATTGCAGTAGTAATAGAGCCAAATCAAGAAAAAAACATAATGATACAATTAAAGAGTTCTGTAGAAAAGCAATATGGTGACCAAATAAAGAAGGTCATTTCAGATACTTTGAAAGAGCTGAATGTTGAAAGTGCTACTGTTAAAGCAGATGACAAAGGTGCTTTAGATTGCGTTATAAAAGCAAGAGTACAAACAGCAGTTTTAAGAGCAGCAGAAGAAACTAACTTTAACTGGGGAGGAGAAAAATAATGTACAAGTTAAGAAGAACAATGATGTATATACCAGGAAATAACCCAGGAATGATAAAGGATGGACACATTTATGGAGCAGATTCAATAATGTTTGACTTAGAAGATTCTGTATCAATAAATGAAAAAGATGCTGCTAGATTTTTAGTATATAATGCATTAAAGACTATAGATTATGAAGGTGTTGAAACAGTAGTAAGAATAAATGGATTAGACACATGTGGAATGGAAGATTTAGAAGCTATAGTTAGAGCACAGCCAGATGTTATAAGACTTCCAAAGACAGAAAGTGCACAAGATATTATAGATGTAGAAAATGAAATAGCAAGAATAGAGAAAGAAGCTGGAATCCCAGTAGGAAAGACAAAGATGATGGCAGCAGTTGAAGGTGCATTAGGAGTAATGAATGCAAGAGAAATAGCAACAGCTAGCAAAAGACTTATGGGTATAGCAATTGGAGCAGAAGATTATGTAACTGATTTAAAGACAACACGTTCACCAGAAGGAATAGAATTATTATTTGGAAGAAGCCAAATAATACTTGCAGCAAGAGCGGCAGGAATATATGCTTTTGACACAGTTTACTCAGATGTAAACAATGAAGAAGGCTTCGAAAATGAAGTTAGATTAATTAAGCAATTAGGTTTTGATGGAAAATCAGTAATCAATCCAAGACAAATTGGACCAGTTCATGAAATATATACACCATCAGAAAAAGAAATAAATAAATCAATAAGAGTAATAAAAGCAGCTGAAGAAGCTAAGAAAAGAGGATCTGGGGTTGTGTCTCTAGACGGAAAAATGGTAGATAAGCCAATAATAGAAAGAGCTCAAAGAGCACTGATGTTAGCAGAAGCTGCAGGCGTATATGTAAATGAAGGAGGGGACGAAAATGCTTAAGAATAAAGCTTTAAGAGAAGTACCAGAAGTTGTAGAAGGAATTGGGGAGTTAAAACCTTATAATGGACCATTTAGCTATGAACCTGAAACTCGTAAATTTGGAAGACAAATAGCACAAACAAAACCAGGAGATAGTAAATTATTAGATAGTATTGAAAAGGCTGTAATTGCAACTGGACTTAAGGATGGCATGACAATATCATTCCATCACCACCTAAGAGAAGGGGACTATATTTTAAATATGGTACTAGATGTTATAGCTAAACTTGGAATCAAGAACTTAACATTAGCTCCGAGTTCTTTAAGTGGAGTACATGCACCAGTAGTAGAGCATATTAAAAACGGAGTAATAAGCAAAATTACAACTAGTGGTGTTAGAGGAGCTTTAGCAGAAGCTATATCAGGTGGGATTTTAGATACACCAATTATAATCCGTTCTCATGGTGGTAGAGCAAGAGCAATAGAATCAGGAGAATTAAAAATAGACGTAGCATTCTTAGGTGCACCTAGTACTGATGAATACGGAAATGCTAATGGATACAGCGGAAAATCTTTCTGTGGTTCTTTAGGATATGCTAAGCAAGATGCAGAATATGCAGATAAGGTAGTACTTATTACAGATAACTTAGTACCATATCCAAACGTACCTGCAAGTATTGAACAAACTAATGTAGATTATGTAGTAACAGTAGATGCAATTGGAGATCCAAATGGAATAGTATCTGGAGCAACAAGATATACAAAGAATCCAAGAGAACTTTTGATTGCTAAAAACGCAGCATCAGCTATTGAAGCTTCGGGATATTTCAAACCAGGATTTTCTATTCAAAGTGGTACTGGTGGAGCATCACTTGCAGTAGCAAGATTCTTAAAGAAGACAATGATTGAAAAAGATATTAAGGCTAGCTTTGCACTAGGTGGAATAACAGGACAATTCGTAGAAATGCAGCAAGAAGGATTGATTTCTAAGATTTGTGATGTTCAAGGTTTTGATTTAACAGCGGCAAAATCAATTGGGGAAAATCCAGATCACTATGAAATCAGTGCATCTTTATATGCTAATCCACATAATAGAGGATGTGTTGTTAATAAATTAGACATAGTTATCTTAAGTGCCTTAGAAGTAGATACAGATTTCAATGTTAATGTAATTACTGGTTCTGATGGAGTGATTAGAGGTGCTTCAGGTGGACACTGTGATACTGCAGCAGGAGCAAAACTTGCAATGATAGTTTGCCCATTAATCAGAGGAAGAATACCTACTATTGTTGAAAAGGTAACTACTGTAATAACTCCAGGAGAAACTATTGATGTAGTAGTAACTGACAGAGGAATAGCAGTAAATCCATTAAGAACAGATTTAATAGAAAAATTCACAAAAGCTAAATTACCTTTATGCACTATAGAAGAATTAAAAGAAAAGGCAGAAAGTGTTGTTGGAAAGCCTAAGGCTATTGAATTTGCTGATAAGATAGTTGGTTTAGTAGAATACAGAGATGGAACAATCATCGACGTTATAAAGCAAGTAAAATAAATTAAAATGAGGAATTAATATGAAAGAAGAAAACCAAGTACTTATAGAAATACTTAACGCAAGAGAAAAACGAGCAGAAATGCAGCGGAATTTAATTGAAACTTATAAAAATACTTTGATTTCTTTTACATTAAATATTCCAGGAACAGAAAAGTGTAATTCGACTTTTACTAAAGTTCATGAAAAGGGCATTAAATTATTAGAAGAAGAATTAGAAAAGAAAAACATAAAGGTGCTTCATAAAACAGTTAGAGTTGCCGCAGGTGGTGATGAAGCATTCCTAGTTGTTGATGCAGGTTCATGGTGCACAAAAAGGATAACTACATCTATTGAAGAAAATCATAGATTGGGAAGATTATTTGATATTGATGTATTTAATGAAAATGGAGAACTGACTAGTAGAGCTGGGATTGGACTGCATGCCAGAAGATGCTTACTTTGCAGTAATAGCGCGAAAGCATGTGCAAGAAGCAGAGGACATTCAATGGAGGAGTTAATAAGTGAAGTTAATCATATAATTAATGATTCTATTAATTAATGAAGGGTTTTACTAATTAATATATGACTTGTTTAAAAGAAGGTACATTAAGTTGTGCCCTCTTTTTAAATATTAGGGATAATTTTACTAAGGAAATTGCATAGCAGTTTTAATCTAAGTCATTAATCATTAGCCATTCGCTAATTTTTGCTCATTTATTTATGAATTTTAAAAGTAATGGAAGGAGTAACAGATGATTAAGAAGTTAAGATTAGGTACTAAAATAATTTCTTTGATTATCGCATTGATTACAATATCGGTGCTAGTAATAGGAGTAATATCCACAGATTCTCAAGTTACGACTATTAATGATAATCTAACATATACTACAAAAGAATTAGCTGAAAGTTTGAGTCTAAAAATTCATGCATATTTATATCAAAACGTTTCAATATTAGAAAGTATAGCATCTACTAATGATATAAAATTATATAATATTCAAAATCAAAAGACTCTTTTACAAGAAATTAATAAGAAGTATCCAGATTTTGAAGCTATTTTTATAACAGATGCTACAGGCCAGCAGGTATCAAAATCTGATGATGCAGAACTAGTTAGTAATTCAGATCGTGATTATTTTAAGGATGCAGCTTCTAAGAAAAAGACAGTGATTAGTGACGTAGTAATTTCAAAAACTAACGGGAAGCCTAGCGTGATTATAGCTGTTCCTATTTTTAACTTAAATCATGAATTCCAAGGGATTTTAGGTGGGAAAGTGAGTTTGAATGGACTGGAGGAAATGAGAAAACAAATTGCTATTGGAGAGACTGGGTATGCATTTGTAACGGATATTCAAGGACAAGTTTTGGCTCATCCGGATAAAAGTATGGTTGAAGAAAGAAGAAATATATCAGATATAGCACCTGTGAAAAAAGCATTATCAGGAGATGTGGGGACTACAGAATATGATTATAATGGTGACAGAGCAATTAGTAGTTATACAAGTGTTCCTGATGTAGGTTGGGCGATTGTAGTTAGGCAGACTTATACTGAAGCGTTTGCTTCAGTTAGTAAAACTATAATAGAAATGGTGACAATAGCTGTATGTATCTTATTTGTTGCGGCTTTAATAGGAATTATTCTAGCTAAAAGCATGGTGAAACCACTAATGATCTTAAGAGAGGCAGCAAAGCAATTAGCTCAAGGCAATTTGAATTATGATTTTAAAATTGATGCGGGCGGAGAAATAGGAGAAGTATTAGAATCATTTAGTGAGATGAGAGATAATTTCAGGAATTTGGTTAAACAAATTTCTGTGGCAGCAGACGATGTGACGGTATCCTCAAAGGAAGTATTAAACTCATCTGAGCAGGCTAAAATTGTAGCGGGGCAAATTGCTGAAGCAACCAATCAATTAGCTTTGGGAAGTGATGAACAAACTAAAAGTGTTGAAAGAACATTTGAATCGGTTAATAAAATTGTTAAGTCCATCTCTGAAATTGCAGACCGCAGTAATCATTCCTATGAATCTTCCTCAAAGGCTGGAAAGTTAGTTAAAAGTGGAGTGGAAATTGTAAATACTCAAAATATGAAAATGGAAGAAAGCACTAATGCAGTTGAACATGTATCTGAAGTTATTTTTGAACTAAATGATAAAACAATCCAAATTGGACAAATTATAAATGTAATTGGAGAAATAGCAGAACAGACTAATTTATTAGCACTGAATGCAGCTATTGAGGCAGCGAGGGCTGGAGAACAAGGCCGAGGCTTTGCTATTGTTGCTGATGAAGTTAGAAAGCTTGCTGAAGAATCTCAAAGTTCAACTGAAAAAATTCATACGATTATAAAAGATATTAAAGATACTACAAACTTAGCTGTAGAAAGTGCAAAACATGCAACAAGTGCTATAAGTGAAAACAATGAATCTGTAAAGGATACCTCTAAAATATTTAATGATATTTTGGAAATTGTAAACCTAATTAATGGTGAAGTTAAAGATATTTCAAAATTTTCAGAAGAAGTAGAAGGTGCAGGAGAAAGTATACAACAAGATATGGAAAAAATTTTGGCTGTATCTGAAGAAACTGCTGCAAGTACAGAGGAAGTAACTGCTTCTACAGAGGAGCAATCAAGTTATAGTGAGAATACTGCAAATGAAATTCAAAAATTAAGTTTAATGGCAGATGAATTAAGGAAATATACTAGAAATTTCAAACTATAATTCACGCTCAACACCAAAATGTGTTCTTGACAGCTTAAGCTGTCAAGAAATGGTTATTGCAGTCTAATAAAATTCTTCATTTGTAGTAGTATTTATTTCGTGCAAAATAGTGTCTGCGTTGAATCGCTTTAAGTTTACCGTTTCTACCTTCCACGGCTGCATTTGTATATCTGCAATTGTAATTGCATTCAAACTCCTTAAATTCTTTTAGTTTAGTAACTTATAGAATACAGGAATTTGAATGCATTTTTTATTAAATTTTAAAATTATTTTCTGTCAAGCATAGTTTTTAGTTTTGAGCCAAAAAATAAATCTCAAATTTTATGAATTTGAGATTTATGATAAAATATTTCTATGTTAAAGTAAAAGTCTGCTAGTTTCATTTACTTAAAATAAAGGAGTTTAAGTTGATTTTATTTGTGAGAATCAAGCTATTTATTAAAAGTTGTGTTAGATTTTATATTGTAATACTTTAATTTTTTCCATAAAGTAGATCGGCTTATGCCAAGAATTGAAGCTGCTTTAGTTTTGTTTGAATTACATTCCTCAAGAGTTTTTATAATCAGATCTTTTTCAAAATTTTTTCTATTAGCCGAAAGATCATCTGATATAGGTGTTTTAAATATGAGTGGTTCTTCAATATCTTTACTTGTATCAATTGGAAGTATAGCTGATACTTCTTTATCAGATATTATTCCTGTTTCATTTAAAACTACTAATTGTTCGCAAATATTGCGAAGTTCTCTAATGTTACCATCCCAAGAGTATTTTAAAAATAGCTTGCCAGCTTCTGAAGATAAAAGAGGAGGTTTTTGTGCAATTGTATAAGCATATTGGTATATATAATGATTAGCAATTTTTAAAATATCTTCTCCACGTTCACGAAGAGGAGGGAGGCGTAATTGTAAGACACATAGTCTGTAATATAAATCTTCTCTGAATTTTCCTTGATTTACAAGCACTTTCAAATCTTTATTTGTTGCACAAATAATTCTGATATTTATAGGAACTACTTTGTCATCGCCAATACGCATAATTTCATTTTCTTGAATTACTCTAAGTAATTTACCTTGTAAGTTTAATGGAATTTCAGAAATTTCATCTAAAAAAATAGTTCCCTCTTGAGCAAGTTCAAAGTATCCCATTTTTCCGTCTTTAGAAGCGCCAGTAAATGCACCTCCTGAATAACCAAAAAATTCGCTTTCCATAAGATTCTCTGGAATTGCAGCACAGTTTACTGCTACAAATGATCCGCTTTTTCTTGTACTATAATTGTGTATACTTTGTGAAAAAAGTTCTTTACCAGTTCCAGAGCTTCCTGTGATTAATATATTTGAAGGTGTTTTTGCAAATACTTTAGCTTTTTTTATTGCTTCTTGTAATGAGGCACTGTCACCAATGATATTGTCAAAATTGTATTTAGCTACAAGACCTTTGTTATAGAGTTTTTTTCGTATTTTTAATTCTGTATTATATATATTGTTAATATTTTGAAAGGTTATAACATTACCAAGCATTTCATTTCCTAGGGAAGTGTTTACTTTGTTTAATATAATATTAATATTTCTTGTTTTTATTAACTCATCTGAGTAATCTTCATTATTATTAAGTATTGATTTGAGTTTAGAATCTGGAATAATAGCCTCCAAATTTTCGCCAGTACATGAAGGCGGATTAATATCTAAGATTTTCCCGGCAGATGAATTTATATGTATAATTTTATTGCTTGCATCTGTTGAAATTATGCCCTCGTGAGAATGATTTAGAATATTTTCGAAATACACAGCACGTTTACGTTCCTGGTGACGTATACCCGCTGTATGCTGTGCTTCTCTTATTGCAATCCAAATGGCTTCTCTTTCCCAGTGCAGACAAGTTGAAATTATATTTTTTTGTTGAGCTATATTTATTATTCTTATGCCGCCTATAATATATCTAAATCCATCAGAATCTATTTTGTCTAATAATTTTGAAATATTGTTAGTGCTAATGTCATGGTATGGAAAATGAAAAGGAACTACAGGTGTATTGCAAAGTTGACTTGCAAAATGTGATTGATATGAAATATTACCAAAGCCTACCAATGCAATTGGGGAATTGTTAGTGTTTTCTTTTTGTAGCGATATAACAGATGATACAACATCCATAGTTGTAACAGGTATTTCTACAACAGGAGTATTAGGATAAAGCTTTTTTATTTGTATAGCTGTAGCTCCACGAGCAACAAAAATGTCAGCATTATAAATAAGAAGATCGATTTTTTCTAAAGATGGGGATACAATTATTTCTATTTCTGAAAGTTGTTTCTCATTAAACATTGAAGTATAGTAATTTGAATATTCTTCTATGTAATTATAAATAATAGCTTTGATTTTTTGTGTTGGAACAATGAATAATATTTTTGCCATGAATATACCACTCCGATTTCTATAGATATATATGTATTTTAAAACATTTATTTCGAAAAATCAAACATTGTTTATAAAAGGAAACATAATGAACACGAAATAATAAAATATTGAACTGAAAAAGCTTTGATTTATCTATGTGAAAGTTTATTTATATAGAGACCAGAAAGTTGGCATTAATCTTGCTATATAAATTTTAGTATAGTAAAAAATGAATGGGCGTTAGAGGAAAACGTTTATTATTTTGAAGTTAATTACTAATGTTAGAAAAGTGGGTGGGATTATATAGGAGTAAAAATAATAGTAAATAAATCTACTAAAATTAAACTTTCGATAAAGTATCGAAAGTTGGTGTACAACTTGTTATATTAATAATATTGTTATGCATATACGAAGTTAGTAGATAGAACCGAAGGCAAATAGTCGAATTACTTAAAAAAGGGGGAATTACCAATGACAACAACAATTATGGCAATTGTTATGTTATGTATTATTATTGTATGTATATTTTTGAAAAAAATTCCGATTCAGTTTGTATTAGCAGTTGTTCCAATGATTTGCGCTTTGCTTTTAGGAGTTAAATTAACTGACTTAAGCAATGCTATGATAGAACAAACTAATAATACTATGAAGTCTGTAGGATATATGCTGTTATTTGGTTTGATGTATTTTACTTTATTATCAGAAACAGGTATGTTTAATGTTATTGTTCAGGGAATAATGAAATTAACAAGAGGCAAATTTAATGTTTATACTCTTATGATTATGACAACAATTGTAGCTGCGATAGGAATGGCAACAGCAACACCAGTTTCATGTTATTTAATTGTATTCCCAGTTATGGTATCGTTATATAAAAGATTCAACTTTGATAGAAAAGCTGCTATGATTATTGTCCAAACTACAGTGGCTGCTATGAGTTTTTTGCCATGGGGAATTGGAATAGCAAATTCGTCTGTTTTTGCAAAGGTAGATCCGTTACAATTATCACAACGAGTTCTTCCTATTTCTTTATGTTTTATTCCAGTAATTATATTGCAATGGATATATTTTGGAAGGCGTCATAAGAAATTAGTAGGGGCGTTTGTGGAAGTAGAAGATGATACAGAGAATACTATAGAATCTGATAAAAATAATGTGAAATCAAATGAAAGACCACAATTTTTTTGGATTAATTTGATTGTATTTATTGGATCTGTAGTCGCACTATCATATTTCTTGATTCCTTCATATATAGTGTTTATTTTTGCGACACTTATTACTACTTTGATTAATTATCCAAAACCAAAGGATTATAAAGCTATATGGGAAAAATCTGGACATACTTTTTATAATACATTACTTATGTTAATAGGTATTTCAATTTTTGTTGGTATCTTTAATTCAACAGGAATGGTGAAAGGTATTTCTCAATTCATAGTATGGATTTTTCCGGGATTTTTAGCGAGATATATGCATTTGATTTTATTAGCGCTATGTGTTATTGTCATTAGATTTGTGCCATATCAACTTTACAATTCGCTATACCCACTTTTAATTTCTATTGGTGCGTCTTTTGGATTAGATGGCATAATAATTATTGCGCCTTTTGTAACTAATTTAGCTTTTGCAACAGGGTCTTCAACATTAACTCCAACTACTCATGTAGGAGCAAGTTTATTAGAAATGGATGTTGAAGAATATTGTAAGTTAGCGGTTCCGGTACAAACAATATCAAATATTTTGGTTATTCTTATTGGATTTGTATTTGGAGTTATTAGATAGTAGAAAATTGATTAAGATATGCTTTTCTGATAAATAAAAAATCAGAATATTTTATATGAATTAGTTTAAAACAAGTTTTGAAATTTAATTGTTTAAATTTGTTTGATATATATTATATTTTTTAACGAAAGGTAGGAAATTAATAATGAAAGAAAATATAACTAGAAAAATTTTAAAAAGTCATTTAGTAGAAGGTAATATGATTGCTGGAGAAGAGATATCAATAAAAATTGATCAAACATTAACACAAGATGCTACTGGTACAATGGCATATTTATCTTTTGAAGCATTAGGACTTCCAAGAGTTAAAACAGAGGTGTCGGTAAGTTATATAGATCATAATACTTTACAAACAGGTTTTGAAAATGCAGATGATCATGCATTTTTACAAACTATTGCTGCAAAATATGGTATACACTGTTCAAGGCCTGGAAATGGAATATGTCATCAGGTACATTCAGAAAGATTTGCAGTACCAGGAAAAACTCTTTTAGGATCAGATAGTCATACACCTACATCTAGTGCTTTGGGAATGATAGCTATAGGTGCTGGAGGTATGAGTGTTGCTATGGCTATGGCAGGTCAACCATTTCCATTAGTTATGCCAGAAGTAATTAATGTCAGATTAACTGGACAGTTAAGAGCTGGTGTTGCAGCTAAGGATATAATATTAGAACTTTTAAGAAGAATGACGGTTAAAAACGGAGTAGGAAAAGTAATAGAGTATACAGGACCAGGTGTAGAAACACTAAGTATACCTGAAAGATGTACTATAACTAATATGGGAGCAGAACTAGGGGTTACTACATCAATATTCCCAAGTGACAAGCTTACATATGAATTTATGAAGTCTCAATGCAGAGAAGTTGATTGGACAGAACTTAAAGCAGATGATGATGCAGAATATGATGGATTAATTGAAATAAATCTTGACGAATTAGATGCAATGGTTGCTAAGCCTCATATGCCAGATAAAGTAATTAAAGTTAAAGAAGCAAGTGATGTAAAAGTTACTCAAGTATTCATTGGAAGCTGTACGAATTCATCTTATTCAGATTTAGCTAAAGCTGCAATCATTTTAGATGGAAAGTTTGTTCATCCCGATGTGAGTCTTTGTATAGCACCAGGATCAAGACAAGTTTTTGAAATGATAGCTAGAGATGGAATACTTCAAAAATTAATTTCAGCAGGAGCGAGAATTCTAGAAAGTGCATGTGGACCATGTATTGGAATTGGTCAATCGCCTCAATCAGGTGGAGTATCCCTAAGAACAAATAATAGAAACTTTATAGGAAGAAGTGGAACTGCTGATGGTCAAATTTATTTAGCAAGTCCAGAAGTTGCTGCAGCTAGTGCTATAACTGGAGTAATAAGTGATCCTAGAGATTTAGATGGATTTAATGTAGAGGCATTAAAAGAAGTTAAAGAATCGACAGAGCGTATTATAGATGATAGAATGATACAAGCACCAGTAGAAAATACAGAAGATGTTGTTGTAAGAAGAGGACCAAATATTAGACCATTACCAGTAAGAGGTGAAATGGAAGCTGAAATTGGTGGTAAAGTACTACTAAAAGTTGGAGATGATATTACAACTGATGACATAATGCCAGCTGGTTCTAAAATTCTTCCGCTTAGATCAAATGTGCCAGCAATATCAGAATATGTATTTAATGGTATAGATACTGAATTTGCTAAAAGAGCTAAAGAAAACAATGGCGGAATTGTTGTAGGTGGAGTTAATTATGGACAAGGGTCTTCTAGAGAGCATGCAGCACTTGCGCCTATGTATCTTGGAGTAAAAGCTATTTTAGCCAAGTCATTTGCAAGAATTCATCATGATAATTTAATAAACTATGGTATATTGCCATTAAGATTTAAGGATCAAGCTGATTATAACAATATTAGCCAAGAGGATGTTTTAGTTATTGAAAATGCAAAGGATCAGCTTAAAAATGGTGAATTTATAATTATAAATAAAACGAAGAATGCAAAAATAGAAGCTTATGCAACACTTTCAGATAGACAAAAAGATGTGTTATTGGATGGTGGTCAATTAAATTATATCAAAAAGTTACTGTAGTTAATAATTAATTGATCTCCTGAAGCATTTAAAGAATTATGTAGAATAGGCGCTGATTCTTTTTATAATTCAACAAACAAGTTAAAAAAATGGAATGGATTTATTTAGTGTACTATTTTTTGAGATGAATTTAAATATGGTAGTGAAACACTCTTACGTAAGATACATTGGCAATGTTAAATTATCAATAGAGAAAAATGGGGAAAAAGAAGGATTATGGGAGCAAATGTTCTTTGGTAGCAATAAAGATGCTATTATAAGGGATAAAATTTAATTTGAAAGTATTTTAGTACAGTACCTCGTATCAATTAGAAATATTATTACATCTAATTGATGCGAGGTATATGTTTGTTAATGAATTGTAAAAAACGATAAGTAGATTTATTTCTCAATTTTAAAATAATCACCACTAATATTACTAACGGATTTAGAACTAAAAGAAATTGTCACAGTGCGATAAAAGAACTAAATAAGGTTGTTGAAAATGAAAGGATAAATTATATGGTTGATGATAATCGTGTGAAGATAAAAATTTGCATATAGTGAAATTGATGGGATAGTATATAGTTTTGTGTAAAAACAAAATCTATATACTATCTTTTTGGATGATTATATTTCAATGTTTCAAAATATGATTTTATAAACTCAGAAAAGTAGAATAATGCTTTCGAAAAATAACGGTCTTTATTCCAATACAATCCAATAGTCTGTCGGCATATTGGTTCTTTAATTTGTAGTTTTACTATAGGTAGAGATTTGTAGTGATGAAATACAGGTTCAGGTATAAATGCTACTCCAAGTCCTGCTAGAACAAACGCACCTATGGATGAAGGGTCATCAACTTCAAACATGATATTAGGAGAAAAGCCGGCCTTCTCACAAAAGCTATCTGTTATTTCTCGTAATCCATAACCCTTGATTAAACTAATGAATGCTTCATTTGCAACATCTTTAAGTAAGATACTTTTACATTTTGCCAATGGATGACTTAATGAAACGCCTAAAAATACTTCCTCTTCTATTAATGGAAGGAATTCTACTTCAGGGTGTTCAACAGGTGAAGTGGATATGCAGAAATCAACTTTTCTAGTTTCTAATAGATGTGCCATATCATTTGTAGGGACTAGGGTTTGACGAAGATAAATCTCTGGATGTTGCTTGGCAAATCTTATTAATAAATCGGATACTATTCTTGCTGAACTAACAGCAATAGAAATAGTTTGCTTTTTGGAACTGGATAAATTTTTTATTTCATCTATTCCATTGTCAATTTCTTTAAATATTCTTTTAACACGAATTTGAAAGCTTGTTCCATATTCATTAAGTTTAATTTGCCTTCCTTGTCGATTAAATAGCTTAACTCCTAATTCATTTTCCAATCTAGAAATAGTTCTGCTTAATGAGGGTTGGGAAATGTGAAGTATTTCTGCCGCTTGAGTAATATGTTCTAATTGGGCAACAATCAGAAAATACCGTAATTGAATTAATTCCATAAAATACACACTCCTTTTATATCAATAAAGGTATTAATTTATAACAAATTATATCTTTGTATTTATTAAAAATCAAACATATAATAAATTTATAAGTTATAACTTATTTGAGATTCTAAAATTAATTAAATAAATTATTATTATGATTAAGGAGAAAAAAATTATGTCTTATCGTGATTTACGAGAATTTTTAGATATACTTGAAGTGGAAGGTCAGCTTGTTTATTACCATGATGAACTTTTACCTGAGCCAGATATTAGTGCAATTAGCTGTGCAGCAGGAGAGTTAGAAAGTGGACCAGCACTATTACTTGATAATATTATAGGGTATAAAGGGAAAAAGGTGGCTGTAAATGTTCATGGAAGTTGGGCTAATCAGGCATTAATGCTTAATATGCCTAAGAATTCAACTATAAAAGAGCAGTTTTATGAATTGACTAATCGTTGGGATAATTATCCTGGCGAAGTAAAGTGGATAAAAGATGCTCCTTGCCAAGAAGTCGTGATTGATAAAGATATAAATCTTTATGAATTATTACCTCTTTATAAAGTTAATAAGTATGATGGAGGGTTCTATTTCTCAAAAGCCTGTGTAGTAACTAAAGATATTACTGATATGGATAATTTTGATGCACAAAATGTTGGTACATATCGTATCCAAGTGCAGGGTCCAGATACTTTAGCTTTACAGACAGCACTTTTCCATGATCTTGGTGTTCATTTTCAAAAAGCAGAACAGATGAATAAACCTTTACCAATTGCTATCTGTCTTGGAAATGATCCTATGCTTACTTTTATTGCCAGCACACCAATAGCTTATGATCAGTCAGAATACAAATATGCTGCTGCTTTAAAGGGAACACCTATGGAATTAGTAAAGTGCTTAACTTGTGACCTTGATGTTTCAGCATATTCAGAATACGTAATTGAAGGCGAGGTAATTCCGGGAGTGCGTACTGTTGAAGGACCATTTGGAGAATTTCCAGGAAGCTACTCTGGGGTACGAAAACAGTTACTTATAAAAGTTAAAAAGATAACTCATCGTAAAGATCCAATATATGAAAACTTATATATTGGTAAATCATGGACAGAAGCAGATACTCTTATGGCATTAAATACTAGCGTGCCTTTATTTAAACAATTAAAAGAGACAATGCCAGAAATTGAAGCCGTAAATGCTTTTTATCAGCATGGTTTAACAACAATTATATCAACTGATGTAAGATATGGTGGATTTAGTAAAACTGTGGCTCTTAAATTAGCATCAACACCACATGGTACAGCTTATTGTCGTAATATAATTGTTGTAGATAAGGATGTCGATCCATTTAATCTTACTCAAGTTATGTGGGCATTATCCTGCAGAGTTAGAGATGATAAAGATATTATTGTTATTCCTAACTGTCCAGGTATAGCTCTTAATCCGGCCAGTGAGATACCTGGTATTGATAGAAAACTAATACTTGATGCGACTACCCCAGTTAGTCCAGATAAAGTTATGAGTGATTCAAAAATGATTGAGAAAAGCGAAAAGGTTTCTGAATTCAGTAAGTTAGTATCTAATCTTCAAAATGATTTAAAAAAACATTAACAATTAAGGAGAAATAAGAAAATGAAATGTGTACGTTGTTTAAATGATTCAGCTGAAGTTGTAGCGAAAGCTCCAGATGGCAGCGGTGCTTGGGAAGTTTTTTATTGTAAAAAGTGTAATTATAGTTGGAGAAGCACAGAAGAAGAGGACGTAATCAATCCTGATAAGTTGGATCCACACTTTAAACTAGATAAAATCGATTTTGATGAGATAAAAATTGGGATTCCTATTCAGGCACGATTAAAAAAATAATAATAACATGAATAAAAAAAATGTGTTATAACATTAGATTAGCAGTTTCAGATGTAGATATTAAAGCAAAACAAAGTTAATAGTGTGAAAAAATACATATTTTTTCACACTATTTGTGTTATCGGCAGTAAAGATGAAAGGGAGGTAGTATGATTAAAATCAATAGAGAAAGAAATAGAGTAGAAATAAATATGATTGCAATACCTATGGGAAAAGATATTTGTATCATTGTGACAGGAGGAGATACACCACATTTAGGAGCAGTAACAACAGGTTCGCGAATTTCAACCAATGAAACATTTACTTTTCCAAACCATAAAGAAGGCATTATAACAAAAATGCTTGGAGAAATACTAAATAAAGAATATGTGGGGAGTTTTGTTTTATGTTGCGGAATACACTTAGATAATATTACAAAACAAGAAATATCTGATGCTCGTAATTTATGTTCAGAAATGATTATAGAGTTATGTGAGCAATTAAAAATGATTGTTTAAGAATCATATGATGAGGTGAAATATGGAGATAATAATTGGAGTTACAGGTGCTACAGGAACAATATATGCAGTAAAATTACTTGAAGCACTAAAGGAAAATAAAAATGTGAATACCCATCTTATTATGAGTAAATGGGCTAAGAACAATCTGGAAATAGAAACGGGCTACACATTGGATTATGTAGGAAGTCTGGCTTCTAAAATTTATGATAATGAAAATCTAGGTGCTAAAACGTCAAGTGGTTCGTTTATTACAGATGGCATGGTAATTGTTCCTTGTAGCATGAAGAGTCTTAGTTCAATTGCTAATGGCTATAGTGACAGCTTGATTTCAAGAACAGCGGATGTAATGATGAAAGAAGGTAGGAAATTAATATTATGTCCTCGTGAAACTCCATTAAGTTCAATTCATTTAGAAAATATGCTTAAGTTATCAAGATTAGGTGTGAGAATTGTACCACCAATGCCTGCTTTCTATAACAATCCTTTAAACTTGGATGATATAATAAATCATCAAGTCATGAAAATTCTTGATCAATTTGGAATTAACCATGAAATAGGTAAAAGATGGTGAAAATTTTTCGAAACTAAGTGAATTGTTAGTTGAAGGAGAATAAAAAGAGGAAAAGAAGAGCAAGCAATAAAAGCAATATAGATTGGATTAGACAATGATGCAATAAAGGACTTATGGATGAAGAAATAAACATACTTAGAAGAGCTAGAAGTAATTAAAATGTAATAATAAATAGGATATCTGAAGAGAAATGGATATCCTGTTTGCATAAAAAGTTATATCACTTTTTATGCAGAATAGTTGTGCTTTGCTTCTAGCTACATTTCCTAACAAGATTAAGAAACTTAACCTTAATTTTTGAATGATGTATAAAAAATCACATTTTAATTGAGGCCGTTGAATATGGTTTTTACCGCCATTACCGCCATTTCTTTCGGTGGAGTCTCCATATTGCTTTCAAACCACTTTTTTATAATCCCAATAAAACCAAATACACTATAGTCAACAAAATACTTATCAAAGATCATATTATTATTTTTTCTAGAAATTTTAATCCATTTCTTGGCTTCAGTTGTAAATGCAACTCTCAACTTTTCTAAAAATGAAATATCTCCTTTGCTTCCCATTAAAGCTTTACCAAAATCCATATTGTCTGCAAAATATTCAAAGAGTTCAACTAAAGGTGGAAATGGCTTATTTTTTAAATTATATTCAGCTAGTAATACTGGGTCAAATTTAATTATAATGTTATTAATTTCTTGAATTATTTCATCTTCGCTTTGTTCTAAAAAATCATATATGTCACGATAATGTAAATAAAAAGTACCCCGATTCAAATCTGCTCTTTCTGTTAAATCTTTTACGGTGATATTTTCGAAATTTTTTTCATTCATTAATTCAGTAAGTGCTTCTCTTAGTAATTTTTTTGTTTTTCTAATTCGTCTGTCTTTAATTTGTTTATCCATATATATATCCTTTCAAAAAAATTGTTAATGAACAATTTGCTGCATTTTGTTGTGTATCAAACATTTTATAAATTATTGGTTAGTGCATTTTGTTATTATTGACATTATAATAAAAATAACTTAGATAATCAACATTGCGTTCATTAACAGACGTCGTAAATTATCTAATTGTTGGACAAGATCTATGAATATTAATAATTTGGAGGCAAAAAGGAATGGATTAGTTATGTAGTAAAGTGAAAGTTAAAAAGATGAAATGATATCATTTATTAAAAATATGAAAAAGGAGATGTATCATATGTTTAATACAAACGTTAATGTTAAACCGACAGTAGGTACGAAAAATAATAAAAACTTAAATTATATTAAATTGGGAATTATATTTCTTCTTAGTATTAGTACAATAATGATGAGAATAAATATACCTATGTTAGATGGAGCTAAGTATATTTTCTTTATATCTTTAGCTGCTTTTGCCTGGATACATGGGAGTCAGCGATATGGATTAAAAAACATGATTATATGGTTCGTGATTACATGGATTGTAAGTAATTGTTTTGAGGGATTAAGTGTAAAAACAGGATTTCCTTTCGGACATTATCATTATACTACTCCAGGTCCTAGAATTTTAGATGTTCCTGCGTATATCATGATTGCATATTTTGGAATTGCTTATACTTCATGGACTATTACACAAGCTCTAACAAGACATTTTAGTAAAAAAATCGTAGGAGTTCAAAAAATTATAATACCTATAACCACTGCAATTATTATGACTATGTGGGATATTGTGACTGATCCTCAAGCATCTACAATACATCAGACATGGATTTGGGAAAATGGCGGGGATTATTTTGGGGTTCCTATATCAAATTTTGTAGGTTGGGTTTTTGTTGTATATGTTTTTATGCAAATATTCACATTATTCATTTCAACTAAAAATTTAGATATCAGTAAAAACAATGTAACTTCAAAGAAAACTTATTGGTTAGAAGCTGCAATTGTATACTTAATTATGGGACTAGGTGTCGTATTGGAAGGAATTACGCATACAGACCATATTGAAATATACGGATGTATGGCAATGATGTCTGTTTTTACAGTAGTTTTTGTATCTTATATTTCATTACTAAATATTAAAAATTCAAAAGAATTAAATGATTAGATAATTTCATGGAAAGAGAATTGTGTTAAAAGTTGATAAATTAAAATAGTAGACGATAATATAATGGTGAGTATACTATAACTTCATTGAAGTCAAAGAGCCAAGCATGCTATACAATGATTACACGGAAACTTAGGAGATACTATCAACTCTCAAAATATGGGTATAATAAAGAACTGATAAAAAGGGATATTAAAGGATTAGTAGAATTGCACAAGCAGTTCAAACAGGATTTGAGCGTGCATATGTGATGGGATAGAGATAGTATAATTTTAAGTGAACTAAGAGCATACAAAACATGTGAAGCACATAAAGTAAATGAACTTTACGTGCTTTTTTTCTTGTACCTTTAATATAACTTTAATTTTACAGATGATCTTGATTGGCTAAAAATATTGCGAATCTTTCAATATTAAGAAAGATGCCGATGCTGCAATAGCAAGTGATAATGATAATAAAAATTTAAAATCAGAATATCAAGCAAATAGAAATTTTATATTAAGTGAAGTTTTACAAAAGATTATAGCTATGATGGTAAAGCTTATTTAAGGAAAAAGAATATTAGGAAATATATTAGACTCTCTAACTCCTTGAAAGTCATTGCTTTATCATTTAAACTTAATTCATACATAAATATAACTCCATTCTATTTAGTCTCGTCAACTTAATTATAATGGAGTTATATTTTTTTATTAATAAGTATTATTTTTCTACGGAAGTTACAATTACATTGTTAGATTGATCTTTAGTGAAGCGATACCATTTATGAGTTTCAGGCGCAACAAAGCCAGTTGTTGTACCTTTTAAATTTCCTCGTTCGGCACATTGCTTGCCAATAGAATTAAGATCATCCATACTAAATTTTTCTTGATGATAAGGTACAGCTGCTTTAGGATTAACAGAAGCTATAAAATCTCCAAGCATAGTAGCTACTGGATTTTCTCTATTACCAGTGTTAAAGGTTGTTCCATCCCCTAGATTATTAGCTGCCATTTGATAGAACATTAAATCAGGATTAGTTCCTAAATAATTGTATTTTCTATATTCAGATGGTAGTTGTCCACCCCAAATAAGTATAGTAAAACCTTCTTTTGTTGTTATTCTATAGTTCAATACAATAGTTCCTGTCTCGAAAAATTCAAATACAAAAGGATCAAATTCTCCATCCTTGTTGAAATAAATTGGAATAGTTTTAGGATCTTTAGATATATCCTTTCTAGTTGTGTGTTTTCCTAAGAAGGTTTCTAGAGTGAAATCAGGAAATTCAAGTTTATCATTATTTGAAACACCTTGAACATTATAATTTAAACTCATGATCTGATAGACATAGTTAAAGGGACTTATAGCTGATTCAGGCATAACAACTGGTACCAATGGGTATTTCTTGAGTATATATGGAAAGTCTTGGCTGTGATCAAAGTGAGTATGTGTAAATAGCACATAGTCACAACCATCAACAATATCAGCAGCAGTTTTTGTTTTATCAAGTACATATTTATTATCTACATTGTGATAGTAAGGATCTATAACAATAGTTTTACCATTTGGAAGTTTGATTTCATTGAAAGCATAACCATTCCATTTGATACGTACTGAAGGCATCGAATTTTCATCCCAAGTAGATGTAGCCATATCTTTATCAAGAATTGCAGAAGCTTTAGCTTTTTGATTTTTATTTATCGTTTCATTGTTTAACGAATTGATTTCTTTTTCCATAAAATTTTCCTCCTAAATAAGTTTAATCTTTCTAAGTAATTGACGATACTGTTAGAAAATTAAGTTGATTTCATTATTATTTTAAAGCAATATTTATGCCAAAGTGTGTATTTTTGTTATTTAATTTTATGGAATATAGTAAGAAGTTTGTCAATGCAAGCATAAAGTCATGCGTAAAAATTGATTATAAAAGTATAAGATGAATTTTTAATCTAAAACATTATATTTTTTTTTGTACAAGTGTTTTGAAGACGAAACAAGTGTTTTGAAATTGGATAATATTATAATAAATATGAGGCCTTTAGGATATGAGGAAAGATTAGTCCATTATCAAATCATTACTTTATGGTATAGTGATTTTTAATTAAAACACTATACCATAAAAGTTTATTTAGAGGAGATTATAATATTATTTCAATTAAGAAAGAAGGTTAAAATATGATTACTAAATTAGATGCAGAATTAATTATAGAATTAAAAGTAGATTGTCCTGAAAGGCTTGAGGTTGGAGAAAATGATTTTGGGTATCTACGTGCAATTATGATTAGTGGAGGTAGCTTCGAAGGAGAAAAATTAAAATTTTAATATACTATCTTACTCTGTAAGATTAATGTAGAAAAGAATCTGCATTATATCTTTCAGATTTTTTTATTTATATATATTATAGATTTGGAAGTTCGATAAAATCTAAAAGGTTAACAATTTATATTATATAAATGCAGAGTTAAAAACTTTTGTTCGGGAAAGAGAAAATTGAATTGCAAATATAAAGCTGTTGCATTAAATTGCTTGTAAACAACTCTTGTGTTATGAAAATATAGGAAAAGTTTAAAATTTTGCAAGTTATATTGAATAATCATGCAAAAAAGTTGAAAAAAATATAATGGTGATGTATAATGTTATTATCTAATTAAAGTGGATATAAGCAATACAAGGGGGCAAAAACATGCAAAAAATAAAAATGTCTAATCCAATAGTTGAAATGGATGGAGACGAAATGACAAGAATTGTTTGGGGCGAAATTAAAAAGGAATTATTAGAACCATTTATTGATTTGAAAACAGAATACTATGATCTTGGTTTGGTGCACAGAAATGAAACTTGTGATCAAGTTACTATAGATTCTGCAGAAGCTATTAAGAAACACAAAGTTGGGGTAAAATGTGCTACTATTACAGCAAATGTAGCAAGAATGGAAGAGTATAATTTAAAAGAAATGTGGAAAAGTCCTAATGGTACTATTAGATCAATACTAGGGGGAACTGTTTTTAGAGTTCCAATCATTGTTAATTGCGTAAAGCCATATGTTAGATCATGGAAGAAGCCAATTACAATAGTAAGACATGCATATGGGGATATTTATAAATCTAAAGAAATGATAGTAGAAGCGAAAAGCAAATGTGAACTTGTAGTTACGTCTGAAAAGGGTGAAGAAAAGAGAGAATTAATACACAACTTTTCAGAAGCTGGTGTTGTCATGGGAATGCATAATTTAAACGATTCTATAGAAAATTTTGCAAGAAGTTGTTTTAATTTTGCATTAGATGTTAAGCAAGATCTATGGTTCTCAAGCAAAGATACAATATTAAAGAAATATGATACTACCTTTAAAGAAATTTTTCAAAAATTATTTGATAATGAATATAAAATAAAATTTGAAGAAGCTGGGATTAAATATATTTATAATTTAATAGATGCGGCAGTAGCTAATATAATGAAATGTGAAGGTGGAGTTATTTGGGCTTGTAAAAATTATGATGGGGATGTAATGAGTGATATGGTAGCAGCTGCGTTTGGTTCAATCGCAATGATGTCTTCAGTATTAGTTTCGCCAGATGGAAATTATGAATTTGAAGCAGCGCATGGAACAGTGCAGGATCAATATTATAGTCATTTAAATGGTAAGGAAACATCAACTAATTCTGTAGCAACAATATTTTCATGGTCTGGAGCATTAAGAAAAAGGGGAGAACTTGATAATAATTTAGAATTGGTGGAATTTGCGGATAAGTTAGAAAAAGCTTCGATAAAAACTATTGAAGATGGGAAAATGACAGGGGACTTGTCAGTACTTGCAGAACATAATAATATTCAAACTTTAAACACATTTGATTTTATAAAAGCAATTAGAGCTACATTAACAGAAATGCTTTAAGAATAATATAAAAGTAATATAAAGAATGTACACAAAAGGTTTACTGAAGTGCACATTCTTTTTTTCTATAATTCTATGATATCTAAATCATTAGGCATAAATATATTCCCATCAAATTCCTTAAGCCCTTCATTAATGTAAAGTTCTTTTCTATTGTCTAAATTTTTATCTTCTGTATGATATAAAATAACATTTTTAACATTCAAATCTTTAGCATTTTTACATGCGTCTTTTGCCGTAGCATGATGCTTTTCATAAGGTTTAAAGATATCTTTTTGAGAATAAAGGCAAAAGGCTTCATGAAATAAGTAATCAACACTTTCACAATAATTTTTTACAGTTTCTCTATAGGGCTCATCTCCTAAAAAAGTTAGTGTTTTACCATTACTTAGTATGGTTTTAAAACCATGTTGCAAATCCTTGGTGCTATGAATGTTGAAGAAAGTAGTTTCTCTGTCCAATATAGTTAGCTTATAACCATCATTAATCTCATTAAAAATGATTCTAGAATCGAATAATTTCAAAAATTTCTTTTGTAAAACAAAAGAGCAAATTGATTTTATTGCAGTTATAGATTCATCATGACAATAAATATTTAAATTTCCAATATATTTTTCGTTTAATATACTTTGTGCGACTGCACGAATTACCCAAACACTGCCAAGAATATGATCATTATGATTATGAGATATAAACATGTTATGTATTTGTGTAATGGATATATTTGATTTTTCTAAATTAGTTAAAATAGTATTTCCTCCACCAGCATCGACTAGAAAATGTTCATCATCCTTTGATAAAGTAAAGCAAGTATTATAACATTTTGTAACCATGGCTGATCCTGTTCCGAGTATATATATTTTTTCCATTGTAATCTCCTTGAATAAATATAAGAATTTTAAAGATAATATAAGTAAAGGTCATGTATAGTCATGCTAAGTTTTATTATAAAAGTTATATGAAATAAAAACAAGTTTATGGTTAGAAAAGAAAAAGTTATTTATTGTGCAAAAATGTGTCTCAAGATTATTTAAATAGAGCATTTACTTATGAGTGTACATGTTATATACTAGTGTATATACAGCAAAAACAAGAGGAGGAAATAATAAATGAATAATAAAATTAGGCAAATGGTATATGCAGGATTGCTTACAGCACTGGCAATTATAATTCCTATTCAATTTGGAATCTTAAGAATAGTTATTCCACCATATTATACAGCAACTTTAGCAGCGCATGTACCAATGATGTTATCAATGTTAATATCACCATTTGTGGCAGTTGTAGTTGGAATAGGTTCAACTATTGGCTTTTTAATGGCTGGATTACCTTTACCTGTAGTTGCAAGAGCTGCAACACATATTATTGTTGGATATGTTGGGGCAATGATGATTTTAAAATATAAAAGTTATGTTAAAGCAGTAGCTGTAACAGCACCTATTCATGGAATATTAGAAGCTCTAGTAACAATTCCATTTGTAGGATTTGGACCAGCTGTTTATATATCTTTGATAACAACAGTTGTTGGAGCAATAATACATCATACAGCAGATAGTATCATAGCTTATGCAATAGTTAAAGCAGTTGCAAAGGCTAGTAAGAAAAGTATTTACAATGTTTTTGGGGATTTTAAAAGCAAACATCAATATAGTTCAGTATAGTAAGGAATTTTTTATATAATAAATAGTAGAATATTTTTAGATTTTAAAGCTCAATGTATAATTTTAAAATGCATTGAGCTTTTTGCAGCATAGTAGTAAAACTTATAGAAAATTATTAAAATCTATAGACAAAAGTATGAAATATCATATAATAAGGATATAATAATTTGAAAGTTAACGAATAAAAGTTTAACAAAATTATTGAGTTTGCAACTGCATGGTTGTAAGCAAATATTAAGATGAGGTGAACAATTTGGAAGAAAAAGAAATAATGTCCTTTAGAGATGAAGATGGAAACAAGGTAGATTTTGAAGCTATAGCAAAAATATATTTAGAAGAACAAGGCTATTTATTATTATCACCAGTTGATGAAGAAAGTGATGATATGTTTGCTTTTAGAATAGACATAAATGAAGAAGGAAATGAAGAATTAAATCTTGTTGAAGATGACAAGGAATTTGAAGAAATTAAAAAAGAATATAAAAAATTATTATATTAAGTTTAAGGGGGCACGGATTTTATGAAGAGTTCTGAAATAATAGAATATTTAGAAGATAATGACTTAGCTGATGTAGAGGAGATAAAGCAAAAAAGTAATTATGTAATAATAAAATTTTATTATGATTTTGATAATGAAGAAATAAGTGCTGCAAAAGCTTATTCAACTGAAGAAAGTGATTTTGAACCTGAAACTGACGAATGGTATAATGAATGCTACATTCCATATTTAAGAGATATTGCTGTAGATAATGTTGAATCAATTATAGATGAAATATCTGATGAATTAGAGATAGAAGGTAAGTACAAAGAATTTGGAATGGAAAACGTAGAGAATGGGTATTATAAATTTATTGCAGTCTTTTCAGATGAACTAACAGATGAAGAAATGGAAGATGTTTTAAACGATTACCATAAGTAAAAATCCCATAAAATACTATTGAAAATATGGTGTTTTATGATATAATAAAGACATAGAATTCCTGAGATGTGCGCAAAGCTTATGATATTCAACCTACATGACATTATCGGGATTTACAACATATTCATAAATGTCAGGCTTCTTTTATCACAAATGTGGCAGTAGAAGGCAGGAGTGAATTGAGTTTAACCCACCTGCGAGGCGCAGGATTTGAATATATAAGTGAACGGCATGTTGGGAACTATTAATTGGATTTAACACCTCAGTAATGAGGTGTTTTTGTATTGACAAAATCAATTATTTATATGTGATTTTTGATTTTAATTCAGAAACCTTTAATATTTTATAATTAATTATATATTATAATATACTGTTATTTTCAAATAAAGGAGTAACAAATTTGTATATTAAGAATGACTAAGCTGCAATCTCATCAACAGCTTTGGAATTATGTTGCTTATGATGTAAAGAAAGTAATTCTTCTTGATATAAAACAATGTATTTGTCCAAATTTTGAGATAAAGCAATTATAAATTTATTCCTTGGAGAAAAAAACAATAATAATAGATTAAGTAGATGTGTCCTAATCATAACATTATATTTTAATTTAGAAATAAACCAAGTCCTCATAATTACACCTCTTTCACCATAGCTGGTTTTTAATATATAATAATTATAAACAACAAAGAAGAATTTGTAAAAATATTTCATATAACAATTAATGACAACAAGCAGCAAGATATTGGAAGAATGTATGAGAAAACAAATATTTCTAAAGAAAATACACCATATGATAACAGAAATGTATATATTTTACATTTAAAACGTTCGACAGGTATTTTATTATGTTTTATTTTATGTCGAATTATTTCATATTGATTATATTAATTTAAATGGTAAAATTATTGATATATAAGTAGAAAGGATGACAATATAAATGGATATTGAAAACGCTAAAATAGAGGAAGTTGTAGAGAAGATAAATTTATTATACAAGCTTAGTCAGGAGAGAGGACTTACTGATGAAGAAAAGGAATTGCAACAGAAACTTAGAAAAAGATACATAGATAATGTTAAAAGAAATTTTAGAGCGCAGTTGGATCAAATAGAACCTAAAAAAAGTACAAAGGGGTAGTATGAATGGGTGTTTTAGTAAAAAAACTAGTAGATGATTTGAATTTGGAAGTATTAGTCGAAGGTAAAGAAGATGTTGAGATATCCGTTAATGATATAAATAGACCAGGACTTCAACTTGCTGGTTTTTATAATTATTTTGCTCCAGAAAGAATACAAGTTATAGGAAAAGCTGAGTGGAGCTTTTTAGATGACATGCAGATTGAGCTTAGAAAAAAGAGAGTTAAAAAGTATTTTAGTTTTGATATAAATTGTTTAATTATAACCAGAGGGCTTGAACCACATCCGGAATTTATAAAAGAAGCTCAAAAACATAATATCTGGTTTGTTAGAAGCAACCTAGTAAGTACGCATTTTATAAGTAAAACCACAGTATATCTAGCTGATAAACTTGCACCTGAAACAAGACTACATGGGGTATTGGTTGATGTCTCTGGTATAGGGATATTAATTACTGGAGAAAGTGGAATTGGTAAAAGTGAAACTGCATTAGAATTAATAAAAAGAGGACATAGACTTGTTACAGATGATGCTGTTGACATAAAGGAAATTGATGGTCAATTAATAGGAAGATCACCTAGTATTACAGTTGGAATGCTTGAAGTTAGAGGGCTTGGTATTATAGATGTTACAACTTTATATGGATTAAGTTCAGTTGTTCAGGAAAAAGAAATTAGATTAATTATGCATTTTGAACACTGGAAAGATGATAATGACTATGACAGATTAGGAATAGATAATGAATACATGAATATATTAGGTATAAACGTGAAAAAGTTAACAGTTCCAATTAGGCCAGGAAGAAATATTGCTGTAATTATTGAAGCAGCAGCAGTAAATTATAGACATGCTTTAATGTCAAAAGTTACACCAGTTGATGTAATTGAGAGTAGAATGAATGATATTAATTAAAGAAAAGTGTATTCTAGAAGATTGTTCAATAAAATGAATCATTTCTTCTAGAGTACACTTTATTTTTATGTAGATAATCAAAAGTGAAATTTTATGAATAGGTAAATTCTATGTCTAAGGTATTAAGAAGTTTTGATAAATATTCAAAAGGCAATTCAATTGAGCCGATATCACCGTGTCGATCATCATTTTTTAAATCTCCATGGAAATCAGAACCACAAGAAACAAGAAGATTATTATCCTTTGCTATTTTTATAAATTTTTGATTTTCTTCAGGAGTATTTTGAAAATATATTGCTTCTATACCATCAAAATCCATTGAAAGAAACTCTTCTATCTTAGTGTTCTTAATTAGTTTTGGGTGAGCTAAAAACACTGTGGCATTATAGTCTTTTAATAGCTTTAAACCATCTATAGTTGATAATTTTAAGGTCGGTACATAAGCTTTGCAGCCTTTACCAATAAAATTATCAAATATTTCATTATGGGTGTAAGGGTAGCCAGATTTTACTATTTCTCTAGCAATATGTGGTCTTGCAATAGTATCATTAGTTTCTTTGGAAATTTTTTCGAAATTAATTTCTATATTAAATTCTTCTTTAAGTTTACTAATCATTTTTTTTGCCCTAACTACCCTATGGTTAGTTATTTTAGCTAATTCTTTTATAAGATTATCATTTCTGAAATTGTTATCCTTAAAGAAACCTAAAATATGCACACTTTCATTATTATGCTGAGTTGATAGTTCAATTCCAGGAATTAAAGTAATATTATACTTAAGGCTTTCATCAATAGCTTCACTTAAGCCACTTACTGTATCATGATCGGTTATGGATAAATATTTAACGTTATTTTTGTAAGCTCTCTTAACAACCTCCGAGGGAGAAAGAATTCCATCTGAAGAGTTAGTATGAACATGAAAGTCTACTTTAACCACATAAATCACTCCCTAATGTATTTAATTTTTTATAATAAGTATAAATAAACAAGTTTGAAATTATACCTTTTTATTAATTTGCTATGAGCAAGTTGTTATTGTTAATAGAGTTGCTTTTTAGACATCTATAAACAAGATAATATCATATTATTAATTTGAATTAAATATATATATTAAATAATATGCTTTTTATTTTCCATATTAATTATTGTTATGGAAAATAATGAAAAAATTAGAAAATACTATTGCATAAATAAATTATGAATAGTAATATATAGATGAAAACGATTTTGGATTAGTGAAGTATATTTTAGAAATGAACACGTTAACATTTATTTGTTAACGTTAACAGAAAAGGGGAGCTAGTAAATGAAAAAAAAGGTTTTATCAATATTGATTTCTACAGCAGTAGCTACATCACAAGTATCAGTTATTTCTGCTGCGGTAAATGGAGAAAATTTTGGAGAGTCTGCAACTAAAAATATTAATGAAAATACTTTATTATCGGCAAGTGACAGTACCACAAAAGTCACTTTATCATCAATTGAAAATAGTATAGGGGGAACAACAGGACCAGCAGTTAGAACAACTGGAGCAGCAGTATCAATTGGAAATATAGCTGAGCAGGTTGAATGGAAATCTACTAGATTTGGGACCACAACTTCAATACAAAATAATACTATAAGTGTAGATAGTGCTAATAATACAGTTACATTGATAGCAGGAAGTAAAGATGGTAAGGCTACAGGAGGTAAAGTTACTGGATCGCAAGATGGAATGTCTTATTATTATACTGTAATAGATCCATCTCAGAATTTTGAACTTTCAGCAGATGTAAAAGTAAACTTTTTTGAAAAAGCAAAACCTGATAATCAAGCAGGTTTTGGAATAATGGCAAGAGATACTATAGGAACAGAAAATGATTCATCAATATCTCCATCAAATATGTGCTTGGTAGGAGGATATAATGGGCTTGTTCAATCTGTATTTAGAAATGGGGTAACTAAAGATTTTAGTGAGCCAATAGTAATGGAAGGATGCCATAAATTTGGGAATCGTCCTGCAAATGATGGTACTGCAACTTATAAATTAAAACTAAAAAAGACTAATACTGGATATATTGCTTCGGTAAATGATGGAGAAGAGGTTACTTATTACAGACCAAAGCAATTAGAAGTTTTAGATGGTAATAGGATTTACCTTGGATTCTTTGCAGCTCGTGTAGCTTCAATAACAGTTTCAAATATAGATTTGAGAGAGTCAAATGTAGCTACTGATCCTGAAGGAGTGAAAGAGCCGCCTATAGTAATAACACCAGCGATAAGTGTAACCTCTTCAGCTACTTCTGGAACATCAAATTATGATTTAACATTAAAATCTAATATTGATGGGAATGTTAACGTTAAACTTGGTGGAAGGATATTATATGATGGTGAAATTAAAAATAGTGTACCTTTAAAGATTCCTTCTGTTTTAGGAAATGGAGATAATATTTTTGATATAAAATATACACCTAGTCAATCAGGAGCAGCAGTTATTGACAAAACTCAAACAGTAAACATGAAAACTTATGGGGTTGAAAATGGTGAGGTTTATGTTTCACCTAATGGAACAGATGCCGGGAAAGGAACTGAAGATAGTCCATTAGACATATATTCAGCAATTAAATATACTAATGCAGGACAAACAATAAAGGTCAAAGGTGGTGTATACAATCTTACAAGTCCAATCGTAATAGATAATACTAATAGTGGAACTAAAGATAAAATGAAGACTCTTACAGCTTATGATGGACAAAGACCAATATTTGATTTTGGTAAAAAATCTGGAGGACTCACAACCTATGCAAATTATTGGAGGATATATGGAATAGACGTTACTAACACTTTGGATAAACAACATGGAATTACTATTTCAGGAAGTAATAATTTAGTGGAAAATGTAAAGACTTATAAAAATGGAGATTCAGGCTTACAAATAAGTGGAGACATTAATGATAAAATAGCTAATTGGCCAAACAACAATCTTATTTTAAATTGTGAATCTTATGATAATATGGATGCAGCTATGAACAATGCTGATGGATTTGCAGCTAAAATTTCTTGTGGATATGGTAATGTGTTTAGAGGATGTGTTTCTCATAATAACTGCGATGATGGCTGGGATTTATACTCAAAGCTTGAAAATGGAAAAATCGGAGCAGTCACTATAGAAAATTGTATAGCATATGGAAATGGGACTCTTACAGATGGTACAGTTACTAAAGGTGATGGTAATGGGTTCAAACTAGGTGGAGAAGGAATATCTATCAAACATACTTTGAAAAATTCGTTATCCTTTAATAATAATGCGGTAGGTATTACTGGAAATAGTAATCCGGCAGCTGTTGTAGAAAATTCTACTTCAGTAGACAATAAGCATGCTAATTATGGACTAGATTACTATACTGGTGCAGTTTTGGATTATGATTTGAAAAATGATATTTCATTTAGAACCGTGGCAGGAGAACAAGATAATATTCCAGATATGGTCCTTAGTGATAACAACTACTTCTGCGATGGAGTAAAATCAATAAATAAGGGCGGTACAGAGATTACAAAAGATTACTTTAAAAGTGTTGAAATGCCAAAAACAATTGACAGAGATGATACTGGTAAAATAATTTGGCCTAATTATATGGATCCAGTTAATGAACCAGTGATAAGTAATAATTCATCTGGTGGGCATCACCATAATCATGTAACTAATGATTATGGTACAGCTGTAAACTCAAAAACAGATATTGCAAAAACAACTGAAGCAGATTCAACTGTTGGACAAAGTGGCAGTGCTTTGGCTAATAAAGAGATAGAAAAACAAGTAATATCTAAATTAAGTTCAATTTTAGGAGAAGGAACACAAGTTGGCACCTCTAAGGAAGTACAAACTTCAGATGGAAATAAATTATCTTTAACGGCTTTGACTAATAACGGTAAAAATACAGGTTTAGTAATAGCAGTTGAGAAGTCTAGTCCATTAGAAACTATTAAATTAGATACAGCTATTGGAGAAGTTGCAGAAGTTTATAAATTTGTACCACAACTAAATAAATATGTAAAAGTAACAGATAAAGTTAAAATAGATAAAGTAAATAATACAATGACTTTACCAACAGATGCAAATGCAACTTATATTGCAGTGAAAGATAAAATTGCAGCTGCAGATGTCGCGTCAGAAGGTTGGTCAAAGGTTGAAAACAGCTGGTATCTGCTAGATAAGACAGGAAATTTATTAACTGGCTGGCAAAAAGACAATACAAACTGGACATATTTATCCCCAGTAGATGGAAAAATGCAAACTGGTTGGAAAAAGGATAATGGTAAGTGGTATTTCCTAAAAGAAAATGGATATATGGCTACAGGATGGCTAAAAAATGAAAATAAGTGGTATTATCTTAAGTTAGATGGTTCTATGGCAGCAAATACATCAGTAGATGGATATAATTTAGGAAGCGATGGAGCATTAATATGAAGTGAAAATGAAGAGGTATTTAAATATAAGTACCTCTTATAAAGTACCTGCAACAGTAATTCTGTAATTTTGAAAGTAATATAGAATTTAAAGTATTTAAAAGTTTTATGGCTATAAATATTAGAAATTAATGTTTATAGCCTTTTTTATATCATCTTATCAAGAATTACCTTTATATTATTTAAATAAGCTATATAGGTTTGGAAGTTAAATTTTTTAGGTCTAAAAAATCATACTAATTTAGACAAAGATTAATATAGTTTGATTTTATTTAGATATAGGATTATTTAATATATGATTGCAAAAATCAAAAAGATTATATTTTAAAGGCAAGTCCTTAATTGATATAACATCTTCCTTATAAAATCCATCCCAAGGAGCTACAGAGATTATAGAAGAATTAAAAACTTTTATTAGGTATTTTTCACCATTATCAAAAATTATTGTTAGTTTAAAAGGCTCCTTTGAAGTAATTGTTTCATCTGTATATGCATCACTATTTATGGAAGAAATAAGATCTTCTACTATATTGTCCTCTTCATCAGGAATTTGAAATTCTTTATATAAATTGGTATCAAATACATAAAGCTTATATTTATAATTATTTAAAATTCTATTTTTAATTTTATCAATATAATAATGGTTACTAGGTTTCATAGAAAAATTTATGTATCTAGGATTTTGAAAATCACAGCCTGTTAGCGTTAATGACAACAATAAAATAATAAAAATAGAACTAATCTTTTTCACATAAAAACCTCCTAAAATACTTGTACACAAAATAAGTTTATTCTTAAAACAGTTTTTTAGAACTTATATGTAGCACCTGTAAAATAAAATGAAAATAAGTGCTAAATAATAGGCTTCTATAATAAGAATAAAAGTAGTGCTAATTTGGAGGAAAGTATGTACATCATAGGGACGGTAGGGCCAAATGTAAAAGATAGAATTATTCTTAAAGGAATAATTGACAGTGGGGTTAATATTTTAAGATTTAACTATATTCATGGCAGCGAAGCAGAGTTTTTAGAATTTTTAGAAATGGCAAAGGACATAAAAAATGATATAGAAATAGTATTAGATCTGTCAGGAACAAAAGTAAGGGTATCTAGTAAGTTTGAATATATATACAAAATTTATAATGAAGAAGAAGTATATTTTTGTGGAGAAGATATATATGATCAAATAAAGCATAATATTAGTAAGATGAAAAAGAAAGTAATTCCTTTGAATGTAGAAAATAAAATTTTAAATCAAAATGAGTATGATCAAATTGGTATTAAAGATAATACTATGTCTTTTAGCATAATTGGAAAAAAACATGAATTTATTAGAGCAGTTACGATAAAAGGTGGAATTATAAGAAGTGGAAAAGGTTGTAATATTAAAAATTTGGAAAGAGAAAATTTTTCTTTAAATGAAAAAGATAAGAATGCAATAGAATGGGGAATAGAAAACAAGATAGATACAATATGCCAATCATTTGTTGAAAGAAAAGAAGACATAGAAGAAATGAAAATATTTATAAGCAATATAAAAAGTGAATTTAAGCCTAGAATATGGGCAAAAATAGAAACTTTAAACGGTGTGAATAATATTGAAAATATTGTGAAAGAAGTTGATGGAGTAGTAATTGGAAGAGGTGATTTAATTCCAGAGACATCAATAGAAGATACTCCAATATATGAAGAAAAAATAATAAAGGAAGTAGCTAAAAATAAAGGAAAGGATATTATTATAGGTACCCATCTCCTCAACAGTATGAAAAATGGAAAGATGCCATCAATTACAGAAGTTGAAAGTATATATAATTTTATAAAATGTGGAGTTACAGGCTTCCTCCTAGCAGGAGAAACCTCAATAGGAAAAGCACCAATAAAAACAGTACAGTTCTTGACTGATTTGATAAAAAAATACACACCTTAGAAAAAAGCAGCTATGCTGCAATCAAGATCATAAATTTAAGTAACCAACGCACCTTAGAAAAAGCGCGCACTAATAAAAAGAGTGCGAAGCACAATTAGGAACTTATTAAGCGCAATTAAGATCAATAATTTAAATAAACAATCCCACATAGAAAAAGCAGCTATGCTGCAACCAAGATCATAAATTTAAGTAACCAACGCACCTTAGAAAAAGCGCGCACCAATAAAAAGAGTGCAAAGCACAATTAAGAAATCAATAAGTGCAACAAATAAATTAACAAAAAAGCAGGCAATGAACAATAGTGGTCATTGCCTGCTTTTTAAATATGTTTATGTATTCTGTTTAAATAAAAACTTATTATAATAGTTAATGCATAATCATAAATTAAGAAAACAATTTGTGCCAGTGCCCATAGCAAATACAAAGGATAATTAACGGTAGGAAGTCCTAAAAAGTTAATTGTAACCCAATATATTATTAGGAGGAGAATATTGAATCCTAATAATTTTAATGCTATTTCCAAAGGCCTATTTTTTATTTTTTCAGCAAAGTATTTTATTATTCCATAAACTCCAAAAAATAATGCATAATATAAAGCTATATTTGTTGGAACCAAAAAGAAACTGATGATACTTGAAGCAAGATATACTAAAATGGTGTTTCTAATGGATGTTCTTATTATGGAAATTGGTATTAAACAAGAAGCAACTGTTAATATTGATAAAGTACTTATGGGAAGAATTGAAGTAGCATAAAGTATTACAAGGGTTAATGCTACAGTTAATCCATTTTCAGCAATTTGTTTTGACTTCATCTAACCTCACCTCTTTATATAAATTTAATCCTGTATATATATTGAAAATTATCTTCTAAATATAGATAACTGAGAATTAACTATTGATAATAAAAAATAAAAACTGATTATTGATAATTAACAACTGTAAACTGATTAACAGCAACCAATTAAATCCCCACCAGCACACTCGCATAATGAGTCTAAGCACCAAAGTTTAATACAGCAATCGCACATATCAGAACTGCCTGTATTTGTGGTTCTGTAATAAGGATTTGAGTAATTATTTCCTCTTCTGCGTAATGAATTTAGACCTTGTCTGTATTCAAAGTTATTTGGGTCCATATTAACAGCTGTAGTCATTTCGTTTAAAGCTGCATCAAACCAGCCTTTATTAAGCATTACGACACCATTTAAATAATGCCATTCTGCATTTCTATTATTAATTGAATTTAATCTGCTTTCAGCTGCCATATAATTTCCTGATTGAATAAAGCTTCTTATTTCCTGAAGATCAAAAGAAGCATAGTCATTCGAAGAATTACTATAACTATTAGAACTACTAGAGTAAGAATTATTAGAGTTACTATTACCTGAATGTTTTGTTAGTTCATCATAAGCCTTATTTATTTCAGCCATTTTTTCTTCAGCTAAGTTTTGTAAGGGATTATCGATAAATTTATCAGGGTGATATTGTTTAATAAGCTTTCTGTAAGCACTTTTTATTTCATCTTGACTTGCACCAGGTTTTACTCCTAATACTTCATATGGATTCATTATTAATCTCTCCTTTTGTTTCCTTGGTATTTTGTGAACGGTTAATTATATTAATGTATTTATCCATTAGGCCTAATTCAATTATGTTATATAATATATCTCTATTTCTTACAAGATTTAATTTTTCTAAATTTTCTTTACAAGTATATCCGCAATTTAAAATAGTAAATTCTATTCTTGGTTTTATAGCTTCAATAAACTTATCATAATTTAAGTTTCCATTATTATATAAGAAATTTAATGGATTAAATTTCTTGTTTTCCATATCAGCTTTTAAATCATCTAAAGCATCAATTAGATAAATCCATTTCCCAATAGAATATCCTAAACTATATAGTGTATTTCTTAAGTCAGGGCAATCATCCCTTAATTCATATGGATAATCACGCATAATTGTACCTACTAAAGCACTAAAAGGATCACATATTTCATCTATATAAGAAAAAGATTTACTATTTTCAAGGGTAGAAAGTTTGTTTAAATAATCACTTATATTACTATTAATAGCAGTTATTGATGAAGGGAACTTTTTTTTGTAGGGTGATAAGAGAAGTGAAAAAAACTTACTTTTAATATTCTTATCATCTTGAACATCATCTAATAGTTTATAGTAGAATAAGGATATATTCATGGCAGCAGCATAAGATAAAGCTTTATTATTAGTTATTATAGTTTTTTTTTCAGCTGGATGAAGAGCACATCTATGCTTTGATACTTGAAGCTCTTCAGGATTTAGTGCATCTAATAATAATCCGAGGAAAGTCATATCATAATTTAAAGACATTCTTGGAATATTGCCAAATTCTTTTTTTATATGGCAGCATAATCCGCAATAATAACATTTAAATCTACCCCAGTCTTTAACTTTCATTTCTGCTTTTAAGGGGGTTACATATCCAAACAATAAAAACACTCCTTATTGAATTAAGTATAAGACCATTATACAGTAAATTTCAAGTTTGAAACAATAAAAACAAAATTATTTGAAAAACTAAATTATTTATTTTAAATTATTTATTTTAAATTATTTATTTCTAAAAATTTTGAATTTTTAGATTATTTTACATAAAAATACTTTTATTTTTTCGAAATATGTAGTATAATTTATTTGATAATAATTATCAATTAAGGTTTTGAATTTAAGGAGGGATTTATAAATGAAAGATTATGTAGAAATTATAGATGTGATTGGTAGACAAATTTTAGATTCAAGGTGTTTTCCAACAGTTGAAGTAGAAGTATATTTAGAAGATGGAACTGTAGGAAGAGCAGCTGTACCTTCGGGTGCTTCAACAGGAATATATGAAGCTTTGGAACTAAGAGATGGAGATAAAGATAAATTTTTAGGAAAAGGCGTTTTGAAAGCAATAAACAATATTAATGAAATAATTGCACCAGAATTAATAGGATGCAATGTATTTGAACAAACATATATTGATAAAATGCTTATAGATTTAGATGGAACTAAAAATAAAGAGAAATTAGGAGCTAATGCTATTTTAGGTGTATCTTTAGCTGTTGCAAATGCAGCTGCAAAAGCACTTGAGATACCTTTATATAGGTATATAGGAGGGGTAAATGCGAAGGTTCTTCCAGTACCTATGATGAATATCTTAAACGGAGGCTCACATGCTGATAACTCAGTAGATTTACAAGAATTTATGATTATGCCAGCTGGAGCGCCAGATTTTAGTGAAGCCTTAAGAATGTGTGCAGAAGTTTATCATACACTTAAGAAAATATTAAATAATAAAGGATATTCAACAGGTATTGGTGATGAAGGTGGATTTGCTCCAAATCTAAAATCAAATCAAGAAGCTCTTGATGTTATCATTGAAGCAATAGAAAAAGCAGGATATAAACCAGGTGAAGATATCTTTATTGCTATTGATGCTGCTTCATCAGAATATTATGAAGATGGAAAATATGTATTACAACATGAAGGAAGAACACTTACAGCTGCAGAAATGGTTGATTTCTTTGAAGATTGGGTTAATAAATATCCAATCATATCTATTGAAGATGGGATGGCTGAAGAAGACTGGGAAGGTTGGAAACTAATAACTGAGAGATTAGGAAAGAAAGTTCAATTAGTTGGTGACGATTTATTTGTTACTAATACTGAAAGATTAGAAAAAGGTATTGAACTTGGAGTTGCTAACTCAATATTGATTAAGTTAAATCAAATTGGTACTTTAACAGAAACTTTAAATGCTATAGAAATGGCTAATAGAGCAGGATATACTGCAGTAGTATCACATAGATCTGGAGAAACAGAAGATACTACTATAGCTGATCTAGTTGTAGCTGTAAATGCAGGTCAAATAAAAACAGGGGCTCCAGCAAGATCTGAAAGAGTTGCTAAATATAATCAATTGATAAGAATAAATGAAGAGTTAGGTGATGTAGCTGAATATAGAGGAAAAAAGGCTTTCTTTAACATAAAATAGTTTTTGGTAGATTATAGTAAAAGATAATCAATAACGTAAAATAAATTTTATGTTATTGATTATCTTTAATAATATCTAGGATTAATGGCCAATTGTCAACATTGAGGTGTTATTTCAGTTTAAGAGAGGAAGGATTGATATGAAAATAAAATTTTGTGAAGAAAATAAAGGCAAGAAAAGTGTTATAAATAGGATAAAAGAAGAATACCCAGATATTGAGATTTCAAAGAAAAAGTGTTTGGGAAAATGTAAGCAATGTTCAGAACAACCAATTGCTATGATAAAAGATAAACTTATTAAAGGAAAAGACTCTGAGGAATTATATGAAAAAATAAAAAAGGAATTATAATTTATTTAAAATATATATGTTGAAAAAAGAATTGTTCATCAATTAAGATTTTCAAAGGGAATAAACATTCATTGATCATTGATAATTGGAATATATATATGAATAATGAAAATTAATATTAAATTATGGAGGTGAGTAGGGTGAAAAAACTACTAAAGAATAAATCTCTTTTTACAGGAGAACATAAACCTAAGTTTATGGCATTAGATTTTATTAAATATATAGGACCAGGATTAATAGTTACAGTTGGATTTATTGATCCTGGTAACTGGGCATCTAACCTTATGGCTGGATCAACATATGGATATTCGCTTTTATTCACTATAACACTTTCAACAATAATGCTTATTATATTGCAGCATAATGCAGCGCACCTTGGAATAGCAACAGGCTATTGCTTATCAGAAGCTGCATCGATTTACTTAAAACCATGGCTAAGTAAAAGTATTTTATTTACAGCAATACTAGCTGCTGTTTCAACAGCAATGGCTGAAATTCTTGGAGCTGCAATAGCATTGAATATGTTGTTTAAAATACCAATAAAAATTGGAAGTATATTAGCTTTTGCATTAATTATGTATATGCTTTTAACTAATTCTTATAAAAAGTTAGAAAAGTGGATAATTGGATTTGTTTCTATTGTAGGCTTATCTTTTATATTTGAGCTTTTTCTTGTTAAAGTAGATTGGAAAGATGCAATTGTGAGTTGGGTGACACCATCATTTCCAACAGGCTCAATACCTATAATAATGAGTGTTATTGGAGCTGTTGTAATGCCACATAATTTATTTCTTCACTCGGAGATAATACAAAGCAGGCAATGGAACTTAAAAGATGAAGAAGTGATTCAAAAGCAATTAAAGTATGAATTTGCAGATACATTATTTTCAATGCTAATTGGATGGGCAATTAATAGTGCTATGGTCTTAATTGCTGCAACCACATTCTTCTCTAATAATGTAGTTGTAGATGATCTTAGTCAGGCAAAACAGATGTTAGAACCATTACTTGGTAATTGGGCAGCACTAATATTTGCTATTGGTTTATTGTTTGCAGGTATTTCATCAACAATAACAGCAGGAATGGCATCTGGTAGTATTTTTGCAGGTATGTATAAAGAACCTTATGACATAAGTGACTCACATACTAAAGTTGGAGTTGCAGGTACTTTAATAGCTGCACTTGCAGTTATATTTTTTGTAGGAGATCCTTTTAAAGGGTTAGTATATTCACAAATGTTTTTAAGTATACAACTTCCTATTACAGTATTTTTACAAATATACTTAACTTCATCTAAGCGAGTTATGGGGAAATATTCTAACGATATACTAGGTAAAATAATTTTGGGCATAATTGCTTTTATTATAACAGCTTTGAATATAATGCTTTTATTAGATATATAAAATTCGTAAGATTATATCTGAAGATAAGGGCTGTAGCATTAGCGGATTAAACATAAATCTCAGACTAATAGGGTTTGAGATTTATGTTTTTGCACAAAAATGAACTGTAGCACTAATTATTTAGTGCTACAGCCTTATTCTTTTGAACTTCTTTATAATTTTAGTAAGGGGTTGAAGTATTTAACATGCAACCTGATTTATAGAATTTTTATATAAATGCTGCATATTAAATTATAAATCCATTGCTGCATCAAATCCAGTTCGGGTTGCATTCCATAAGGTGCCACCTTTTGTAGCGCAATCCCCAATAGCATAAACATCATCTACAATAGCTTCAAATAGCTCAACTTGTTTTCTATCAGCTTTTACTCCTAGTGATAAAATTACAGTATCGCATTTTATTACTTTCTTATTACCAGCTTTATCTTCTATAATTGCGCCTTCTTCTGTTATATCAGATAATTTAACTTCACATTCAAAAGTTACTCCTTCTTTTTTTAGAAGTTCTTTTAGTGCAATCATGCTGATTTGTATACCATCTGCACCAATTCTTTCTTCAGGAATCATATCAATAACTTTAACATTTTTTCCTTCTTGTGCTAGAGTAAGTGCAGCTTCAAGGCCTGTAAATCCTGCTCCTACCATTACAACATCTTGTCCGACTGAAGCTTTCTTTGATTCTACATCTCCAACCCAAGCAACTTTTTCACTGTCGCTTAAAGTAAACTTAGGAATAATAGGTTTTGCTCCAACTCCAATTAGCACAGCATCAGGTTTTTCGTTGAGAACATTTTCTTTAGTTGCCAGTGTATTAAGTTTGACTACTATTTTAGGATTATTTATTACACTTCTTATAGACCAATCTAAATAACGTTGCATATCCTTTTTAAATGGTGCAATAGAAGCCATTCTTAGTGCCCCGCCTAGTTCGCTATTTTTCTCAAAAACAACTACACTATAACCTTTCTTTGCAGATATTCTTGCAGCTTCAAGACCCGCTGGACCTCCACCAATTATTACGACTTTTTTACTACGTGCCTCTTCTTTTATTTCAGAAAATTGAGTTTCCCTTCCTACTAATGGATTGACAGCACACCTTAATCTTATAAATTGAGTATGAGTTCTATTTATACATGTGTTACAACGAACACAAGGTCTTATCTCATCACTTTTTCCTTTATAAGCTTTACGTACACAATTTGTATCAGCTAAAATATTTCTTATCATTGCAACTACATCAACATCTCCATTTGATACAGCTTCTTCCGCAGTATCTAAATCAAAACTTCCAACTACTGATACTGGAATATTTAATTCCTTCTTAAATCTTTTCGCTGCTTCCAAATTCATAGCTCTTGGAAAGTATGTTGGTTGAAATAAATATGGAAGTAATGATTCTTCTTCAAGTAATCCTCTTGAAACATGCATAATATCAACTTTATCTTGAATTTTCTTTGCATATTCTAAAGTCTCTTCTAATTCTGAAGATCCTTCTAATAACTCCTCAGCACTTATACGATATTCTATTGCTATCTTATTTCCAACTTTTTTACGTATTGCGCCTAGTAGTTCCTGACCAAATCTACATCTATTTTCAAATGTTCCACCATATTCATCTGTTCTATGATTATGTTTTTTAGAAAAGAACATAGCTGGAACATTCCCGTGTCCGCCATGAATCATTATCATATCAAAACCAGCTATCATGCATCTTTCTGCGGCATTTGAAAATAACTTTATAATATGTTCGATTTCTTCTTTGCTGCTTTGAGTTGCTACAACTTCAGGTGGTGTAAGCATATATTGTCCTGATACTAATTCTATGCTTGCTAAGGCGCCATATCTATGGATAACTTCAACAAGATCAGCTAAATCTGATATATACAATGAATTGCCTACATTAGTAATAGGAACTCCAGAGCTTTGTTCATCAATTGATGAAACTCCTAAAGTCACAATTCCTGCTCCTGATTTTGCTAGTGACTTCACGTAAGCTATAAATTCTGGAGTGTTTCCACCATCTCTTCCACATAAAAACGATCCAGCTGGTGATATTTCAATTCTATTTTGTGCTGTAATATTTCCAATTTGTATAGGTTTAAAAATATTAGATTTTTTGTCCATAAGTATTCCTCCTGTCATAATTATGCTTTTAGTATAGCATTCAATTTTTTTATTTAGAAATATAATAAAACAATGCAGCTATAAGATTATCTTATAGCTGCATTGTTGACAAATAACTCAACACATGGATTTGTATTTTCTTTTAAATATGCTACACAAAATTTAATTGAATGTGGTTCACCTTGTATTTCAACAAAGGAAAATCTGTTGCTATTTAATTCTTTAATTCTTTTAGGTACAATACTTATTCCCATATTCAAATCTATCATTAAATTTAATATTTCACTATCTTCTACAGTTATAATTGACCTAGGTTTAATATTATATTCACCATAAAACTCAGAAAAATGTTTATACGTCTTTGTTTTTTCTTCATATGCTACCATTATATTATTTTCCATAGCAAGTTCACATCTAGAAACTCGAGGTTTTTCTGATATCTTATTGTTAAAACTCATCATAGCACAAGCTTCATCTTCAAAGATTATTTTATAACCAGTATTTTTTAGGCCTTCTAAATCATATGGCCATGTAAATACTATATCATAAATTTTATTTTCTAATTGTTTACTTATATCATTAAAGGCTGCTCTTCTAAATTCGAATCCTATTAAAGGATACATTTCTTTGAATTCTTTTAGAATCTGTGGTAAAAATACTTCTTCAGTTCCTCCGCATATTCCTATTGTAATCATGCCTTCAAATCCATATGCAACACTTTCAGCTTTTTTTACAGCAGTTTTATAGCCTCCAATTATTTTTTTTACTTCCTCGTAAAATACTTTTCCTGCTTCAGTAAGTACAACATTTTTACTTGTTCGTATAAATAATTGAAATCCTATTTCGTGTTCTAATGAATTGATCTGCTGGCTAATAGCTGGTTGAGCTAAATGACATTCTTGAGCTGCCTTAGTAAAATTTAAATTTTCTGCTACACTTATAAAATAAACAAGCTTATTTATATACATGATTATAATCAATATCCTTCCTATTTATGCGTAAAATATTTGTGAAACTTATGATAATTGTTATTATGTGATTTCCTTAATCTAAGAGTACTTCAAAAAAATAAATTATTCTATAGAAAATATTTGATGATTGAAAAATATGGTTTTAAGGTATAAAATTATTAGTAAGGAATAGTTATTTTATAACATAGAAAATTTATATAAAAGAGCAAATTAAAAGGAGGAAAGTATATGATTAGTAAGGAAATGGAACAACTTTTAAATGAACAATTAAATAAAGAGTTCTACTCAGCATATTTATATTTATCAATGGTTGCATATTTTGAAGATAAAAACCTTAAGGGATTTGCTAACTACTTTAAGGTTCAGGTTCAAGAAGAACGTGATCATGCAATGATGTTCTTTAGATACATATCTCACGTTCAAGGTGAAATTAAGTTGCAACAGATAGATCAGCCAAACTTAGTATTTAATTCTCCACTAGATGTTTTTAAAGAGGCCTACAAACATGAATTATTTGTTACAAAGTCTATTTATTCAATTGTTGATCTTTCACTTGATGAGAGGGATCACAAGACTAATGCTTTTCTTCAATGGTTTGTTAGTGAGCAAGCAGAAGAAGAGTCAAATATGGATGACAATATTAAGAAATTACAATTAATTGGCGATGATGTACGAGGTTTGTTATTGTTAGATTCTGAATTGTTAACAAGAACATATACTCCAGCAGCAAATCCAGCCATGCCAGCAGAATAAAAGTTGATTATAAAACTTAATATTTACATTGTTTAGATAAATGAACCATAGTAAAAATCAAAATTACTATGGTTCGTATTTGTTTTAGTACAAGTAATTATAGAATTTCATAAAAGTAATAAGCTGATAAAATATAGAATTACCAAAGATGAAAAGTGAATAGTTTATGGTGAATAATTTATTAACTGATAAATGAAAAGTGAGAATTGATAATTGGAACATATTTAGTTTATTATTAAAATAAATTATTATAAATTATTTTACAGAAAAGAGGTATCAAAATATGAGTTGCAATGAAATTGTATTAATAACAGGCGCAACTAGTGGAATAGGATATGAACTTGCAAAAATATTTGCTTTTAATAAATATGATCTTATTTTAGTGTCAAGAAATGCAGATAAACTTGCTAGATTAGCTAATGAATTATCTGAGAAATATAACATAATGACTTATATTATTGCTCAGGATTTATCTGAGCAAGGAGCAGCAAGAATAATATTTAATACTATAACTAGAATGAACTTGCAGGTAGATATTTTAATAAATAATGCTGGAAGTGGTAAAGTAGGATTTTTTCATGAAATTGAAATAGAAAGAGACTTAGAAATATTACAATTAAACATAGTTTCTTTAACGGAGATGACAAAACTTTTTTCAAGGGAAATGGTTAAAAGAAATAAGGGCAGAATTTTAAATGTAGCATCTACTGGAGCTTTTGCACCTGGCCCTTTTACAGCAGTTTATTATGCTACAAAAGCATATGTTTTATCCTTTTCTGAGGCCCTCTATAAGGAATTGCAGCCATATAAAATATCAGTTACAACTCTATGTCCTGGAGCAACAAGAACTAATTTTTCAAAAAATGCCGGAAAGAAAGATGTACCAGGTGGCATGGAGCCTGAAAAGGTAGCTGAAGCTGCATATTATGGATTAATGAAAAATAAGAGATTAGTGGTACCAGGATTTGCAAATAAAATATTAATAAAGCTGCCATCTAGTTTAGTGAGTTCACTAAATTTCAAAATGCAGAGGAAATTAGCCTTTAAAGAGGAGAAAAAATAAAATCAGTTATTAATGAAGAAGTTTGTAATTAGAATAGATACTATGCTAACAAGAGGTAGTATCTTTTTTTATTTAGATAATTAGGCTTAATTGTGTTAATATATAGGTATGATAAATGTAAATTAATTCTACAAATTACTTATAGTTTGTTATGGAGATATTATGATAAAAGATGGTTATATATTAAATGCGATTGAAGAAATAAAAGATATTTTACAAAAAAATGATTATAGAAAAACAAGATATAATAAAGATATAGAATGGCTTGAAGAAAGAAAAGAACTATTTAATAGCAATATAATAAGAATTGCTATTATGGGAGTAACCAGTAGTGGAAAATCAACTTTGGTTAATGCACTTTTAGGTGAGCGGATTTTACCTATGGCTATAAGGCCAAGTTCTAGTATAATAATTACTGCATCGAAAGGTGTAAATAGAGAAGCAATAATTTATTTTAATGATAAAAAGCCGAAAATATTAAAAGAGGATGATTTAAATGAAGATACTATAAGTGAATATGCTGATGAAAATAAGAATCCTAACAATGAATTGAAAGTTACACAAATTCATATTACCACCCCTAGCTTCTTATTAGATGAAAATATACATATCATTGACAGCCCGGGACTTGATGCTTGGAATTTAGAAAATCATGAGAAATTAACTTTAGAAATACTATTGCCAACAATAGATATATGCATTTTTGTAACGACTGTTAAAGCTAATAGTGATGGAACAAATGCTGAAAAAATAAAAATTGTTGATGAAAAAGAAAAGCAGATAATATTAGTACAAAATATGATTGACTCAGTAGAAGAGAAAATTGGTAAAAATGGAATAATTGAAGAAGATAAGATTACTATTTTGAAAAAACATAAAAATAGGGCTGAAAATCTATTGGATAAAGCAACACAAGGAAAAGAAAAGTTTGAAGTTATTCAAATATCTGCTCTCAATGGACTAAATGGAATTATAAATGATGATAATGAATTATATAAAAAATCGAATTTAGAAGGTTTTATAAGAGCAGTAGAAATCTGCACGGAAAATACTATACCTAAGATTGATATGAAAAGGGCTATTAGCCTTAAGGATAAAATAAATAGCATAATTAATACTGACAAAGAAATAGTAAAAGGAAATGATTTAGAAGCTATACAAGCTTTGGCAGAGGTAAAAAGTAGAGATGTTGATAAACTTGTATATGATTTTGAAAATGCCCAGGAAAAAATTTTGTTAAAAATTAAAGATATTGAAGAAGTTATTTCTGGAACAATAAGTGAAATTACAGAATCAACTTCCGAGGATTTTGAAGATTATTTAAATATAGTAGATAGAATCAATAATAAGAAATTATATATTGAAAGTGATATCATAAATGTAGTTAAAGATTGTGAAAATCGTAAAAAGGATATATATGATAAGTTAAATTTAGATATAAGATTTTCCTATTCACTACCTAATATTGAAAGCAAAAATATAGAAATTAAACATAGGGTTGAAGAAAAGACTATGCTATTCAAAAAAGATGGAGTGTTTAATAAAGGAAAAAGATTTTTATCTAATTTGTTAGATAAAGAATGGGGCTATAAAGAGGTAGAATATGATGAGAAAATAATAGATAAAGATGCTACCCAAAAAATGGCTAAGGATATATGTAATGAAAATAAAATAAGCTATATTAATATATTGAAAGAATGGAGTAATCAGTTTAATAAATCTATTGAGATATTTTATGATGAAGCTAAGAAACGAGCAGAAGAATATAAAGAAAAAAAAGATCAAAATATTGAATTATTTGATTTAGATGATGTGAGCAGGAGCTTATCAGTTATTAAAGATATGCTTGAAGAATTCAAACTTGAAGAAAAAGATGAAGTATCAATAACAATAGACGAACCTGAACAAAAGATAGTATATCAAATTCCAAAAGAGCAATATAATTTTTATGTATTAAGTAATAAAGTTTTAGAGCAAAATTATTTATTAGTTGGACAATATATAAGACAAAAATGTAGCGAAAAAGTGAAAAATAGCTTTTTTAATCTTTTTTGGACATGGGATATAGATTCCTGCAATGAATTTATATTTAGAACCTATGGAAATTATTTAAGTAAAAATGAATGTGAAAGGCTAAAAGAAGAAGGTTTGCTGAGTATTGATAATTTAGTAATTGCTTATGAATTATGTAAGAATAATAAAGATTTTTATAATAAGATTAATACACTTAAAGATAAGTCTTTCAATATGTTTATTTTATTTAATGGCATTCAAATAGGAAACTCTAAAAAGCAGATTTTAGAAAGTAGAAATTTACTTGCATTCTTTAAAAATAGCAAAAGCATTATGTTGAATTTAGTTATAGATTCTTCAAGAGAATTTATTAATGCAAACAATGTTCAAGAACTTTTATTTGAAGTTAAAAATTTAAAAAATAGCATTAAAAATAGATATTATAATGTTGTGGTAGATTATGTTTTGATCAATGCTAAAAATCCTATATATAATATGGCACTGATAGAAAGTACACAGAAAGGACAATTTTTAATAAGTGATTATAAGAATTTGAAGGAAAAGTTGTTTGAAAATCCTTTAGCAAGAGGGATGGAAGAAAAAGAAATATTAGAATCAATATTAAGTTATTATTTGAATAGAAACTGTGACGCAGATTTTAATGCGTAAAGGAGTATAACATGGAAGAAAAATCAATTTTAATTCAAAGTGATGAGGTTACAAAAAATATAATGAGTGAAATTCAAGATGATATGGCAAATGCACTTTCCAAAGTGTCTAGAAACATGTCAGAGGAAGTAATTGAAAAGTTAATTCCTATTGAAAAGAAGATAAATGATTTAAAGGGAAGTTTTCAAGAGTTTCAAGAAGAAGAATTTGAAGAAAAACTTGAAGATTTAAATAATAGTATAAAAAATATGTCTAAAACTATTGAAAATACAATAGAGGCCGCTATAAATAAAAATTTAGAAGAGCAAAATAAAGTTCTATTTAGCTCAATAGAAGATAGACTTGCTATTTTAGGCCTTAAAATTGTAAAAGATGCTACTAGCAATAAAGAGGAAATTATTAATAAGATTGATAATATTAATCTTGGAAAAGTTGAAGAAAAAGTTGAAGAAGTAGGAAAAAGTATCGAAAGTAAGACCAAAGCAGTTGAAAAGTCAATTAAGGATAACTTAGTTAGTGGTAATAATTTTGTTTTAGAGAAAATTAAGAAGATTGATGATAAAATTGAAGATAAAGATGTTTTGATTGAATTAATTAATAAAATGGAAGATAGTTTTAATGAAAGAATCGATAATATACAAGAAGAAGTTGAATGGGGCAATAAGTCAATCTTCGCTAGGATTTTTGGAAAAAGGAGAGAACAATAAATGTCATATATGAATTTAATTGAAGATGAAAGATTCTATGGGTTATTAGAAAAATATTTACATAATGATCAGGGAGTTAACTATAAAGAGTTTTTTAATCATTTTTTAGAAAATTTAAATAGGAAAGAAATAATAGTTCCTGTGTTAGGAATTCAAGGAGCTGGGAAGAGCAGTTTTTTAAATTCTATACTGATGGAAGATAATATTCTTCCTACAGATGTAGATGAGACAACTTGTGTACCAGTTGAAGTGAGATATGGAGATAATGTTAATGAGGCTATAGTCTATTATATAAATGGAACTAAGGAGAACATACAAGTTAAAGATTTAGAAAAGTATGTTCATAATGATTTTAATGCTGGAAACGCTCTTAAAGTTTCTAAAATAGTTTTACATAATCAAAGCGAAGTATTGAAAGATGATATTGTTCTTGTGGATTTACCAGGAGTAGGTAGTTTGACGCCTGAAAATCAAAGAACTACTTTGGAATATGTAAATAAGCTTGTAGCAGGAATTTTTTTAATTAGAACAAACCCTCCTATAACAAGATCAGAAAAGAACTTTATTAATGCCTTATGGCCAAAGCTTTCAAATACGTTTTTTATACAAAATAAATGGAATGATGAAAGTTTAGAAGATGCTAATGAAGCAAAAGAACACAATGAAGGTGTCCTAAGCAGTATAAGTTATGCTCATAATGAAGAAAGAGAAATTCATGTTGATGTAGTAAATGTTTATCAAGCGGTAAAAGGAAAATTTACTAAGGACAATTTAGCTTATGAGGAATCAGGTATTACTAAAGTTATAGAAGAAATAAAAAACATTTCAAAAGAATATAATGAGGATTTAATAAGAACTTTAAAAGAAAGATTATATGAAGCTTTAAAAGGGATCAATGATAAAATAGAGGCGTATAAGTTATTAGCTTTAAATGAACATAAGCAAAATGTATTGGAAAAAGAAGAAAAAATTAATCAGGTAAAAATGCTGATTTCTGATAATAAAGCTAAAATAAGAAAATGTAGAATTTATGCAGATGAAGAAATGGGGAATATTATAGATAATTCTTCTAAGATAATAAAAGAAAATATGGAAAATTTAAGGATTGAATTAAGAAGAATTATTAATAAAGGAATTGTAGATGGAAATAGATTAAGTTTAATCTACAAGGAAAGTTCAGATAAAGCAATAAATGATATAATGGATCAAATTTTAGCTAGTATAGGTAATCTTATAAAGAATATTAATTATGAACTTGATGAAATTAAAGTAAAAGGGTTCACTGGAACTTATGAAAATATATCATTCTTTAATAGAAAAAGTTCAGTTAAGTATGAAAAATCACTTCCTACAGTACTTGGAGTGTCAAGTGGACTAATAGGAGCTGCTGGTGCAGTAAGTGTCCTTGGAGGACCAGCTGGAATTTTAGTTGGTATGGGAATTAGCTTAGCCTTTTCATTAATAGGAAATCAAATGCGTAAAAAGATTGTTGAAAATAGAGCTAGCTATACGCTGAAGGACTTAGAGCCAATGATAGAAGATTTGGAAAAGTATTTAAAGGAAGAAATCCTTGGAGATTTAATGGCAAAACAACAAGAGGTAGATGATGCTATTAGAGAATTAAAGAATAATTTAGAAAAGACTTTTAAAGAAGATATGAAAAATATAGAAATGAGATATGAAACACATTATAACGAGGAACATGTTCAAGAATTTGAAGAAGATTTAAAGATATTAAGAGATTTAATACAAATGTGCAAGGAGAAATAATATATGGATATTTTTAAAAGCTGTGTAGATAGACAAAATAGAATAGATAAAGTTGTTAATATCCTTGACAGTGATGAGGTTACAATTAAAAATCAATTGGTGAAGGATAGAATAATTAATCCAGCTCATTATGTTGTTATGCTAGGAGAGACAAGCTCAGGAAAGAGTGCTTTAATAAATAGTATTTTTGATAAAAAGATACTCGTAGAAAGTGTTAGACCAACAACAGGCGTAGTTACTGAAGTTGTTATAGATGAGAAGGAAGAAGAGAGCTTGATTGCTATAAGTGACGATCTTACTAGAGCAGTTATAGATGAAGATAGATTTGCAGCTCTTACAACTAAACCTATTGGAAATTTAATGAGACTTAAATATGTTGGAAGAAGTAAAAATGAAAAATATAATGGAATAAGAATTTTTGATACTCCAGGTTATGGTTCTCTTATTGAAAAGCATGAAGAGGTTTTAAAGGAATTTATACCAGAAAGTGATTTTATAGTCTATGTCGTTTCTTATAGAACAGGTGTAGGGGAAGATGATTTTCAATTTTTAAAATATGTTGGAGAAATTATAAATAAAAATGTTGAAGTTGTATTAGCAGTTAATATGTGCCCAGAAAATACAGATGAAACTAATAAAAGAATTTGTGAAATAAAAAAAGCTGTCAGTGAATGTCTTCATATAGATACGAAGGTATTTCTAATTGAAAGCAGTAGTGAAAAAAATCCAGCAACAGATGAACTTTGGGATTACATTTATGAAAGAGTTACTGATCCAAGTAAAGAGGAAGAACTTGCAGAAGTTTTAAAAAGCTATCAGGATTATGTGTTACGTGAATGTAATATTAAAATAAATTCTAAAATTGCAGATATTGAATCGGCTAAGGTAAGCACAGGAGAAAAAGTTGATGTAATCAAAGAATTTTTAGATGAAAAGAAAAATATATTAGATTCAATAGAGAATGGTTTTGTAAAAATAAAATTACAAGCTATTAGACTTATTGGAAAATTTGATTTAAAGATTAAAGAAGATGTGAAAAAATACATATACGATGAAAGTAAATGGACTATGAAGGAAGAAACCTTTAATTTAATGCAGCATTATTATGTTCCTAAACTGACTAATGAAGAAACTGATAATTTGAATTCTTATATTGAGGATGAAATTATTGCTTTAGATAGAGAAATTGAGAAGTTGTTAAGTGCTGAAATAATAAAATTAGAGGAAAATGTTAAGAAGAATAATTCTCTATATAGCGAAGTCATTGAGGAAATTATTGAAAAGCATAGAGGCGATATTATAAAGCAAGCTACTGGTGAAATGTTTAGAAGAGCAGAAAATGGCTTGGGAGAAAGTAAAAATTTAAAGAAACTTTTGAATGCTTTTGAAAGAGTGAGTTATGGTGATACTAACAATAATTTAAATCATGTATTAAAAACTATAAAAGCAGCATCTGTAAAAGGAATTACTGAATCATTGAGTGTATTCACAGATTCAATTTTCTTTTTATATGATTCGTTGACTTGGCAGAAAAAAATTGAGGAAATATCTATGACTGCAGTGGATAAATGGGCAAGCAATATAGATGAAGCTGTAAGAAGATATTTAGATAAGATGAAAGAAGCTAATATGGAACAAGTGCGAGCTTTATTTTATGATTTAAGTAAAGAATTTAAAAATAATAAAAAAGAATTAGAGAATATAAGTTCCGAAGAATTAACTAGACTTAAAACAGAGATAGACTTTTTACTTAATAAATGTTTATTGATAAATTTAAAAAAATAGTAGAACAATTTGTATAGAGTAAACTTTTAGGCACATGAATATTTTCATGTGCCTAAAGTTATTATGCATATTATTCCATCATAGCTACTAATTTTTTATTAAAGGTTAATAATATTAATCCCATAATAATTGAAACAACAGCTATTCCGCTGAATATTTGTAAATGACCTAGAATTTCAACATATCCAGCAAGGTGTCCAGCAATTTCGTTGGCTACGAAGCTGCTTAATAGCCACACACCCATTAGGAATGATGCAAGCTTAGCTGGAGCTAATGAGCTTACCATTGAAAGACCTACAGGCGATAAGCAAAGTTCTCCCATGGTATGAAGGAAGTAAGTTCCAACTAGCCATATCATACTAGCTTTAACTGCTGTATCTTCTACATTGCCGCCTCTTTGCATAACCGCGCAAACCATAAGTAGGAAACCAAAACCTAACATTATTGAACCTATTGCCATCTTTTGAGGAATGCTTAAATCACCTCTTTTGCTAGAAGCAAGTTTGTACCATAATTTTGATACTGGTATTCCAAATGTCACTATAAAAAGTGGATTTAGTGATTGGAACCATGAAACTGGAACTTCCCATCCCCCAACTGATCTATTTATATAATCTTGAGTATAGATAGTAAGTGAACTACCAGCTTGTTCAAAGCCTGTCCAGAAAATTATAACAAAAGCTGTAAGTATTAAAATAACTGTAGTTCTATGTTTTTCCTTTTTGGTTAAAGGAGGATATTGTGCTTTAGTATTTGTGTTGTTTTTAACCTTTACTACTGGTGATTTTCCAATATCACCAAGGTATTTATTTGATAAAGCATTAAAGAGTATTTGTCCGAGTACCATACCAATACCAGCAACTAAGAATCCGTATCTGTATCCATAATGTATGATTTCTCCACCTTGGACTGTTGCCATTGTTTTTTCAGCTAAAGTTCCACAAATAAGAGGAGCTAAAAATGACCCAGTATTTATTCCCATATAGAAAATAGTAAAAGCTGAATCCTTTCGTTTATCTCCTTCAGGATACAAATGTCCAACTATTGTTGAAATATTTGGTTTAAAGAATCCATTACCAATGATAAGTAAAAATAAGCCTATATATAAAGCTGCTAAACTTTGATTTGAGAACAATGTAAATTGCCCTAAAGCTATTATTATTCCTCCAATAGTGATAGCTTTTCTTTGACCTAAATATCTGTCAGAAAGATATCCGCCTAAGAGTGGGGTAAGATAAACTAACCCTGTGAAGTTGGCATATATGCCCATTGCGGAAGCTTTATCAACACCAAGTCCACCTTTTATAAATTCTGTGGTTAAGTACATTACAAGTAATGCTCTCATACCATAATAACTAAAGCGTTCCCACATCTCGGTCATGAATAACATATATAAACCGGGTGGATGCTTCATTTTTTTTGTTTCGTTAGATAAAACTTCGTTTATCATAACATCATTTTCTTTTTTAAGTTCCATAATAATCCTCTTTCTCTAATATTTTGTTATCAGTTTGATTTTATCAATAAATTTGACAATTTGCAAAAAAATAGGTTAAAAACTGCTAAATTTAAACATAAAATAAGACTGCTGATATTAAAAATTAAATATTTAATATGAAAAATTTAATAATAGGTTTTATAAAACCTATTGCATAATTGTGAATATGATAAAAATAATAAAATTTTCATGATAAATTCATATTTTCATTATTGTAGTTGGAAATGAGAATATTATAATCAAAGAAACTCAATATTAGCAGGTGGTTCAAAATGGGATTACCTGTTTTTTATATGGTATCTTAAATAGGGAATAGTTTTAAATTGAGAAAAATTATTTTTTATAAAAAGTTTGTAATGAAATAGAAAAAAGAGCGTATTTACTTATGTAAGCAGCTTAGCTAAGTAAATATTATTGCAGTAAGGAGGAGATTAATAAGGTGGAGCCGGTTACCGTGGTTAATTTCTTGCAGAAAGAGAAAAAAATAAATGAGATTGTAGATAAGCAAGATGAGTTTACTGAAATCTTTGAACTTTATTATAAAAGACTATATAACTATGCCTATTATAGAGTTAATTCGCAGGCAGTTGCAGAAGATTTAACAAGTCAGGTATTTGAAAAAATTATGTTAAACATAAAAACTTATTGTATTGAAAAATCAAAATTTGAAGTTTGGATGTTTACTATATCAAGGAATGTTATTAATGATTACTTTAGAAAACAAAAAAGACATAAAATCATTTCAATTGATAGCATTATTGACTTGATATCAGGGGATAAGGGACCAGAAGATTTAATTATTAATGAAGAAAGAAACAATAAACTAATAAATGCATTAAATATTTTAGATGCTAAAGAACGTAATATTATTGCATATAAATTTGGTGCGGATTTAAAAAATGTGGAAATTGCAAAAATTTTAAAAATTAGTGAAAGTAATGTTGGGGTAAAGCTCCATAGGATTATGAAAAAACTTAAAAATGAAATGGAAAAGGAGGCTAAATAAAATGAAACGAAATAAGGATAATAAAGGAAATTACATTGAAGGTATAGACGAAAAATTTCAGGATTTAGCAGCCGGTTTTAGTAAATTAGATTTTAGTAAAGAAAGTAATAAAGCTTATGTTTTTGAAACAACTTTAAAAAATGTTAATAGTAAAGGAGATAAAGATATGAATAAAATAAGGAAAACAGTGGCTATAGCAGCATCGTTAGTAATAGCTTCAACATTAGTAGCTCAAACATCATTTGCACAAGAATCAGTGAGTAAAATTATAAAAAGCATAAATTTAGGACATGTAACAATGGTGCAAGAAGAAGATAATGATGAGCCTAAAGAAGTTGATTTGCCAGATTCGCTTAAAGGTAAAGCTTATGATAAAAATGGAAAATTAATTGAAAAGCTTACAAAAGATACAGCAAAAGATGGTATATATGATAAAGATGGAAACCGAATTACAAAGTTCATTATGAATGATGGTTCGGTAGTTGGAATGAAGGACAAGAATAGTAAGTCGGAGGATAAGTTATATGTTACTGATATTAACAAAATAAGTGATTATACTTGTTTTAAGGTTAAGCTACCTACTTATTTACCTGATGGATATACATTTAAAGATGCAGAATTCACTAAGGACGAAAATGGTAATGTGAAAGATAGTAAATATGCGGATATAAATTTTGAAAATAAAGTAACAGGAAAAGAAATATTTTTACAAGAGAGATTTGCTTGTGATGAAACTAAAACAGTAGGTAATGCAGATGATATTGAGAAAATCAAAATTAATGGGGCAGATGCTATTTTGTCAGATGGTAGAAATATTGATTGGGAAACTGATAATACTTTGTTTTATTTAGGGGGTAAAAATATTGGTAAGGATGAGGTTATTAAAGTAGCGGAATCAATTAAATAACATTAAGTGGGGTGATTTTTTTGACCTCACTTAATATAAAGTTTAAAAAATATTAGCAGGATGAAAATTTTATTAATTTGCATTTCTAAACTCTTTTGGAGTAACTTTAAATTTTTCTTTGAAAAGTTTATTAAAGTAAGAAACGCTATTAAATCCAGTTTCATAAGATATTTCAGTTATCGATTTGTCAGTTGTATTTAAAAGCTTTGAGGCTATATCTAATCTATATACATTAATATATTCGGTACAAGTAATTCCTAAATTTTTTTTGAAAAATTTCATAAAATAATATTGACTTAAATTACAACTATTAGAAACATCAATGATTGAGATATCATTCATATAATTTTCGTGTATATAATTTAATATTATTTTAATTTTTCGAGTTGTTTCATTTGTTAGCGGAACAACTTTTTTCTTTATTACCAAATCATTTTCATAAAGAAGTGAGAAAAAATAAAATAAGAAGGATTTTAGTTTAAGTTCAAAAGCAGCTTTTTTAGAATTAAAGCATTTAAAAATTTCTTCTAAACATTTTGATAGTTCAAAATAGCCACTACTTTCTTTATCTATAATTAAAGGTAATTGATGCTCATTATTTAATATTGGAGCAAAGTATTGAATTAAACATCCATCTGTTATAGCACTATTTAACATACTTAAATCAAAGACCATAACATTCCAAGAACAATACATTTTGTTTATAGGATTCATAGAATGAAGAGAAAAAGGTTTTATTATAAGTATATCTCCTTCTTTTAAGATATAGGAATCTAAGTCAACTCTAAATTGAGCAGTACCTTTTTTTATAAATACAATTTCAATTTCTTCATGCCAATGAGTTACGACAGATGAAGAATTTTTATTATCAAGTTCACAAAAATAAGTTGTAAATGGAAGAATGAAGTTTCCATGTGCTTTATTTTCTTTTAAATCTATATTATTCAAAAAATCACCTCAAAAAAGCAGTATTTTTATATAAATTATCTGTATTATAAAAGTATTGTAAGTGTTTATTATTTATAATAGCATTATAATGGAATTAGGTGGGCGCTATAGCTAAAAAATTAATATTTTTGGAAGTTATTATAAAAAACCAAAAATGTTAATTGAGTTTAGTAAAATGTATTTGAGGTGTGAGTGTATAGATTAAAATAATTGTTTTGGAGGGATTTAGATGTTGAATTTTGATTTGGAAAAAACTTTTTGGATTAATAAACCTAAAAAATATGAAATTAATAATGAAGAAATTATAATAATTACAGAGCCAGAAACAGATTTTTGGCAAAGAACTTATTATGGATTTAGAAATGATAACGCGCCAGCTTTATTAATTAAAACGGATGAAAGATATTTTTCATTTACAGTTAAAACTAACTTTAATAGCAAAAAGCAATTTGATCAATGTGGAATTATAATCTATCAAAATAGCGATAATTGGTTTAAGGTATCCACAGAATATGAAAATGATAAATATCAAAGGTTGGGAAGTGTAGTTACTAATAATGGATATTCAGATTGGGCTACAAGAGATATAGATAGCAGCATTAATTCAATGTATTATAGATTAAGCCGTAGAGAAAATGATTTTTGTGTTGAAAATTCAATGGATGGGAAAGTATTTAAACAGATGAGGATTTTTCATTTATTTGAAGGAGATAATGAAATAAATTTTGGACTATATGCATGTAGCCCATCAAATTCTTCTTTTGAAGCAAAGTTTTCTGAAATAAATATATCTGAGTGTTTATGGGAAGCTCATTAAGTTAATTAATATAAAGAAATATGGACCAATGTATGGAAAAAGTATACATTTGGTCCAATTACAATATTGAGGGGCTATTGTATTAGTATTAAAGGTAGTTATGAACCTTAACCACTTCACCATTTTTAGTGTAAATTCTAGGGACTCTATATTTAAGCATACATAGTATTTCGTAATTGATTGTACCCATGACTGCTGCTATATCATCTGCATTAAATTTCAAACCGTTTTGTTCTCCAAGAAGTATTACTTCATCTCCAACCTTAACGGTACAGTCAATATCAGTGACATCTATCATACATTGATCCATGCAAATTCTTCCAACCACAGGAGCAAATTGACCATTTATAATTACTTTTGCGTCCTTGGCAAATAATCGTGAATAACCATCTGCATAACCTATAGGAAGAGTTGCTATTATACTTTTTCTATTAGTTTTAAAGGTTCTTCCATAGCTTATATACATATCTTTGTCCATTTCTTGAACTCGTGTTATCTTTGCTTTTAAAGTTAGTGCTGGTTTTAATGGAAGCATTTCTTTTTTTACTTCATTGGATGGATAATATCCATAAAGTATTATTCCAGCTCTAACAGCATCTAAATATGTTTCGGGCATATCCATAATTGCACCGCTATTAGATACGTGTTTTAAAGGTATTTTTATTCCTTGTTTTGAAAGCTCTTCAGTGAAATTTGTAAATTTCTTGAATTGTTCATAGGTATAATTTTTATCTTTTTCATCTGCTGTTGAAAAGTGTGTAAATATACCAAGAACATCTAATCCCTTTAATGAACAAATTTTAACAATATCTTCAACCGAATTTTTTGTTGGAAGGAAGCCAATTCTACCCATACCAGTATCCATTGCTATATGAATTTTAACTTTTGTATTAAGAGATAAAGCTATATTTGACAGTTCCTTTGCAGAATCTAAATCATATACAGTTTGTTCTATATCATATTTTATTAGCTCTTCACCTAATTCAACTGGAGTATAGCCCAGTATCATTATTGGAGCTTTAATATTATTATTTCTAAGTTCAATTCCTTCAGTTAAAACTGCAACAGCAAGCCTGGAGGCACCATTTTCAAGTAAAGTAGGAACTACATCGACAGCACCATGACCATAACAGTCAGCTTTAACTACGGCAATTACTTCCTTATCTTTTGCTAAAGCTTTTATATTTTTCATATTATATGCCAATGCATCTAAATCAATTTCTGCATATACAGGTCTGAGTAATTTCTCCATTTTTCTATCCTCGCAATTATTATTTAAATTAAATTTTTCTAATATCATCTTACAGATAACAGTAAAAATTAACAATTGTCATTTATCAATGATCAATTGCCAATATGTAGATTTCCAAAGGAAATCAAAACAAATTGATAATCAATCATTTATAATTGAACCTTACAATATATATTTTAATAAAATGAGCGAAAAAATAAAAGTACCACTAATATTAGAATTTATATTAAGGGTGGTTGATTATGTTAATTAATATACCTAAATTTAATAAGTATGTTAATAATATAACAAAAAATAGATAAAAAATTAACGAAAAAATCAGAAATAACTGAATATTTTGAATAAACGTATTGTAATATGCGTCTAAATAAAGTAATATATAAATGTTGAATGCATGAAAACAATTGCAAGGAGGAGAATAAATGAGTAAATCTTTTGACTACAGTAACTTAGACATAATATTAACAAAATATAACCATGATGCGTGTAATATTATTGCAATATTGCAAGATACTCAAGAAAAGTATAGATATCTACCAAAAGAAGCTTTTGTATATCTTTCAGAAAAGCTTGGGATGAGTAGAGCTAAAATTTATAGTGTAGCAACTTTTTATGAAAATTTTTCTTTAGAGCCTAAGGGCAAATTTGTAATTAAAATATGTGATGGTACAGCATGCCATGTTAGAAAGTCTATACCAATATTGGACAAGCTAAGAAAGGAACTTAATCTTTCAGAGGCTAAAACAACAACGGATGACTTAATGTTTACTTTGGAAACTGTTTCTTGCCTTGGTGCTTGTGGACTAGCTCCGGCTATGACTGTTAATGATAAAGTATATGGATCAATGACACCAGAAAAAGCAATGGAACTGTTAAATACTTTTAAGGAGGAAAAATAATATGCTTCTTAATAGAAATGATTTGATTAATACAAGAGAACTTTATAAAAAAAGTTTAATAAAAGAAAAAAAGAAAATTTTAATATGTGCTGGTACTGGTTGTGTAGCAGGTGGATCACTAGATATTTATGAAGAATTTATAAAGTTAATGAAAGAAAAAGAAATAAATTGTGAAGTGAGCCTTGAGAAAGAACCACATGATGAAACTGTTGGAATTAAAAAAAGTGGATGTCATGGGTTTTGTGAGATGGGACCTCTTGTAAGAATTGAGCCTTTTGGATATCTATATATAAAGGTAAAGCCAGAAGATTGTGCTGAAATCCTTGAAAAAACTATAATTAATGATGAATGTGTCGAAAGACTTGCATATACTAAAAATGGTGAGATATATAAAAAACAAGAAGAAATACCATTTTATAAAAAACAAACTAGACTTGCACTTGAGCACTGTGGACATATTGATGCAACTTCAATTGAAGAATACCTTGCTATAGATGGGTATTCAGCCTTTGAAAAGGTGTTGTTCGATATGAAAGCAGATGAAGTTATTAAGGAAATAGAAGAATCAAATTTAAGAGGTCGTGGAGGCGGTGGTTTTCCAGCAGGTCGTAAATGGTCTCAAGTAAGTCGCCAAAAAGAAGAAATTAGATATATTGTTTGTAATGGTGATGAAGGAGATCCAGGTGCATTTATGGATAGAAGCATAATGGAAGGAGATCCTCATAGAATGCTTGAAGGCATGATGATTGCTGGTGTAGCTTGTGGTGCACAAAAAGGATATATATATGTTCGTGCAGAGTACCCTTTAGCAGTAAGCAGACTTTCAAATGCGATTGAGCAGGCAAGAAAGTATGGAATATTAGGAGAAAATATTTTAGGAACTGGATTTAGCTTTGATCTTCAAATAAATAGAGGTGCCGGAGCATTTGTATGTGGTGAAGGAAGTGCACTTACTGCTTCTATTGAAGGAAAAAGAGGAATGCCAAGAGTAAAACCACCAAGAACTGTTGAACAAGGTCTTTTTGGAAAGCCTACAGTACTTAATAATGTTGAAACTTTTGCTAATGTACCTATAGTTATTAATAAAGGTGCTGAATGGTATAGATCTATTGGACCTGAAAATAGTCCAGGAACAAAAGCTTTTGCCTTAACAGGGAATATTGAAAATACTGGTCTTATAGAGGTTCCAATGGGAACAACCTTGAGGGAAGTAATTTTTGATATTGGTGGTGGAATAAGAGATGGTAAAAAGTTTAAAGCCGTGCAAATTGGTGGACCATCAGGAGGATGTCTAACAGCTGAACACCTTGATCTACCGTTAGATTTTGATTCTCTTAAAAAAGCAGGTGCAATGATAGGATCTGGTGGTCTTGTAGTTATGGATGAAGATACCTGTATGGTTGAAGTTGCACGTTTCTTTATGAATTTCACAAAGAATGAATCTTGTGGAAAATGTGTTCCTTGTCGTGAAGGTACTAAACGTATGCTTGAAATACTTGAAGGAATTGTTGCTGGTAAAGGTAAATTAGAAGATATGGATATGTTACTTGAACTTGCGGACACAATTTCAGCTACAGCACTTTGCGGACTGGGAAAAACAGCGCCATCACCTGTTGTTAGCACAATTAAGAATTTCAAAGATGAATATATAAAACATATTGTCGATAAAAAATGTCCATCAAAGACTTGTCAAAAGCTTAAGACAATATTAATTGACCCTTCTATGTGTAAGGGATGTTCAAAATGTTCAAAAGTTTGTCCTGTAGGGGCAATTTCAGGAAAAATTAAAGAACCATTCGTAATAGATCAAAACAAGTGTATAAAATGTGGAGCTTGTTTGGAAACTTGCCCATTTAAAGCTATAAAGGAGGATTAATAGGATGATCGGACAGTTTATGACTATTGATAATATACCTGTAGAAATACAAGATGAGAAAAACATTTTGGAGTTAGTTAGAAAAGCAGGTATTGAATTACCAACCTTTTGTTTCTATTCAGAACTTTCAGTTTATGGTGCTTGCCGTATGTGTATGGTAGAGACTAAACGTGGAGATATTGAATCAGCATGTTCTACACCTCCAAGAGCTGGTATGGAAATATTCACTAACACACCAAGACTTAGAAAATATAGAAAGAACATTCTTGAATTATTGCTTGCAAATCATTGTAGAGATTGTACAACATGTCAGCAAAGCGGAGCATGTAAACTTCAAGAGTTAGCAAAAAGATTTGGAATTAATGATGTGAGATTTCCTAATACAGCACCAGATGTTGAATTAGATGAATCTTCAGTTGCTATAGTTAGAAATAAAAGCAAATGTATCTTATGTGGTGATTGCGTAAGAGTATGTGAAGAAGTACAAAATGTTGGAGCAATTGATTTTGTAGGAAGAGGTTCTAAAATGACTGTAACTACAGCTTTTGATGAACCTATAGGACATTCAAATTGTGTTTCTTGTGGCCAGTGTGCAGCAGTATGTCCTACTGGAGCAATTGTTGTAAGAAGTAATACAGAAAAGCTTTGGCAGGATTTAAATAATCCTAAGAAACGAGTAGTTGTTCAAATAGCTCCAGCTGTAAGAGTAGGTTTGGGTACGCAATTAGGAGAAGAAGATGGCAGAAATGCAATGGGCAAAATGGCAGCTGCTCTTAGAAGAATGGGATTTGATAAGATTTTCGATACTTCAGTAGGAGCTGATCTTACAGTTATTGAAGAAACAAATGAATTTGTATCAAAACTCCAAAATAACGAGGCATTGCCATTATTTACATCTTGTTGTCCAGCATGGGTGAATTATGCAGAAAAGACTTATCCAGAGTTAATGAAAAATGTATCATCTTGCAAATCACCTATGGGGATGTTTGCAGCTGTATTAAAGGAACATTATAGAGAAGATGATAGGGAACTTGTAAGTGTAGCAATTATGCCTTGTTCGGCTAAAAAATTCGAAGCAGCAAGAGAAGAATTTAAAAATGATGGTGTACCTGATGTGGATTATGTAGTTACAACGCAAGAATTCGTTAATATGGTAAATGAATCAGGAATTGCATTCTCAGAATTAGAGCCAGAAGCATTAGATAGACCATTCCAAAGCTGTAGTGGAGCTGGAGTTATATTTGGTGTAACTGGAGGTGTTACTGAAGCTGTAATTCGTAAAGTTTTAAGTGAGCAACCAGTACCAGCATTACGTTCTTTTGCATTTGAAGGTGTTAGAGGCATGGAAGGTGTTAAGGAAACTACTATTAATGCATTAGATAGAGAAATAAAGATTGCAATAGTAAGTGGATTAAAGAATGCTGATAATATTATAAAGAAGGTAAGAGCTGGAGAAGCACATTATGATTTTGTAGAAGTTATGGCATGTCCAGGTGGATGTATAAATGGTGCGGGTCAACCTTTTGCAAAGGCTGAAGAAAAGGTAAAACGTGGAGCTCAACTTTATAAGGTAGATAAAATGAAAAGCATAAGCCGTTCAGATGATAATCCATTAATGGATTCCTTGTATTCAGGAATATTAAAAGATAAGACTCATGAATTACTACATGTTCACTATAAAGGAAAAGAGTAGTAGTTTGAATAAGTTTGACGCTTTGTGTAGTAGTGCCACTCTTTGAAAATAAAAATGTTTATAGGTGGGCGTAGTATCATATTTTTATGATATTACGCTCTTTTAAGTATTTGTAAAAAACTTAATTATAGGTTGATTGTTTTTGAACCATTAGTGAAAGAATTAATTACAGCAACAGCATCAGTAAGATAGAATACTTCAAAAATTCCATCATCAAGATTGTACATCTTTTTTAATGATGGTAAAGCTTCTAACATAGAAGCTTTAGCTTCACGTCTAGAATCAACAACAGCAGTTCCGCTTAAACGAATCCATTCGCCTTTTGGTGATACAGTAGATATTTCAACTTTAGGATTTGCAACTAATTGCTTAAAAACAGGTTTTGTGTTATTTGTGCCGAAATATAATTTACCTTCGAATTCGTTTACTGCACCGAAAGGACGTACTCTTGCTTGGTCCTCTTCAATTGTTGCAATATAAAAAGTTGGATTTGTAGTTAAAAATTCTAATACTTCATTCATTTGAATTGCTCCTTTTATTTTAATATGATAAAATTATTATGTACTTTGATAATATATTTGTACAAAAAATATTTCAAGTACGATTATTTGTGATACATAGTATCACAAAAGATACTAATGATTTGATATTAGATTATGTTATCATCATAATTAGCAATTGATAAAGGAGAAGTTTAATGGAAGAAAAATATGATTTGTTTGGTAAATGTCCGTTTGTAACAGCTCAAAAAATAATAGCTGGTAAATGGGCAGTAGTAATTTTACATAATTTAAGCAATGGGACTCTTCGATTTGGGGAACTTCAAAAACTACTACCAGATTTAACCCAAGCAACCTTGACAAAACAGCTTCGCAGTTTAGAAGATAATGGGATGGTAAGGCGTCATGTATATCCGCAAGTACCTCCTAAAGTAGAATATTCTTTGACCGATATAGGTGAGGATTTTAAATCAGTATTAGATAGCATCTCAGTGTGGGGAGAAAAGTATATAGAGCATATGAAAACAATGGATAAGATTTCGGAATAAATATGATTAATGATTAGGTAATAATAAAAGAATAGTATTTTCCTTACATTTTAATAATATATTTATACTAGAAATGATGTTGTAAGGAGTTGAAATTATTTGGCTAAAGATATGAATTTTATACAGCCAGATAATCCAACAAATGAAGAGAGACATAAAATGTTAAGAATGACCTTAGAGAAAGTAAATAGACTTGAGGATTTCGATAATATAATTAAATTACTTGGTCCACCTAAAGAAATTACATCAATTTTAAATCCAGGTAGTTGTAAAGATATTAAAGTTGCAATAATAGGTGCAGGTATTGCAGGACTTACGTCAGCATTTGAACTTAGAAAACTAGGCTTTAATATTACTATCTTTGAAACAGAAAAAAATCGTATAGGAGGAAGAATTTATACTCATTATTTTGATAAAGATAAAAGGTATTATGGAGAACTTGGTGCAATGCGGTTGCCAATATCTCATGAATCTGTGTGGCATTATATAAATCTTTTTAAATTAAAAACAAGACCTTTTATTCAAAATAACGAAAATGCATTTATTTATATACGAAATAAGAGAGCTAGGAATGATGCTCAAGGTAAAAGTGTTATGGAAAATATTTATCCTGAATTTAAGTTGACTCCTAAAGAAAGAAATACTCCATGGCAAAAATTGATTGAATATGCTTTAACTAGTAATTTATATAAAATTAGTCCAAATATAAGAAAAGAGTTATTAGAAATAAAAAAAGAATATTCTATGACAATCAAATATGTTGGTAGATATGGTATAAGGAGAGTAATGGAAAAAATGGGGTTAAGTGAAGGTGCAATAGAATTGATTTCGGGAATAGCACCATTTCTTGGCTGTTTTTATTATAATAGTTATTCTGAAAATTTAATTGAAGAGTATACACTAGATTATGCCTATAGATATGAAATTGAAGGTGGCTTCATTAAATTACCTTTAGCTTCGTATAAATCCTTATTATCTACTGAGCCAAAGGAATATGTTAATATTGATGAAAATAGTTTAGGAAAAGTCACTTTTAAGAGAGGAAAAACGATAATAGGTATACATAAATTTGAGGGATTGAATAAAGTATGCCTTGAATACAGGGATGAAAAAAACTTAGAAATATTTAAAGAAAATTTTGATTTTGTAATTTGTTCGATTCCTTTCTCTAGTCTTAGGAATGTAAACATTGATCCTATGTTTAGTACAGAAAAGATGCAGTCAATAAAGGAAGTTTTTTATACATCATCTCAAAAGACTGTATTTCTATGTAGGAAGCGCTTTTGGGAAGAAGGTTCAGCAAATGAAAGAATAATCGGAGGAGGATCAAGTACGGATTTGCCAATTCAAACAATATGGTATCCAAATCATTCCGGAAATATAAATCAAAAACGTGCTTTAGAAAATAGAAAAAGCAATTTAAATAGATCTGCAGGAGTATTATTGGCATCATATAATATTAATTTAGATGCAATACGCTTAGGTAATTTAGATGATAATGATAGAATTTATGAAATAAAGCGGCAAGTTGAAAAAGTTCATGGGCTCAAAAAAGGATATCTTGATCCCATAGTGATTGATTATAAAACTGTTGATTGGAATAAAGAAAAAGGTTTTTATGGAGCATTTTGTTACTTTTATCCTGAGCAACAGCAACTTTTTTCTTACGCAATGGAAAAACCAGAATATGAGAATAGAGTTTATTTCGCTGGAGAACACGTTTCTTTGACACATGGATGGATACAAGGATCTATATTATCTGCTATGAATGCTGCAAACTCTATAGCAGAATATTGTAAAAGTATGATATGAGAAGAAAGAAGAAATTTGAAGGGGGATTTTTATTTTAGGCGGGCTTTTTTTGGAGAAAAAACATATATTATTAAATTGAATTTTTTAGTATAATATCAGAGGAAGGGAGTAAGCATCATGAGAAGAAAAAGAAATAGTAGTCGTAGCAGAGTTCTACCAAGTGTTGTAATAGCTGTAAGTACATTAGCTGCTGCGTATTTAGGTATGTCCTTATATTCCGCGAATCATTTTCATTTTGGAACTAAAATTAACGGCGTTAATGTTGGGGGTAAAACTGTTGAAGATGCTGAAGGTGAATTATCATCACAAATGCAAAAATACACATTAGAATTACAAGAGAAAGGAGATGAAAAAGAACAAATCAAAGGTACTGATATTGGCTTGAAATATGATAATGAGAAGATTAAGGAGTTAAAAGATAAACAGAATTCTTTTGCGTGGCCTTCTACATTATTTAAAAAAGATAATGCAGAAGCTGATAAAGTAATAACTTATGATGAAAATTTGCTTAATAAAGCTATTGATAATCTTAAATGTGTTACTAATAAAAAAACAACTAATCCTCAAAATGCTGGTTTAAAATATAACAACGGAAGTTATGAAATAGTAGAAGAAGTTGCTGGAAATAAAATAAATAAAGAAGCATTGCATGATAGTGTTGCAGATGCAATAGTTAATGGAAAAGCATCTTTAGATTTATCTTCAAGTAATTCCTATGAAAATCCTAAATATAACGCAAAGTCACAGGAAGTAGCTGATGCTAAAAGTATAATGGATAAGTATGTAAATTTAAAAATTACATACAAGTCTAATGGAAAAACTGAGATATTAGATGGTTCAACAATACATGATTGGCTTAGCGTGAATGAAAATATGGAGGTTACATTTAACGAGGATAAAGTAAAGAGATATGTAAATAAAATAGCTAGTATCTTTAATACTTTTGGTAATACTAGAGATTTTGTGACAGCTTCAAATAAAACAGTTCAAGTTAGTGGTGGTAATTATGGATGGATTGTTAATAAATCTCAGGAAACTAAAGATTTGATTGAAGCAATTAAAGGTGGACAAGATGTGACAAAGGAACCTGCATATGCTCAAAAAGCAGCAGTAACAGGTAGTAATGATGTTGGAAATACATATGTTGAAGTTAATTTAACTAAACAACATGTATGGTTTTATAAGAATGGTTCCCTTGTAGTAGACGGAGATGTTGTTACAGGAAATGTAAGCAATAATACAGGAACACCAGTTGGAACTTATGTTTTAAATTATAAAGAAAAAAATGCAACATTAAAAGGAGAGGATTATTCATCACCAGTGGATTATTGGATGCCTTTTAATGGAAATGTTGGACTTCACGATGCAAGTTGGAGATCAGAATTCGGTAAACAGATATACTTAGCAAGTGGTTCCCATGGATGTGTAAATTGTCCTTATAATTTAGCTCAAACAATATTTGCAAATATAGAGGCTGGGACTCCAATTGTAGTATATAATGAATAAGGTATTATTTAATTTATATTTATTTATGGATTTATAAGACAATTTAATAGTAGATGTAAAAATAGATGTGTTAAAATAAAAGCAGGTTTAGAAAATTCATAAACTTGCTTTTATTTTTGTTTAAAATGGAATTTTTGGAGGGTGAAGATATGGGGATTAAAGTTCTAATAGCAGAAGATGATAATGTTTTTAGAGATCTTGTTTGTGATATAGTAAAAAAAGAAGGATATACACCAGTGGAAGCGTGTGATGGTCAAGAAGCAATTGATATTTTTTTCAGTAGAAATGATATTGATTTAGTTATTCTAGATGTAATGATGCCTGTTTATGATGGATGGGAAGTGCTTAAAGAAATAAGAGAACATTCAGATGCACCAGTACTTATGCTTACAGCTTTAGGAGATGAAAAACATGAAGTTTTAGGACTTAAAAATGGAGCAGATGAATATATTGGAAAGCCTTTTGGCTATGAGGTATTTGTTGCTCGTCTAAATAATCAAGCTAAAAAAATAAAGAGGGAAGTTTCAAATGAATTAAATGTTGGCAAAATAAAAATAAATCAAGGAACTCATAAAGTTGTAATAGATGATGTAGATATTAAATTAAATCCAAAAGAATACAATCTTCTTATTTATTTTATTAAGAATATGAACACTGTATTATCAAGAGATCAAATATTAGATAAAATATGGGGATATGATTTTGAGGGAGATGTCAGAACTATAGATACTCATATCAAAACTTTAAGAGCTAAGTTATTGCTCCAAGGAAATTACATAAAAACAGTAAGAGGCAGTGGTTATATGTTTGAGGTGGAAGAGAATGAAGACTATTAAAACAAAACTTTTTTGCATATTCTTAGGGTTAATGATTTCTCTGATTGCAGGTGGAATAATATTAAATTCTTTATTTTTAGAGTCATATTATGTTTATAAAAATAAAGGAATATTAGTGTCGGTAAGCGAAAAAATAAAGGATGAATATATCAGTAGTGCTGGTAGTGAATTTGAATATGCTGATATGGTACAAAATATAGAAAATATAAATACGATAATCACTGATAAGAACTTTAATATAAAATACAATTCAGTTAGGAAAAAAACTTCGGAAGAAGAAAAAAGATTATCAAAGCAAGTACAAAAAGAGATTTTAGCTAATGATAAAAAAAATGCAAAGAAGTATGTATATTATATAGCTGAAAAAGAGAATGCTCAAAATACTCGATTGGTGTTTTTTTCAAGAATAAATGATGATGAGTTTATTATTTTAACAAAGTCTGTTCGAAGTATCCACCAAAGTGTAGTAATTGCAAATGAGTTTTTTATTATTGCAGGAATAATAATTATTTTCATTGGAGCTGTAATCGTACTTATTTTTTCTAATAAGATAACAAAGCCAATTATAGAAATGAGTAATGTAGCGGAAAGTATTTCAAATCTTCAATTCGATAAAGTGATAAAAACTAATTCGGAAGATGAGATTGGTAGATTAGGGAATAGCATAAACAAAATTTCTGATAAATTAAATTGTAGCATTAACGAGTTAAAACGGGATATAAATAGCAAACAAGAACTTATTAGAAATATGTCCCATGAACTTAAAACTCCAATAGGAATAATTAAAGGATATGCAGAAGGATTAAAATATGGAGTGGTTGAAGATAAAGAAAAGATGGCTAAATATTGCACAATTCTAGTTGAAGAATGCGATAGGATGGATAAATTAGTAAAGGAACTTCTGAATTATTCTATGATGGAAGGTGGTATGATTAAATTAAATATTACAGCCTTTAATATTAAAGCGTTGTTATCAAGAATAATTGAGAGATTTACACCTGTATTTGCGGAAAAAAATATTAGTTTAAATTTGGAATGTATAGATGATTTTATTATATCTGCGGATATGGATATGCTTGAAAAAGCTTTAAATAATTATATAACAAATGCTATTGATCATGTAAGTGATAAAAAAGTGATTGATATCAATGTGGAAAATGGCAAAGAAGGGGTTGCGATTAGTGTTGCTAACACTGGTGAGTATATACCTTTAGAAGAAATAAATAAGATATGGGATGTTTGTTATAGAATAGATAAAGCAAGGTCAAGAAAATATGGGGGGCATGGGATTGGATTATCTATAGTTAAATTAATAGCTGAACTTCATGAGGGTGCAGCTAGCGTAGAAAATATTGATGGTGGTGTAAAATTTTCTATAGAAATACCAAGTTAATACAATTATATTTCACATAAATTTCACAAAAGGATTTTATTATGTATTTGTAAACAGTTATTACTGAATTACAAATACATTTTTTTATTGGAAAATAAGTAGGTTAAGGAGAGGATTAATATGAAAAAGAATAAAATTTTAGGAATTGCAATTGCAGCTATAATTGGGATGACAAGTATGGTGCCTGCATTTGCAGATGATTCTGTTGCAGCAACTCAAACAACTACTACAGTGCAAACACAAACAAAACAATTAACACAAGAGGAAATTCTTCAAAGGCTTACACAAAGGGCAGAAAAGTTAGGCGTGGATATAACAGGTTTAACTAATGAACAAGCAAGAGATAAAATAAGACAAGCAGAAGCTGCTAAATTAGGCATAGATATTACCGGCCTAACAAAGGATCAAATAAATGCAAAAATTAAGGAAGTACGTGAAGCTAATGCAGCAGCGCGACTTTCTAAAATAGCGGCAAAGTTAGGCGTGGATATAACAGGTTTAACTAATGAACAAGCAAGAGATAAAGTAATGCAAGCGGAGGCAGCTAAATTAGGAGTTGATATAACTGGTTTATCTAAGGAAGATGCATTAGCTAAAATGAAGCAGGCGCGTGAAGCTAAAGCTGCTGAAAGACTTGCTCAAGAAGCAACAAAATTGGGAGTAGACATAACAGGTCTAACAAATGATCAAGCAAGAGATAAAATAAGACAAGCAGAAGCAACAAAGTTGGGAATAGATACTACAGGATTAACAAGTGATCAAATAAAAGCAAAAATAAAAGAAGTTCGTGGTACAAAAAAAGAAGAAAACACTCAAAAGCTTACTGCAGAAGCAACAAAATTAGGAATTGACACTACTGGACTTACAAATGAACAATTAGCTACTAAAATAATAGAAGCAAGAGCAGCAAAGCTTGGAGTTGATGTTACAGGGCTTAATAACAAAGATGCAAGAGCAAAGCTAAAAGAAGCTAGGGAAGCAGCTAAAGCTAATAAAAGAGTAAAATCAACAAATGGAACAGTATAAAAATCATAAATAAAACATAGGTCATGTGGATGGATTTTCTGCGTGACCTATGTTTTTATTTTTATAGTTACAAATAGCGAAAATGAAAATGTTTTATTGATATTTTACAGTATGATACTATTATTTTCATTTTAATCTGAATAAAATTCAAATAATAAATGGTAGGAGTTCTGAATTGTTATATTAATAACAAATTGAAGTCTAGTTTTGTCGAACATGTATACAAATACAATTATATATTATATTATTTTAATATAAATATTAAATATTTAAAGATGGGAGAAAAGAAAAAATGTCAGAAAGAAATGATAAAAAGATTCTATGGTATACCTTAGCGTTTATGGCGTTTTCAACAGTGTGGGGATTTGGAAACGTTATCAATGGATTTTCAGAGTATAATGGTCTTAAATCGATAGTTTCTTGGATTTTAATTTTTGTTATTTATTTTGTACCATATGCTTTGATGGTAGGAGAATTAGGATCTGCATTTAAAGAATATGGAGGCGGAGTTAGTTCGTGGATTAATGAAACAATAGGGCCTAAAATTGCTTATTACGCAGGATGGACATACTGGGTAGTACATATGCCTTATATTTCACAAAAACCATCAGGTTTTATGATTGCAACAAGCTGGGCTATATTCCAAGATAAGAGAATTAGTAGTATGGACCCTAAATTAATGCAACTAGCATGTTTAGTAATATTTATAATTGGTCTATATATTGCATCAAAGGGATTAAATCCATTAAAAAAATTGGCTGCACTTGCAGGAACATCTATGTTTGTAATGTCAATTTTATTTATTGTTTTAATGATAGCGGCACCTGCAATTACAGATGCACATTTAAATTCTATTGATTGGTCAATAAATACTTTTATGCCAACATTTGATTTGAAGTTTTTTACAAGCTTATCTATTTTAGTTTTTGCAGTTGGTGGTTGTGAAAAGATATCACCTTATGTTAACCAAATGGAAGATCCTGAAAAAGGGTTTTCAAAAGGGATGATTGCACTTGCAATTATGGTTGCTGTATGTGCTATTTTAGGTACTATTTCACTAGGTATGATGTTTGATTCAAACAATGTTCCTAAGGACTTAATGACAAATGGAGCATATTATGCATTCCAAAAGCTGGGAGAATATTATCATCTTGGAAATTTATTTGTAGTTATTTATGCTGTTACAAATATGATTGGACAATTTGCTGTATTAATTATATCAGTAGATGCGCCTTTACGTATGTTACTTGATAGTGGTGATAGAAATTTCATTCCAGAAAAGATGTTTAAGAAGAATAAGTATGGAGCATATATTAATGGTCATAAACTTATTTTAGTTATAGTTTCAATATTAATAATTGTACCAGCTATTGGTATTAAAGATGTTGACGCACTAGTTAAATGGTTAGTTAAGTTAAATGCAGTATGTATGCCTCTTCGTTATTTATGGGTATTTATTGCATATGTTGCACTTAAAAAGGCAGGAGACAAATTTAAATCAGAATATCATTTTATTAAAAATAGAACAATAGGAATGATATTTGGAGCATGGTGTTTTGCTTTCACTGCTTTTGCATGTCTTGGCGGAATGTATTCAACTGATACATTCCAATTATCACTAAATATAATAACACCATTTGTATTGCTTGGTTTAGGCTTAATTATGCCTTATCTTGCTAAAAAAAATAGTTAAAATAGTTGAGTTATGATGAGATGCCTTAGAATGATAAAAAATTCTTAGGCATCTCATTTTTATTTATTATTAAAAATAGTGTATAATCTATATATGTAGAAATTAGGCATAAAAGTAAAATTTGATTGCTAATGTTTTAATTTATGTATTTATATCCAGAAGAAAGAGAGAATATAGATGAATATAACTAATGATTTTAAAAATAGATTTAATAATCCATTTACAGCATTGAAACATAAGAATTTTAGATATTATTGGATAGGTATGTGTGTGTCATTAATAGGTACTTGGATGCAAAATATAGCCCAGCCATGGTTGGCATATACCTTAACTAATTCACCTTTTTTACTAAGTTTAATTGGAATAGTACAATTTACGCCAATGCTAATTTTTTCACTATTTGCAGGAGTTATAATTGATAAATTTTCAAAAAAGAAAATTTTGTTGTTTACTCAAACTGCATCTCTTGTTATTACATTAGTACTAGCAATTTTGGTATGGACAGGGAAAATTCAATATTGGCATATTTTGATTATGGCTACAATGCTTGGAATAGTTAATACAATTGATATGCCTTCGCGTCAATCTATAATTATAGAACTTGTAGGTAAAGAAGATTTAATGAATGCTATTGCTTTAAATTCAATGGTATTTAATCTAGCAAGAATTGTAGGACCAGCTATTGCTGGAATAGTAATGGGATATGCTGGAATAGCAGTTTGCTTTTTTGCAAATTCAATTAGCTTTGCAGCAGTTGTAGTTGGTTTGTTTTTTATAAAAATAAATGTAGTAAAAAGAGGAGAGAATAAGGAAACTAGAATTTTAGCGGAAATTAAAGATGGATTAAAATATATTTATAGAAAAAAGGTTTTGTTACATACAATATTAATTTTAGCCATAGTAGGTACCTTTGTACCAAATTTTAATGTACTTGTTCCTGTTTTTGCAAAGGAGATTTTAAATCAAGGAGAAGCTGGTTTTGGTCTATTAATGTCCTTTATGGGATTTGGGTCATTTTTGGGCGCTATGTGTGTAGCTGCTCTAAGTAAGTCGGGTCCTAAAAAGTTTATAATTTATTTTGTACCATTAATAGTAGCTATGCTATTAATTGCTACTGGTTATACTAATATATATTTATTAACAGGAATTTTTTTAGCTTTAACAGGTTTCTTTTTTATATGTTTCACTTCTAGTGCTAATTCAACTCTGCAGCTTAACTCGAAAAATGAATATCGAGGCAGAGTAATGAGTGTATATACTTTAGTATTTGCAGGATCAACACCTTTTGGTAATCTTTATGCTGGGTTGTTTGCTGAACATTTTAATGCAAGAGTAGGGTTTGCAGCTTGTGGTGGGATTATAATTCTTCTAATGATTCCTTTGCTTTTTGTGAAAAAAATAAGAGGGTTATAATCACAGGTTAGTGTAAAATATATAGTTGATGTAGTAGTATAATAAAATTAAGTGATTTTAGAAAAATGAGATAATTTTTTAGGAGGAAATATGTCGGCGACTAATAAGTTTAATAATATAAATAATTCTTCAAAATCTTTGGGTGAACAGATGTCAGATAGGATTATTCAGTTAATTATAGAGAATAATTGGAGTATTGGTGATAAATTACCTAACGAATATGAACTAGCTGATATGCTTAAGGTAGGAAGAAGTACAGTCAGAGAAGCAATAAAAGCGTTAGTTTCAAGAAACATATTGGAGATTAGAAGAGGTGCTGGAACTTTTGTATCTCAAAAATGCGGAATTGTAGATGATCCATTAGGATTGACGTTTGTAAAAGATAAATTCAAGTTAGCTCTTGACTTGTTAGAAGTTAGATTTATGATTGAACCAGGAATAGCAGCAATAGCAGCAGTGGAAGCAACAGAGGAAGAAATTCAGCAAATGACTATTTTATGTAATGAAATAGAGGCTTTAATTTTAAAGGGAGAGCCATATACTGAAAAGGATATAGAATTTCATACAGCTATAGCTAAAAGTAGCAAAAATTTAGTTATGGAGAATTTGATTCCGATTATAAATAGTTCTATTGCAATATTTATTGATATTACAAGCCAAGAATTGCGTAAAGAGACAATAGAAACACATAGAGAAGTCTTAAATGCAATTACAGAACATGATTCTAATGGGGCTCGTGATGCAATGTTTTTACATTTAGTATATAATCGTAGGAATATAAAAGGTGTTATAAAGAAGAGAATGAATGATTAATTATGTAAAGAGCGAGATATATCTGCTTCATAAAGTAAGCGGATATATTTTTTTTCGAACTTGCAAATACATCAGATGAATATTAAGAAAAAAAGATGAAAAATATAAAAATAAAAAGATTTTAGAGAATATATTGTAAAATACATCTGATGTGTTATGATGGATACATCGGATGTATTTTAATGATATAAAAGTAAAAAGGAGAGACATGTTATGATTAGTCAGGAAATAAGAAAAATTGCTCCAGAAATGGACCCCCTTCGCAGAGGAATGGGATGGACAACTGAAGATTTAGCAAAACCACAAATTATTATAGAAAGTACATTTGGGGATAGTCATCCGGGAAGTGCACATCTTTTAAAATTTGTTGACAAGGCAGCAGATGGAGTTAACCAATCAGGAGGAAAAGCAGCGAGATATTTTGCAACAGATATTTGTGATGGTATGGCACAAGGCCATGATGGGATAAATTATTCTTTAGCATCGAGAGATACAATTGCTTCTTTAATAGAAATTCATGCAAATGCAACACCATTTGATGCAGGAGTATTTATTTCAAGTTGTGATAAGGCTGTTCCATCACACCTTATGTCAATTGGGAGGTTGAATATCCCAGCTATAATAGTTACAGGCGGTGTTATGGAAGCAGGACCTGACTTACTAACTTTAGAACAAATAGGTGCTTATAGTGCTATGTGTCAGCGAGGGGAAATAACAGAAGAAAAATTAACATATTATAAGGAAAATGCATGTCCTTCTTGTGGTGCATGCTCATTCATGGGAACCGCAGCTACAATGCAAGTTATGGCAGAGGCGCTTGGATTGATGCTTCCAGGAAGTGCTTTAATGCCAGCAACTTGTGAAGATTTAGAAGAGGTTGCGTTGAAAGCTGGAATACAAGCTGTAAAACTAGCAAAAATGAATCTTTATCCAAAGGATATCGTAACAATTAAGTCTTTTGAAAATGCAATATTAGTTCATGCTGCTATATCGGGATCTAGCAATTCACTATTACATTTACCAGCTATAGCTCATGAATTTGGATTATATATTGATGAGAAAACTTTTGATTCAATACACAAAAATGCTCATTACTTGCTAGATATACGTCCAGCTGGAAAATGGCCAGCACAATATTTCTATTATGCTGGTGGAGTGCCTGCAATAATGGAAGAGTTAAAACCTTTACTTCATTTAGATGTTATGACTGTAACAGGTAAGACTTTAGGTGAAAATTTAGAGGAATTAAAAACTAATGGATTTTATGAAAAGTGTAACTCTTATTTAGAAAAAGTAGGTTTAAAGAAAGAAGATGTTATACGTCCATTTGATAATCCTATTGGTACAAATGGATCAATTTCTATATTAAAGGGAAATATTGCACCTGAAGGTGCAGTGGTAAAACATACTGCAGTTCCAAAAGAAATGCATACAGCAATATTAAAGGCAAAGCCTTTTGACAGTGAAGAAGAAGCAATCGAAGCTGTATTAAAGAAAGTCATTCGCCCAGGGGATGCAGTTATAATTAGATACGAAGGTCCAAAAGGAAGTGGAATGCCTGAAATGTTTTATACAACAGAGGCTATTTCCTCCGATGAAGAATTAGGGGCAAGCATTGCACTCATAACAGATGGAAGATTTTCTGGAGCTTCTAAAGGACCAGCAATTGGACATGTCTCACCGGAAGCTGCTGTAGGCGGACCGATTGCATTGATAGAAGAAGATGATTTGATTGAAATCAATATTCCTAATAGAGTTTTGCAGGTTATTGGAGTTGATGGAAAAGAGTGTAGTAAAGAAGAAATAGATAAAATTTTTGAACAACGTAAGAAGAATTGGAAGCCTAGGAAGCAGAAATATGAATCTGGTATTTTGAAGATATTCTCAGAACATGCAGTATCTCCGATGAAAGGTGGGTATATGAAGTAAACAAAAGAAATTGGAGATTTCAATTAACAGATCAGTAAGAGTTTTGTTAATTGATGTGTCGAGTTAATATACACTAATTATTCAAAAATGAGTTACATTAAAAAAGTATCTCATAATAATTGCAGAATTATTACGAGATACTTATTTAAGTATTATTAATGAATAAAAAGAAATACTAAATTTACTAGGATTTTTCATTTGTATATTTTCTACTTTGTATAATTTTGTTTTGGTGCTTAAGGCTTATATCTATATTTTTACCGTTTGAAAGTGCTTTAAGATACAAATAATCAATTACAGTAATTTGAGAAATATAAGACGAAAGTTTTTCAATTACTGTTTTAGGATTGATAGGGTGAGTATATATAAAATCATCAACCATTTTAGCAAAAGGTGAATTTGGATTGCTGGATATACCTACTGTAGGCACACTATTGTCTTTTAGTGTATCAACTAATGTAATGGTATCTTTGTTCATACCAGAATTACAAAAAACTATAGCTATATCATCAGAATGTAATTGAGATGCCAACTTTAGTTGCATATGATAGTCAGCATTATAAATACAAAATAATCCAGTATCAATAAATTTATTATAGGAATTTTTTGATAATTCTCCAGATGATCCTAAGCCTAAAAAAGCTATTTTCTTTGAATTCAAGATTTTTGTAACAATATTATCTAATAAATTAGTATCTAATATTGCTGCTGTTTCATGAAGATTTTGAGAATATAAATCTGTAATGTATTTATATATATCGGATATATTATCTGCATCGAGCTTTTTTTTGCTATTGTCAGATGCTTTTGTAACTTCGCTTGCTAATGACACTTTAAAATATTGGTAGCCTTCGTATCCTAATTTCTTTATAAATCGAAATACTGTAGCTTCTGAAATACTAAGCTCTCTAGCAAAATCGTCAATTGTATAATATATAACTTTTGCTGGATTTTTCAAAATAAAATCGGCAATTGTACGCTCTTTTGAACTAAAGGTATTATATCTATCAGTGATTTCTAATAAACAACTGTTTCCCAAGTGATTCAACTCCATTCAAGTAGTTCTTATATACTTTAAAATAAATTAATGAAATATTTATTTCATTATAACATAAAAATACTTGTTATAAAAAACAAAATGAAATTTTTTTTCAGGTATTGAAAAAAAAATTCATGAATGATATAATTTAAATCAAGATAATGAATAATAATTTTACGGCCGAAAATATTCATGTCATTATTGTAAACATTTAATAAAAATTTTGGAGGTACGATTATGAATGGATTTATAAATTTCCTAGAAGAAAAAGCAATGCCGGTTGCAGGTAAGATTGCAGCACAAAGACATATTAGAGCTTTACGTGATGGGTTAGCAATTACAATGCCATTAATTATAATAGGTTCAATATTTATGATTTTAGCTAACTTCCCAATGCCGGGTTATGCAAATTTTGTAAACGGTATCTTTGGGGCTGGTTTTACAACAAAGCTCTTATATCCTATTAGAGTTACATTTGATATTGTAGCAATACTAGCTGTTATCTCGATTTCGTATCAACTTGCAAAAGATAGAGAAGTTGATGGACTATCAGCTGGAACACTATCACTTGCAGCATTTTTAATGCTAACACCAGTACAAACTATTGATGTAGTATTACAAAATGGTGATAAATTGAGTTTGGGAAAAGTTCTGCCGACAGCAAATCTATCAGCAGGTGGATTAATAGTAGCAATTCTTACAGCAATAATCGCTACAGAAATATTTATATTTGTTGTTAAAAAGAATTGGGTAGTAAAAATGCCAGAATCTGTACCACCAGCTGTAGCAAAATCTTTTACAGCTATAACACCAGGTCTTATTATTTTAGTAGTGTTTTTCTTAATACGTTTAGGATTTGAAAGTACATCATACCAAACAGTGTTTGCTTTTATAACTAAATTCGTTGGAGCACCATTAGCTTTAGTTGGATTATCTTTTGGTGGAATGTTTGCAACAGTATCACTTTATAGTTTCTTTTGGACACTTGGAATACATGGGACGCGTGTAGTATTCGGAGTTATGGATTCAATATTACTACCAGCTATGGACCAAAATCGTTCAGCGTTAGAAGCAGGTCACCAATTACCGAATATAGTAACGCTTCAATTTTATGATAACTTCGTTAACAGTTTAGGTGGATGCGGAGCAACATTGGGTTTAATTATATGTATTATATTGATTGGAAAATCAAGACAAGTAAAATCAATAGGTAAATTAGCTCTTGCACCTGCGATATTTAATATTTCAGAACCTATAATATTTGGTATTCCAATAGTTATGAATCCAATAATGATGATTCCATTTATTCTAGCGCCTTTAGCTGTAGGTTCAATAACTTATATTGCAATGGCAACAGGTTTAGTTAGTTATCCAGCAGGAATTGCAGTACCATGGACTGTACCATCATTTTTCTCAGGCTTTTTAGCTACAAACGGCGATTGGAGAGCTATAATTCTTCAAGGTATAAATATACTTGTTTCAGCTATTATTTATTGGCCATTCCTAAAAGCTTATGATCATAATATGGTAAGGCAAGAACAAGAAGATATAGAAGTATCTTAGATAAATATAGAAATCTAATACTAAGAAAGGAAAGGAAAATATAATGGAAAATTTAGAACAACAAGCATTCTCTTTAATAATGCATAGTGGGGACGGAAGAAGTTATGCTTTCGAAGCTATTAGAGCGGCAAAAGAAAAAGAGTTTGAAAGAGCAGAAGAGTTATTGAAAAAATCAAGTAAAGAATTTGAACAAGCACATCATGTACAAACAGAATTATTGACCATGGAGGCAGATGGAAACGCAAAAATAATTTCGCTATTATTAATACATGCTCAAGACCACTTGATGACAGGCATTACAGTAAAACAATTGGCAGAAGAAATTATAGAAATAAGAAAAGATATGACAAATTCAAAATAAAAAGATGAGATGTGTGAAATGGGCATATTTCGCACATCTGATCAAGAATAATTAATAAACATTTTCGGATTATATTATAACATAAAAATTAGTTAAATCAAAAACTTAATAATGAAATAAGCAAAACCTAAAGAAATTAGAACAATATTAAAATTCATAGTATATTTGGAGGCAGGATATGGAGTTGAAAAAAAGTACAATTGAACTACCTAAAAATTTTTTCATTGGAGCATCATCATCCGCATGGCAAACTGAGGGGTGGACAGGTAAAAAGGATGGTCAAGATTCATATATGGATTTGTGGTATAAATCTACACCACATCTTTGGCACAATGGTTATGGACCTACATTAGCAACGGATTTTTATAGAAGATATAAAGAAGATGCTAAACTTATGAGTGAAGTGGGATTACAAAAATATAGAACTTCTATTGATTGGTCTAGATTTATAAAAGATTATGAAACTGCAGAAGTTGACGAAGAAGCACTTGAATATTATAACAATATGATAGATGAGGTTATTAAAAATGGTGTTGAACCAATGATATGTCTTGAGCATTATGAATTACCAGCTGTATTATTTGAAGAATATGGGGGATGGGGCTCTAAGCATGTAGTGAATTTATTTGTAGAATATGCTAAGAAAGCTTTTGAAGCTTTTGGTCATAAAGTTAAGTATTGGTTCACTTTTAATGAACCAATAGTGGTGCAAACTAGAGTGTATTTAGATGCGATTAGATGGCCATTTGAACAAAATACAAGAACTTGGATGCAGTGGAATTATAATAAAATTCTTGCAACAGCAAAAGTAGTGGAAGCCTTTAAGTTAGGTGAAATTGGAAAGGATATTGGAGGGAAAATTGGTGTTATTTTAAACCCAGAAGTGACTTATGCAAGATCATCAGCGCCTCATGATATGAAAGCAGCTGAAATGTATGATCTTTTCTTTAATAGACTTTATCTTGATCCAAGTGTAAAAGGAGAAATTCCAGCAGAATTATTTGAAATTCTAAAAAAACATGATTGTTTATTTGAATATAATGATGAAGAATTAGCTGTTATTAAAAATAACACTGTTGATTTATTGGGGTTAAACTTATATTTTCCGCATAGAGTAAAAGCTAGGACAAATGGGTGGAATCCAGAGGCGCCATTTCATCCGTCATATTATTATGATATGTTTGATTTGCCTGGTAAAAAAATGAATCCTCATAGAGGTTGGGAAATATATCCTAAAATAATGTATGATATGGCAATGAGAATTAAAAATGAATATGGAAATATTGAATGGTTCATTGCTGAAAATGGAATGGGAGTGGAAGGCGAAGCAAAGTATAAAAATGAAGAAGGTATAATTCAAGATGATTACAGAATAGAATTTATATCTGATCATTTAGTTTGGCTTTTAAAAGCTGTTGAAGAAGGATGCAATTGTATTGGGTATATGTTGTGGGCATTTACTGATAATGTGTCACCACAAAATGCATTTAAGAATAGATATGGGCTAATTGAAATTAATTTAGAAGAGAATAGAAATAGAATTATTAAAAAATCAGGTCGTTGGTTTAAAAAGATATCTACTGATAGATGTTTTGAAGCTAAAAATACAGAAACAGTTTATAAGTAAAAATATTTAGTGCGTAAAATTAAAGTGAAAGATATAAAAAAATATTATGAGGTGATTTTAATGAAAATTTTATTAGTTTGTTCGGCAGGAATGTCTACAAGTTTATTAGTTACAAAGATGGAGAAAGCAGCGAAAGAAGAAGGAATTGAAGCGACAATTTGGGCAGTATCCACTGATGCAGCTGATTCAAATATGGCAAAGGCAGATGTTGTATTAATAGGGCCGCAAATTCGTTTTCAGCTTCCTGAAATGAAGAAAAAAGGTGAGAAATATAATATTCCTGTAGAAGCAATTCCGTCTATAGATTATGGTATGTGTAATGGTCCAAAAGTTTTGAGTTTTGCAATGAGTCTAATAAATAATAAATAATAAATAATAAATGCAATAATCTTATTTTAAACCGTGGTTAAAGTATTTTTCCACGGTTTAATTAATGTAAATATAATTTTTTTGTGCTGAAGAAATGGAAAAAAACTTAACATGTGTTATAATAAAATACAACAAATTTATAAGGTGGATGCGAAAAAAATAATATTATCAAAAAAGTATCCGTGAAGAGGAGAGATTACAATGGAAACGATAAATAATATGTTAGATAAAGCTCCAGTTCATTTGACAACTAATACAATAATTTTAGCAGCAGTAACTATTATAGCTGTTTATGTTGTAATAAAGGCTATTAGTGGAATTATAAAAACTGTTGCAATAATAGGAGTATGCTATTTTGTGCTAATGTCGTTACAAAGTACAAATTTAGTTAATATACCTGGAGTGAAGGAAAGTTACACAGCAATTGAAAAAATAATTCCTTCAAAGGAAGTGTGGACTCAAGCGGTAGATAAGGCTGAAAAAATTAATAAGGTAGTTAATGATTTGAATTAATTTTTCTTAGCAAGAAGTTTAGGTATACATAATAATAAATTTTTTGATTTAAAATAAAGCATATGAAAGAAAACTTTAGGATAAAGATATATAATAAATTATATATTATCTTATTGTATTCTTGAGTATGCTTTAATATTAAATAAAATTAGAATAAGGGGTGGAGAAATGAAAACTTCAATTCATAGAATAGCAATTCCTTCGATACTTGAAGTTGGAAAAGGAAATATCAATAATGTAGGAACTTTGATTAAAAAAGCAATGTTTCAAAAAGTGTCGATTTATTTTGGGGAAGGTATAGAAGAATTGTTTGGAGATGCTATACGTGATTCATTAAAAGAGGTTGATATAGAAATTTCTAATGTGGAAATAATATCAGATATAAAATTCGAGGCAATAAGTACAAAAGCATTTGAAATATCAAATGATGTTGAAGCATTGATTGGGGTTGGTGGAGGAAAAGTTATTGATGGGGTTAAGTATATGAGTTTTTTGAAAAAACTACCTTTTATTAGTATACCAACTTCAACCTCTAATGATGGATTTTCGAGTGCAGGAGCTTCGTTATTGGTAAATGATAGACGTATGTCGGTTCCAGCTAAAACACCTTATGGAATTATTGTAGACATCGATGTAATTAAAGGAGCTCCAGAAAAATTTATATTTTCTGGAATTGGTGATTTAGTTTCAAATATTACTGCTTTATATGATTGGAAATTTGAAGAGGAGAATGGAAAGGCTATTGTTGATGATTTTGCAACTATGATTTCTAAGAAAGCAGTAAATAGTTTTGTGCGAACTGAATTTAAGACTATTAAAGATGATTTGTTTTTAAAAGAGTTAGTGGATTCGTTAACTTTAAATGGAATTTCTATGGAGATAGCAGGAAATAGCTCACCTGCTTCTGGTTCAGAACATTTAATTTCTCATGCTTTAGATAAGTTCGTAGAAGTACCGCAGCTTCATGGGATACAAGTTGGTATAGCAACTTACATTATGGCAAAGGTTCAAAATCATAGATTTGAGAGGATAAGTAAAGTGTTAAAGGAAACAGGTTTTTTTGAATATGTTAAATCTTTAAAAATGAAAAAGGAAGATTTTAAGAGGGCAATAGATGATGCGCCTTCAATAAAATCAAGCAGATACACATATATTCACGTTGAAGAAAATCGAATTCTTGCTAAAAGAATAGTAGATGAAGATGAAATATTAAAACATGTATTAATTTAGATATGAAATAGCATTAGTATGAGCGGAATTGAAGGCCTTTATTAAGAAATCAAATATATTTTTTCTTGTGATGTAGGAAGAATATATTTGATTTCTAATTATTTGCAATAGCTTAGATTTACTAATTATTCATTAGTTACTTTTGTTACAGTAACTCCTTTTTCTTTGAATTTTTCAATATCCTCATCGCTTATATTTGAATCTGTAATAAGATGAGAAATTTCGTTTATTTCGCCACTTGAAAAATTATGGTGCTTACCAATTTTGCTGCTATCAGCTAAAACATAAATTGGTCCGCCACAACGGTTAATCATTTCGTGATTAACAAGTGTTTCTTGAAGAACTGATGTACTAATGCCTAAATCACAATCTATTCCGCTAACCCCTAAGAAACATTTGTTAGCAGTAATTTTTGAAAGAATGTAAGTTGCAAATTCCCCAATTAGTGATTGTTTTCTTTCATAAACCTGTCCTCCAGTTAAAACAAGATCTATGTTAGGGCCAATAGTAGAATGTAGTGCTTTACCATTGTTTGTAACGACATAAACACGTTTATCGCCTAAATACTCTAATATTAATAGTGCAGTTGAACTAGAATTAATAAATATTGTGTCCCCATCATTTATCAAACTAGCAGCATATTTTGCTAGAGCATGTTTGTTATCAAGTAATGTTGAATTGTTTTCATTTTCATTAGAACTTGGATTTTCATATTTATCACTTGAAGATGCTAATTTTGCACCACCATAATGTCTTACTACCAAGCCTTCTTCATCTAATGCTTGCAAATCTCTTCTTAAAGTTAGAGGAGATATATTTAGCTTTTCGGCTAATTCATTGTTGCTAATAGTTTCGTTTGAATTTAAATATTCTAAAATTCTTGCTCGTCTTTTAGATACGATACCTTGAGTCTTTTTCATTTAAGTTGCTCCTCCTTTAATATAATTGATAAGTTTTATGAATATATCGAATAAATAAAATATAGATAATTTACTTCCTGTAAAGTGCGTATACACTATCCACTTAATGATTATGTTGATTATCTATAGTATGTTTTTGTATAGACTAAATTAACAATAATTAGAGTGTATCCAATATCAGTATAATATAAATGTTCAAAAAGTTCAATAAAAATGATCAAAAAATAAAAAAATAAAAAAACGTTCAAAAAATACTTGAACTTTTTGAATTGTTGGTGTATTATGAAAACATAAACAAGACAGAAAGTTCAAAATAAATAATTCAAAACGTTCAAAAAGATAAAATAAGAAAATAAAAGATCATTAATTATAATAAAGGGGAGATTTAAAGTGTCAAAAGTAAATGAAATTACAAGAGAGTCTTGGATATTAAACACATTTCCAGAATGGGGAACATGGCTTAATGAAGAAATAGAACAAGAAGAAGTGAAACCAGGAACCTTTGCAATGTGGTGGTTGGGATGTACAGGAATATGGCTTAAATCTGAAGGAAATGCAAATATATGTGTAGACTTATGGGTTAATTCAGGAAAGAAAACAAAAGCAAATCCATTAATGGCTAAACAGCATCAACATCAAAGGATGATAGGATGCGTAGCAATGCAACCAAATTTAAGAAATTCAGTTTGTGTTATTGATCCTTTTAAAATAAAAGAAGTTGATGCAATTTTAGCTACACATGATCATAGTGATCATATTGATGCAAATGTAGCAGCAGCTGTAATTCAAAATTGTTCAAAGGATGTTAAATTCATAGGACCACAAGCTTGTGTAGATATTTGGTTAGGCTGGGGAGTTCCAGAAGACCAATGTATAGTTGTAAAACCTGGTGATGTGGTAAAAGTAAAAGATACAGAAATTGTTGCACTTGATTCTTTTGATCGTACTGAACTTGTTACAGCGCCAAAAGGTACAATATTAAAAGATAAAATGCCAAGGGATATGGATAAGTTAGCTGTAAATTATCTTTTCAAAACTCCAGGTGGAAGCCTTTATCATAGTGGTGATTCACATTATTCTAATTACTATGCAAAACATGGTAACGATCATAAAATAGATGTTGCTTTAGGATCATTTGGTGAAAATCCAAGGGGGATGACAGATAAAATGACCTCTATTGATATCTTAAGAATGGCTGAATGTTTAAATACTAAAGTTGTCATTCCATTCCATCATGATATCTGGACAAACTTTATGGCTGATACACAAGAAATTATAACTTTATGGAATATGAGAAAATATAGATTACAATATAAATTTAAACCATTTATTTGGGAAGTCGGTGGCAAATTCGTTTATCCAAACGATAAGGATGTAATGCAATATCATCACGATAGAGGCTTCCACGATGCATTTGAAATAGAACCAGACCTACCATTTAAATCAATGTTATAGTAAAATTCATAGAGGGTTATGAATTAGCCCTCTATCCAAATAATAAGGAGGAAAGAGATGTTAAAAGAATTAATTGATAAGGGAAGAATTTCATTCCATGATGGATTTGATAATTGGGAAGACGCAATTAAGGCTTCTTGTAAACCTTTAATAAACGATGGGGCAATAGAAGAGGCATATGCTGATGCAATAATAGAAAATGTTAAGAAATATGGACCATACATAGTTATAGCTCCAAATATCTGTATACCACATGCACAAGAAGGTGTAGTTGGAGTTAATGAAACAGCAATGTGTTTTATGAGAACTAAAAATCCTGTTCATTTTAGTGATGATCCTGAACAAGATGCAAGATTATTCTTTGTTTTGGCATCTACTGATAATGAAGTACATCTACAAAACTTATCAAATATGGTTGGCTTAATAGAAGACGAAGCTGTAGTTGATAAATTATTAGAAGCAGAATGTAAGGAAGATTTAGATGCAATAGTTGAAATGTTACAAGCTAATGCAGTATAAAATAAAGGCTACGAAAGATAATCGAAAGAGAAAATTAATGAAAGTAAAATAAATTTAAATAATGGAGGAATTAAAATGGAAATATTATTGGGCATATGGAAATTTTTTCAGGTAAATATTTTAACAAACCCTGCGTTTTTTATTGGTTTTATAGTACTTATAGGTTATTTGTTATTAAAACGTCCAATTTACGAGGCAATTGCAGGATTTATAAAAGCAACTGTTGGTTATTTAATTTTAAATGTAGCATCTGGTGGATTAGTTAGTAACTTCCGTCCAATACTAGCTGGATTAAAAGATCGTTTTAATTTAACAGCAGCAGTTATTGATCCTTATTTTGGTCAAACAGCAGCACAAAAGGCAATTGAAAATATTGGCAGATCATTTTCTCTTATGATGATAGTATTATTAATAGCATTTATATTTAATATAATATTGGTATTATTTAGAAAAGTTACAAAAGTAAGAACAGTGTTTATTACAGGACATATAATGGTTCAACAATCGTCAACAGCATTATGGTTAGTATTATTCTGTTTCCCTAATATAATTGATACACAAGCAGTAATTATGCTTGGACTATTACTTGGAGCTTATTGGGCAGTATCAGCAAACCTTACAGTTGAAGCAACTCAAGAATTAACTGAAGGTGGTGGATTTGCAGTTGGTCATCAACAAATGTTTGGTATATGGCTTACAGATAAGATTGCAGGAAAAATTGGTAATAAAGAAAAATCAATAGAACATCTTCAATTACCTGGATTTTTACAAATATTCAATGATAATGTAGTTGCAACTGGTGTTTTAATGATGTTATTCTTTGGAACAATTATGGGGATATTAGGATCAGATTTGTTACATCAAATAGACAAGACAGGTTTTGCAGCAGATAGAAACTTCTTCTTCTACATAATGGAAAAATCATTAAGTTTTGCGGTTTACTTAAGTATATTACAACTTGGAGTTAAGATGTTCGTTGGAGAACTTACAGAATCATTTCAAGGTATTTCAAATAAAATTTTACCAGGTTCAATGCCAGCAGTTGACTGTGCAGCAACATATGGATTTGGTCATGCTAATGCAGTAACAATTGGATTCTTATTTGGTGCATTAGGACAATTTATATCAATTCTTGGTTTAATAGTATTCCATAGCCCAGTATTAATAATCACAGGATTCGTTCCAGTATTCTTTGATAATGCAACATTTGCAGTATTTGCAAATAGAAAAGGTGGATTAAAAGCAGCTTGCATAATTCCATTAGTATCAGGAATAATTCAAGTATTAGGTGGAGCATTTGCAGCTTATTATTTTGGGTTATCACAATTCGGAGGATGGCATGGAAACTTCGACTGGGATACAGTATGGCCAGTAATTGGATTCTTAATGAAGAACTTCACATATGTAGGTTTTGGAATAGCAGTTATAGCATTACTTGCAATACCACAATTCCAATATCTTAAAAATAAAAAAGGTTATTTCAAAATAGCAGAAGATTACGAAGAATATCTTAATGAAATTGAGAAAGCATAAACAATATATAGTAACGTAAAGTAAGTTCGATATTTAATGTAATGAAATAAAAAATAAAATGAAGAAGGGTGTGTATAAATTATGTTAAAAGTAATAGCAGCGTGCGGAAGTGGAATGGGATCAAGTCAAATTATAAAGATGAAAATAAACAAAGTGTTTAAAAAATTGGGAATAGAAGTGTCAGTACAACATAACAGTGTTGGGGAAGCAAAAAGCCAAGCATCAAGTTTTGATGTAGTATTTTGTTCAGAAGTGTTAAAATCAAACTTTAAAAGAGCAGAAGATTCAGGAACTATAATAATAGGCTTGAAAAATATATTATCAGAACAAGAAATGGAAGAAAAAGTTCTAGAGCAAATAGTTAATAAAAAGTAAAGTATATATCACTATAATATTCCTTCAAATAGCTAAAAAAAATGATAAAGTATTATAGATATCCAAAGCAAGAATTAGACATATGGGTAACTTACCGAAATTAAACACATATTTATTACAGCGGACTAATGAAATTTTCGCTGGATGGGTTCTAAGTGGAAGGATGCACTCATTTCTGCATGTTCTTAAAGTAAATTTATGACAAGCAGAAAGTGGAACAACCTTCCACTAATAACCAGCACAGCTTAATTTCATATGCCGCTTGCACAAATATGTATCTAATTTCTAGTGTAGTGTTACGATAATAATTTCTTAATGATGCATGTATATTATATTTATAAGTTTGATTATTAAATTGGATACCTAGAAATTTAACTAGGTTAATTCGAAATTGAGGTGAATTAAACATGAAAATTATTAAAAAACACTTAGATGAAATGTATAGGGCATATTCGGCAAGTTCAATGGAAGTTAATGGTGAATTGAATTTATTTGTAGCTTCTGAAGAGAAAGGATATCCTTGTTATGCATATAGTGGTAAGGATTTTAAGCACCGTCAAACAGTATGGGACAACGGTGGAGGATGCATGTCAATAATTCCTATTCCTAACCGTAAAAATGAATTCTTAGCAGTTCGCGATTTTTATTTAAAAGAAAGTCCAAGTGGTTCTAGATTAGTTTGGGGACATTTAGTTGAGGGTGAATGGGTTATTGAAACTGTTAATAAATTACCATATTTGCACCGTTTTGATGTATGGGATGTTGATGGTGAAATATATGTAGTTGCTGCAACAATAGCAGATCTAAAAGCAGCTAAAGATGACTGGAGTCATTCAGGTACAATTTATTATGGTAAATTGCCAGAGAATCCAACTGATGGAATTGAACTTAAAGTTCTAAAAAATGGTTTGTTTAGAAATCATGGATATATACGTCATATAGTTGATGAAAAGATACACGGAACTTTTGGATGTGATCAAGGAGTATTTGAAGTAATCCCAAGTAAAACTGGAGAGTGGGAAGTTAATCATTTAATGGAAGGTCAAATTAGTGAAGTTGCTTGGTGTGATTTAGATGGTGATGGCAAGGATGAACTAATGACTATTGAACCATTCCATGGAAATTCGATGAAAATATACAAATTAATTGATGGTAAATATACTGAAATTTATACATATCCACATGAAATAGATTTTGCGCATACCTTAGTAGGAACAACTCTTTGCGGTGTACCAAGCTTTGTTGGTGGTGTAAGACGTGTAGAAGCTGAATTGTTTTATATTCAATGGGTTGATGGAAAATGTCAAGAAACAATTATAGAAAAAGGTGCAGGACCTGCTAATGTAGCAGTTATTAATTTAAAGGACTGCGATTTGATTGTTTCAGCTAACCATACAAAGAATGAAGCAGCTGTTTATACAGTAATAAAAGAGTAATTATAGATATTAAATTTACGAGCATGGTTATCAAGTGAATTCCATGCTTAATCTTTAATGAAAAATTTAAATCAGAGTAAAGCAGTATGAATTTTGGAAGCGGGAGGAAATTAAATGTTAGAAGAATTAAAGAAAAAAGTTTATGAAGCTAATATGCTTTTACCTAAATACAAACTTGTGACTTTTACTTGGGGAAACGTGTCAGCTATAGATAGAGAAACAGGGCTTTTTGTAATTAAACCATCTGGAGTAGATTATGAGATGATGAAACCAGAAGATATGGTTGTAGTTGATATGGATGGAAAAGTTGTTGAAGGAAAATATAAACCTTCATCAGATACACCAACTCATTTAAAATTGTACAAGGATTTTAAGGATATTGGGGGAATTGTACATACTCATTCAAGATATGCAACTATATTTGCACAAGCCGGGAAAGGAATAATTCCATATGGCACAACACAAGCGGATTATTTCTATAATGAAATTCCTTGTACAAGAAATATGACTAGTGAAGAGATAAGTAATGAATATGAATACAATACAGGTGGTGTTATAGTAGAAACCTTTAGCAAGTTAAATCCAGTTCATGTACCAGCAGTTTTAGTTAAGAATCATGGACCTTTTTCATGGGGGAAAGATGCATTAGATGCTGTTCATAATGCAGTAGTACTTGAAGAAGTTGCAATGATGGCATTAAATACTGAACTTTTAAGCAATCATAATGCAAATAGAATGCCACAAGATTTAATAGAAAAACATTTTATGAGAAAGCATGGACCAAATGCTTATTACGGACAAGGTTAGAAAGAGGTGAGCTTATGAAAGGGTATAGTTTAGGATTATATGAAAAGTCTATGCCAAGCTATTTGACCTGGGAAGAAAAGTTAAATTGTGCAAAAGAGTGTGGCTTTGATACTGTTGAAATAAGCATAGATGAAACTGAGGAAAAGTTATCTAGATTATATATGTCTAAAGGTGATAGAAAAGCCATTGTTGAATTGATGTTTAAGTGCGGTGTTGAAATCAGAACTATGTGTTTAAGTGGACATAGGAAATATCCTTTAGGAAGTATGAGTGAAGAAATAAGAATTAAAGGTATGGATATAATGAAAAGAGCTATTGAATTGGCTGATGATTTAGGTGTTAAAATAATTCAATTAGCTGGATATGATGTTTACTATGAAGAAGGTAATGAAGTAACAAGAAAGTATTTTGAAGAAAATTTAAGAAAGGCAGTTGAAATGGCTGCCAGCAAGGGAGTAATTCTTGCTTTTGAAACAATGGAAACTGAATTCATGAATACAGTTGAAAAGGCTATGGAATTTGTAAAAATAGTTGATTCACCTTATCTTCAAATATACCCTGATTGCGGAAATGTTACTAATGCAACTTTGGAAAAGGGAAGTAGTGCCACAGAAGATTTTGATAAAGGTAAAGGGCATATTGCAGCAGTTCACTTAAAAGAAACTGTTCCAGGAAAATTTAGAGAAATCACATTTGGTACTGGGCATGTTAATTTTGAAGAAATAATTAAGAAATCATGGGAACTTGGTGTAAGAAAGTTCACAGCAGAATTTTGGTATACAGGAAATGAAGATTGGAAAGAAGTAATTAGAGATACAAAAATATTTATAGATGAGAAGTTTAAGAAAGCTTTAGCTTAAGTTCATATTTCTTTAGAATATAAATTAAAGTTTTACAAAAATATTCATTATTTTAACTTTGAATTTATTTAGAATTTTAGAACTTAAAAGATATAGATTGGTTGGTGAAAAAATGAATAAGCAAAAATTAATTTCTTTATCAAAAGAAATTAAAAAAAATATTATTGAAATGATATATGAGGCAAAGTCAGGACATCCAGGTGGTTCTTTATCTTGTGCAGATATAATAACTTATTTATATTATGAAACAATGAAGGTAAGTGTTGAAAATCCTAAAGATCCTAATAGAGATAGATTTGTTTTGAGTAAGGGACATGCAGCTCCAGCTCTTTATTCTGTTTTAGCAGAAAAGGGATACTTTCCAAAAGAAGAATTAAAACATTTAAGAAAAATAGGAGCGCTTCTTCAAGGACATCCAGATTCTAAGCATGTACCAGGAGTTGATGTTTCTACAGGATCACTTGGACAAGGTATATCAAATGCAGTTGGTATGGCCTTAGGTCTTAGAAATCAAAAAAATAACGCAAAGATATATGTTATTTTAGGGGATGGAGAGCTTCAAGAGGGATTGGTTTGGGAAGCTTCAATGGCAGCAGCTCATTATAAATTAAATAATTTAGTTGCAATTATAGATTACAATGGTCTCCAAATAGATGGAAAAAATGAAGAAGTAATGGGCGTTGCACCAGTAGATAAAAAATTTGAAAGCTTTGGCTGGAATGTAATTTACTGTGAAGATGGAAATGATTTTGATAAAATAGATCAAGCCTTTTTAAGTATTGATGATACACAAGAAAAGCCAACAGTAATAATTGCTAAAACAGTAAAAGGTAGTGGTGTTAGTTTTATGGAAGATAAAGCTGAATGGCATGGTCAAGCACCTAATGAAGAAGAAAAAGAAAAAGCTATAAAAGATATTATGAATTAGTGTGTTTTTAGGAGGATTAATTAAATGGGAAAAGCTACAAGAGAATCATATGGTATGGCTTTAGTTGAACTAGGACGTGAAAATGAAAAAGTTGTTGTATTAGATGCTGACCTTTCTAAATCAACTAAAACAAATGGTTTTAAATCAGAATTTAAAGATAGATTTTTTAATTCAGGAATTGCTGAACAAAATCTAATGGGTATGGCAGCAGGGTTTGCTAATGTTGGGAATATACCTTTTGCAAGTACCTTTGCTGTATTTGCAACAGGAAGAGCTTTTGAAATAATAAGAAATTCAATTTGTTATCCTAAAATGAATGTAAAAATAGCAGCAACTCATGCGGGAATAACTGTTGGTGAAGATGGTGGATCTCATGAATCAGTTGAAGATATTGCTTTAATGAATTCACTACCAAATATGACTGTAATTGTTCCAGCAGATCATAGAGAAGCAATGGCAGCAACAAAAGCAGCAGCAGAATTTGAAGGTCCTGTTTACTTGAGATTTGGAAGATGCAATACTGAAGATATCTTTGATGATACGTATAAGTTTGAAATAGGTAAAGGAGTCCAAATAAGAGATGGTAATGATATAGCAATAATTGCAACGGGAATGATGGTTCAAAAAGCTATTGATGCTTCAAAGGAATTAGAAACTCAAGGAATTAGTGCAAGGGTTATAAATATTTCAACAATAAAGCCAATAGATAGAGCTTTAATAATTAAAGCTGCTAAAGAAACTAAAGGTATAGTCACAGCAGAAGAACATTCAATAATAGGAGGACTTGGAGCTATGGTTTCACAAGTTGTATGCAGTGAATGTCCTACTATTATAAAGATGATTGGGATAAAAGATACCTTTGGAGAGTCAGGGACTCCAAATGAGTTGATGGAAAAATATAAATTAACAAGTAAAGCTATTATAGAAGAAGTTAATGCTATATTGAAGAAATAGAAAAAATCAAGAGGTGTACAAGCAAGTGCATTAGATATTTAGGGAGCGTGATTATTAATGAAAATGTTCGTAGATACAGCAAATATTGAAGAGATTAAAAAAGCTAATGATTTAGGAGTAATTTGTGGTGTTACAACTAATCCATCACTTATTGCAAAAGAAGGTAGAGATTTTAAAGAAGTAATTAATGAGATTACCAGCATAGTAGATGGTCCTATAAGTGGAGAAGTTATTTCTATGAAAAGTGAAGAAATGGTGGTTGAAGCTCGTGAAATAGCTAAAATGCATAAAAATATGGTAGTTAAAATTCCAATGTGTGAAGAAGGGTTAAAGACTGTAAGTATTCTTCATAAAGAAGGAATAAAAACAAATGTAACTCTTATTTTTTCAGCAGTTCAAGCTTTGCTTGCAGCAAGAGCAGGGGCTACATATGTAAGTCCATTTTTAGGTAGATTAGATGATATTGGAAGTACTGGTATGATATTAATTGAAGATATTGCAGATGTTTTTGCGGTTCATGGAATAGAAACAGAAATAATTGCAGCAAGTGTTAGAAATCCAATTCATGTATTAGATTGCGCTAAGGCTGGAGCTAATATTGCTACAATCCCTTATAGTGTAATAGTACAAATGATAAAACATCCACTTACAGATGCTGGTATTGAAAAGTTCTTGGCTGACTATGATAAAGCATTTAATAAGTAATTAAATTAGGAAGATAAAGATATAAAAAGCGAGAATTAGACTTATGCAACAATTACCGAAATCAGATCCATTTATCTTCCACAGGACTAGTGAAATTTTCGCTGGAAGGTTCTAAGTGGAAGGTTGCACCCACTTCTGCATGTTCCTAAAGTAAATTTATGACAAGCAGAAAGTGGAACAACCCTCCACTAATAACTTTCATCAGCTCAATTTCACATGCCTGCTTCCAGAAAAATGTATCTAATTTCTAGTGTAGTGTTACGACTATAATTTCTCAATGATGCATGTATATTCCATTTATAAGTTTGATTATTAATTTGGATATCTATAATCTTTGAGATATAAACTAATATTTAAAGAGCTATCTTAATGGTAAAAATCCGTTATTGATAGCTCTATTTTTCTTGTACAGGAAATTATAGGATTTCAGAAACTTGAGATTCTGATTAAATATAGGGTTATCATAGATGAAGGGTGAATAATTCATTTAATAAATTTGAGTGTATAATAATTTGAATGTTGCAAAAAATATTATAGAGTTTATTTTAAATGCTAATGAGTATAAATGCTAAATTAAAGTATGTAGAATTGTAATTTAATACGAAAGAAGAGGATATGATTGTATAGAAAATTAAAGCTACTCGTTATATTAGTAATGTTTATGACTACTATTTCATCTTTTATGGTGAAAAAAAATGTTGAAGCTCAAAGTGTAGAAGAGAATATTGCACATCTTGTTTTAGATACATCAACTGAAGGAGAGACTATTCCAAAGGAATTTCGTAAGACATCGGATTTAACAAGTATAAAAGATAATAAAAATATAAATTTAAAAGGTTTAGATAAATTAAATATTTCTGGAAGTCAGCAGTTTTCAGAATTTAATCTTCCCACATTAATAAAATCAATTGGAACCTCCATGCCTATAACAGATATAGATTTAAGACAAGAATCTCACGGCTTTATCAATGGATTGCCAGTGAGCTGGGCAAATTCAAAAAATAATGCTAATGAAGGATTAACTAGGGAACAGGTATTAGAAGATGAGGCTAGTAAGCTTAAGAGTATTAAGATTGGATCACCGATTACTTTTTATAATAAACCTAAAGAAACAGTAATAGTAACAAAAGTTGAAGATGAAAATGACATTGTTAAGTCAAATTCTGTAGCATACAAAAGAATACCAGTTAGAGATGGTGGAATACCTTCAGATGAAATGGTTGATTATTTTATAGACTTTATAAAGAATCAAGAAGATAATTCATGGCTGCACTTTCATTGCAAAGCAGGATTTGGAAGAACTACGACTTTTATGATTATGTACGATATGATTAAAAATTGTAAAGAGGTTAGTATAGAGGACATAATTAATAGACAGATGGCATTGGCAGCTTTTAATGAAGAAAATATTAAATCTTTTCAAAATAAGGAAAGAATGGATTTTTTGAAGAAATTTTATGACTACTGCAAAGAAAATAGTGATTTGTTTGGTAGAAAATGGAGAGGATGGAAGACGGCCTCTACTACAGATAATGGAGTGATGTTTCAAGCTTTTAAAGTACCAAGGATAAATTCTCCTTATATAAGAAATAAAATCATTCCAAATTTTCTTTATGTTATCTCATTAGATTCTATGTCATCAAGTGAAAGAACAATGGTTGCCAGCCTTCAAGGGTTGGTAAATAACCATTGTTCTTTTCAAATATATACTTTAACTTCTTCAGAACCAGATTATAAAATATGGTTGAACGATTTGAAAAAAAACAATAATATCCAGTGCAAAATAATATCGGATCCCTGGCAGCTAGTAGAGATTTACAAGGATTATATAGATGGATATGTACTTTATAGCAATAAGTCACCCAAAGACCCATCTATTAATAATGCTTGTACTTTTGCATCTTTAAATAAAGCTATAGTGATTGAAGAAAGTATAGAAGCTAAAGTAAAGAAAATGGGCATAGGATTTAAAGAAGATTGCAGGAATACAGGTGAAAGCTGGGCTTATGATAATCTGTGGAATAAAGGATTAAATCATTTAACGGTAATAGAACTTTCACCTGACAAAGATGCTGCTTTAAGAGATTATGCAATAATGAGCAAGTCATTAATATTTTATGAAGATAGTATAAACAAAACAGTGCTTAGAGATAAGGTATTTTCTTCAATGGATAAAGGTTTTACTTGTTTAGGGTGGGGGCCTGATGAGTTTATTAATGTAAGTGTAGCATCTAAGCATGGCGTTAGTGTAGTTGCAGCAGATTGGGCCTATAATTTAACTACTTTAAGCTCTTTTCCAACATCAAGAAGTTTGAAAAAATATCCATTAGGAACACCTAAAGAAGAAGATGTTCATTATGTGACTTTTATTATGTCTGATGGCGATAATCTACAATGGAATCTTGGAAATAACTATAGTTCTACCAAATGGTTTGGTAATATAAATAGAGACAAACTTTCTTTAGGGTGGTCAATGACTCCAGCCTTATATTATTTAGCGCCAACGGTCTTTAATATATATTATAAGAGTATAAGCAATGAGAAGACCTATAATAATTTTATTGTGCCACCTTCAGGAAATGGTTATATGTATCCAAGTAAATTTGATATTAAGAAATTAAGTGAATACATTAATACTTTAAATGAGTATATGAAAATAGTAGATGAAAAATATCTTGAGGTTATAGATAATTATGCTTTTTACAATACTGAAATTTGGAATAGATTCACTGAAAAATCTAATATTCAAGGTTTATTTTATCTTGATTATACAAGGCATGATAATTTCGGCGGGAAAATTATATGGTCAAACAATAAACCAATAGTCTCCTGTAGAGATCTACTTTGGAATTCTATTGAAGATGAAGACGAACTTGTAAATAAAATAAATGCTAGAGTCAAGTCTGGTGAAACTAATATACATACTTCAGAAGCGTATACTTTTGTTTATATTCATGTGTGGAGCAAAGATGTTAATAATGTAGAAACAGTTATAAATAAGCTAAAAGAAAATCCGAAGGTAAGAATAACAACTCCTGAAGTATTTATGGAACTAATTAGGAACAATATTACACCTCAAATTGTGAATTAAAGCGTTGCGTGGTCACTTTATTCTTATTTTAAATTAGTACTTTTGAATTGATAGCAAATCATCTATACTTCTAGTCATATACTTATAAGAATCATAGACGCCTTGGTTATAAAATTCTATTGCTAGCTCATCTATAATAAAATCTAAAATTTTGCTTGAAGCTAAATCGCCTATTTCTTCTTCTCTTTCAGTTGAAAAATACTCTTTAATAGAAGTAATCATATCTTCACGTTGTTCTTTGGTTATTTTGATTTTATTTTTATCACTCATTTAAACACTCCTTTGTAAAAAATTTAATTCATTCTAATCATATATTAGGTTAATAGACTATGCAAATCTTTTTAGTGTTAAAGAAGAGCTTATAGTTAATTGGATTATAAACTTAATATTTCCTAAAAGATAAAATAATTGACTATTTGGAATGAAAGTAATACTAATATGGTATTACTTAAGGGGGAATTTGTATGGCAAGCAGTAAAAATATTTTTAAAGAAAATTCAAAGAATAATTTCAATAAACAAGCTGAAATTTATGATGAAAGTGGTGATGGAAAGTTTGTTGCGCCGATGTATGGAGAAATTATTAGTAGGATTATCAGTGAAAAACCAAAGAGATTATTAGATCTTGGATGTGGAACTGGGAATGTACTTAAGAGACTTAAAGAGAATAAAGAAATTGTTTTAAGTGGATTGGATCTTTCAGGAAATATGATTGAAATAGCAAAGAAAAATGTTGGAGATAGAGCAGAGTTAAAAGTTGGAGATGCAGAATATATCCCTTGGAATGACGATACCTTTGATGTGATTGTGTGTAATGCATCATTTCACCATTATCCAAACCCGGAAAAGGTTTTACTTGAAATGAAAAGAGTATTAAAGAAAAATGGAGCATTAGTTATTGGGGATCCAACATGTCCAATAATGATAAGACAAATTTTAAATATATTTTGTAAATTATCTGATAATGGTGATTATAGAATCTATTCTAAAAAAGAAATAGAAGAAATGTTATTAAGATGTGGTTTTGAACCAAGTGATTTTAAAATGATTAATTGGAAGAGCTTTGCAATTAATGCTAAAATAGTAGGGTAAGATTATATAAGCTTTGGAGTGAAAATATGGATAAAGAATGCAAAAGACAAGTAGATGAATTAAATAAGTTATGGCATGTTATGCTTACAGAACCTAAATATAATGAGATAGAGAAAAAATATGAAAATCTTCAAGAGTTAAGTACAACTGAAATAAGTGTTATTAGAATTATTTCTGAGAAAGAAGATGTTATAATAAAGGATATTGTAGATACGTTAAGGCTTCCTAAAAGTACATTAACTAGTATAATTGATAGACTTGAGAAGCGCAATTTTATTGTTAGAGCTATTAGTGATAGAGATAGGAGATCCTATAAACTAGAACTTACTGAAAAGGGAAGGAAAGTTCAAGATGAACATATGAAATTTGAAGATGAAGTTTATGGAACAATAATACTGGCTTTAGATACTTTTGAAGAAAGAGAAGAACTTTTAAAACTTATAAGAAAGATAAGTATAAATATTTCAAAAAAATAGGTAGTAATTCTGCCTATTTTTTATATTGCAAAAAATTATATGATTTCAGAAACTTGAGAGGCTGATGAAATCTAGGGGGAAGATGAATGGTGAATGGTTACTTATTCATTTTTTTAGAATTTTAGTATTGAATTAATAAAATATTAAGTATATAATAAATGTCAGCATACGAACAATAAGTGTAAGAAACATTCGCATAAGGAGGATTAATATGAAAAAAATAATGTTACTTTGTTTAGTTACGGCAATGATGCTAAGCGGATGCGGCTCAGTTAGCAATGGAAACGGCAATGTACAAGCTGTTGATACTGCAACAAAGCAAGCTAAAAATAAATACATAATGGCAGGAAAAATTGATTCCAATGATGAGGTTAATATAGCGTCAAAAATTTCTGCAAGAGTATCAGAGGTATTAGTTGACATTGGTTCAAAAGTAAATCAAGGAGATGCTGTAATAAAATTAGATACAAAAGATTTACAAGCACAAGTTGATCAAGCTCAAGCAGCAGTAAATACTGCAAAGGCTAATTTAGCTAATGCAATGAATAGTACACGTCCTGAACAAATTGCTCAAGCTCAAGCGTCCCTAGATAGTGCAACTGAAAGTTATGAGGTCGCAAATAAAAATTATGAACGTACAAAAGCTTTAGTTGATTCAGGAGCAAATACTCAGCAACAATTAGAAGCTGCTCATCAGCAGCTTGTCGCAGCAGAAGCACAAAAAAAATCAGCAGATGAGCAATTAAATATGCTTAAAAAAGGTGCAACAGAAACAAGCATTGATGTTTATAAAGCTCAAGTTGAACAAGCGGAAGCAGCTTTAAAAACTGCACAGACAGCCTTAAGTAATGGAGTTATTGCTTCTCCAATTTCAGGAGTAGTAAATGCTAAGAGTATTAATGTTGGTGAAATGGCTTCACCAGGGGTAACTTTAGCGTCAATATCTAATGCAGATGCTTTATATGTAAATGCTTATGCTCCATTAGATATTGTAGGCAAACTTAAAGAAGATCAAGATGTTGTTGTTAAAGTGGCAGAAGTTGAAGATACAGAATTTGAAGGAAAAATAACAGTGATTAATACTAAAATAAATTCTCAAAGTAGAAATGTTTTAGTTAAAGTAGCGTTAATAGATCCAAAATCAGAGTTAAAACCTGGAATGTTGGCAGAAGTTGGATTAAAGGAATAAGAGAAGAGGTGAGTTAAGATGAAGGAAAAACGTAAATTATTAATTATTGGAATTTTAGCAACAATTGTGATAGCATTAAGTGGTATAGTATTCTATTACTGGTATGAAAATACATATTATGTTTCAACTGATGACGCAAGAGTTAGTGCTGATTTAGTTAGCGTGACGCCTCAAATTACAGGAAAATTGTTAGAACTTAATGTTGCAGAAGGTGATACAGTATCTAAAAATGAAATATTGGCACGTCAAGATGTAAATGGTCTTGCGGATACTAATGTTGAACAATCTTTGATGAGATCGCCAATCGATGGTGTGGTTATAAAAAAACAAGGAACTGTTGGAGAGCTTATATCAGCTGGTCAAAGTGTAATTACATTAATAGATCCTAGTAAACTATATGTTACCGCAGATATTGAGGAAACAAAACTTGGAAAAGTGAAAGTTGGACAACCTGTTGAAATTACTATCGATCAATATGATTCGCAAAAGTTTACAGGAAAAGTTAAATCTATTGGAGAAGTTGCAAATTCAGCTTTATCCATTTTACCATCATCAACAAGTGGGACATTTACAAAAGTAGTTCAAAGAATATCAGTAAAAATTGAACTTGATGATTTTAATAATAAAATTCTTCCAGGAACTAATGCAGTTGTTAAGATCCATGTTAAGTAATGAGGTGGTAATATGGAAGAGAATAATAAAGGATTATTAAATAGCTGGTTAGCATTAGGTGTAGTTGTAATAGGTACTTTCATGTCTATACTAGACAGTAGTATAGTTAATATTGCTCTTCCTAAGATGATGTCTGTTTTTGGAATGCCTTTAGATGATGCTAAGTGGATTATAACGGCTTATTCATTAACACTTGGAGCTATTATCCCATTGACAGGATTTCTTCAGGATACTTTTGGATCTAAAAAAATATATATGTTTGCGTTAGGGATGTTTTCAATAGGGTCATTATTGTGTGGTTTTGCATGGAGTGGTGGAACTATGATAGCCTTTCGTGTACTTCAAGCCCTTGGCGGTGGTATGATAATGCCAGTAGGAATGTCCATCATATATAGCTTGTTCCCTAGAGAAAAAATAGGACTTGCCCTTGGCTATTGGGGAATAGCAGCTATGGCTGCGCCTGCTATAGGGCCAACACTTGGAGGCTTTATTATTGAAAAGATGGATTGGAGAATGATTTTTAATGTAAATGTTCCTATAGGGGTAGTTGGAGTAATAATGGCAGGATTTTTATTAAAGGATTCGAAAAGAAAGCCTATTAAATCCTTTGATATAATAGGATTTTTATCTTGTACAATTGGACTAGTAAGTGTATTATATGTGCTTGGGGAAGGTTCTTCAATCGATTGGAGCAAGCTGGAAAATCCAATATTAATGACACTTGGAATATTGAGTCTTATATTATTTGTAGTAAATGAGCTTACACATCCAAATCCGTTATTAGATTTGCGAGTTCTGAAGTTGTTTGATTTTAGTATAAGTCTAATTATAACTAGTGTCTTAACTTTAGCACTTATGGGGTCTTCATATATATTACCAATGTTTTTGCAAAATATAAGAGGATATACTGCTATAGAAACAGGAATAATTATGTTACCTTCTGCCTTAGTAATGGGAATTTTAATGCCTATAAGTGGGAAAATGTTTGATAAGATGGGTGCGAAACCTCTTGTAATACCTGGACTCACAATATTGGGTATTAGTTCTTATGAACTTGCACATACTATAAATATGAATACAAGTAAAGAATATATAATATTAGTTACCTGTATTAGATCAATCGGACTCGGCCTTGCTATGATGCCAATTAGTACAGCAGGGATGAATGCTGTAAAAACAGAACTAGTTTCAAGAGCGTCAGCTCTTAATAATACCATTAGGCAAGTAGCAGGTGCGTTAGCTGTAACTATAATGTCCACAATAATGCAAAGCAGAAGTGATTATAATTATGCTAAATTGGCAGAACAAATAAATGTTTACAATAAGGCATCAAATGATATGTTAAGTTCGCTGATACAAAGATACATGCATTCTGGTATGTCTCAGAGCATGGCTAAAGTTTCAGCATCATCTTATTTGGTTCAAATTATAAAAGGTCAAGCAACTTTAGATGGAATGGAATATGCTGTTATGGTAACGGTAGTAGCAGTAATAGCAGCTTTGATTTTAACTTTCTTTATGAGAACTAAAAGAATCTAGAGAATTTAAGTAGGAAGGTGAACATAATGAATTTTAAAGAAGATTTACCTAATACAAATGATGAAATGGTTCAAGAAGAAGCGGATGAAATAATTGAAATATTTAAAAGCATTAGAAGGGCAGTTAGCTGTAAATATGAAAAAATTGCAAAGGAATATGGTTATACACCGCAACAGTTAGGTGTTATATTTCATTTGTATAAAATGCCTTCAATAACTCTAAATGAATTAAGTGAGCATATGAGTTTAACTAAAAGTACTGTTTCAGGAATAGTAGATCGTTTAGCAAAACAAGGTGTTGTAAACAGGGAAGTGCCAGAAGATAATCGTAGAACTGTAAAATTATCAATTTCTGAAGAATTTAAAAAGAATAATGATATATGTTTAATAAAGAAAAAATTTCTTGGAGAATTTATATCTAATGCAATAAAGAAGACAGATAAAGAAGAAGTTGAAAAAATTATATATGGACTTAGACAGTTTAGTAAATTATTAAGTGAAGAAGAATAAAAAATTAAATCCCTTACATCACATTAAATTATTGTGATGTAGGGGATTTAATATTAATTAAGATTTATATTGAGGTTCTTGTTCTTCAATATATTTTTGTCTTCCTTTTAAAAGTTCCAATGAACAATCAAGTTGTTCTGCAATCATCTTAAAATCTTGCTTTGCCTGTTGATCTTCAGTCTCTAAAGAGAAAGTTTTCATTGTAGCAGCTGCACTTTGAATTCCAGCAATTGCTTTTTGCATTTGAGTTCCAACTGTCATAATTATCACCTCCTTTCAAATAATCACGAAGTGATTTTATCATCTGTTTAAATTGTTAATTTGAAATCAGCCTTTAGGTTTAAATATCATTGCAGACATAAAACCAAATACTATTGCAGCAGAGACACCAGCACTTACTGTCTTTAAAACACCTGTGAATATACCAATAAAGCCAGTTTCCTGGGCGTCAGCTAAAGCAGCTGTTACAAGAGTATTTCCAAAACTGCTTATAGGAATAAATGCACCTGCACCAGCAAATTTGACTAAAGGATCATAAAGTCCAAAGCCACCAAGTATAGCTCCAATTACAACTAGTGTGCAAGTTGTATGAGCAGGAGTAATCTTAAGTGTATCCATTATAAGTTGACCTATAACACAAATTAAGCCACCTATTACAAATGCAAAAATAAATTTTTCCATAAATAACTTACACCGTCCTTTTACATTTCGATTGAAACAGCATGAGCAACGCAAGGTATACTTTCTTTTTGTTGAAAAGAAATAGGAGACATTAAAGCACCTGTTGCAACAACTAAAATTTTTTTTAATTCTCCTTTTCTCATTCGATTAAGAAAATGACCATAAGTTACAGTGGCAGAGCAGCCACAACCACTTCCACCAGAAAAAGCTGGCTGGTCTTTTTTATAAATTAAAAGCCCACAATCTGTAAATATATGTTGTGGCATAGCTATACCATGTTTATCAAATAATGCATTAGCTAGTTCGTGTCCTACCTTTCCTAAATCACCTGTAGCAATAAGATCATAATAGGAAGCATCAATATTCAAATCTCTAAAATGAGCTTCAATGGTATCTACTGCACAGGGAGCCATAGCTGCTCCTACATTAAAAGGATCAGAAATTCCCATATCTATTACTTTTCCTATGGTTGCAGAAGTGACTTTAGGTCCACCTCCACGTCTTCCGAGCAATACTGCACCAGCTCCAGTTACTGTCCATTGCGCAGTAGGTGGCTTTTGAACACCATAATCAGTAGGGTATCTAAATTGTTTTTCAGCGGCTGCATTATGACTGCATGCAGAAGCTAAAACATATTTAGCAGCTTTACTATCAATTAATTGTGCTGCTAAAGATAATCCTTCCATAGAACTTGAACAGGCACCAAATATGCCTAAGTATGGTATTCCTAATGTTCTCGCAGCAAAACTGCTAGAAATTATTTGATTCATTAAATCTCCACTTAAAAAGAAGTTAATATCTTCTTTTTTTACCTTTGATTTTTGTATTGCTCTTTGACAAGCGTGCTCAAGTAGAGTTTTTTCCGCTTTTTCATAGCTATCTTGACCTAGCCATAAATCTTCATGAAGAATATCAAAATCATCAGCTAATGCGCCTTCAGCTTCAAAAGGACCTCCAACAGCAGCAGAGGATAATATTGCAGGTTTAGATTCAAAAATCCAGGATTGATGACCTTTAAGCATTTTACATCGCCCCCAACCATGTTATTATCAATTTTATTGTAGCAACTACAAAGGCAGAAAATACTCCATAAACAATAATTGCACCAGCAAGTTGAAACATATTTCCAGCTACGCCAAGTACAAAACCTTCGCTTTTATGTTCAATTGAGGCTGAAGCTATAGAATTAGCAAAACCTGTGATTGGTACAGCAGAGCCAGCTCCTGCCCATTGAGCAAGATGATCATAAACTCCAAGTCCTGTAAGTAAAGCAGCAGTAAATATTAAAACTAGTGAAGTTGGACCAACTGAAGATTTCTCATCAAAATTAAAATAAGTTATAAAGACCCATTGTAGAAATTGTCCAATGGTACATATAAGACCACCAATGAGAAATGCTCTTATGCAGTTAGTTAGAATTGGACGCTTGGGCTCTATTGAAGTAACTAATTGGTTATATTGAAGCTGAGTTGTAGTTAATTTTTTATTTTTCATATTGGACATTTATATCACCTTCTAACGTAATAAGTATGGTTCTAAATTTTTTATAACATTCTCTAATTTTTGTGCATTTTGTAAATACATTGTTTTTGCCGGTTTATCATCTGTATCTAGAGAAAAAGTAATAAGATCAGCATGAGCTTTTTGAAGACTTGCATAAAGCATTTCTTTAACTTGAGTTTTAGGAATTTGTATCATATCATCAAAAAGATCTACATATAAATCACCAGAAGAATCTACCTGACCAAGAAAAACATTCTCAAGAGCAATGCCTTTGTTCTCTAATTGGGTGTTAAGCCAGCCATGATTTAATCCAGCATTAACAAGACCCTCATTTAAAATATTTCCATCTAAGATTACAGTTTGAGGTTCAGCTGTAGATGAAACATTTTTCCCTAAATCATGAGGTGTAACTGGTTTTTTATCAGCTTTAAAACTTACACTTATATCTCCGCTTGTTTCCATTAAAGCAAATTCAACGTCAGCTAAATTAAAAGCTTTTTTTGACCGCATTTCCTGGAGAAATTCCTGCCCTGTAATTCTTTCCTTAGATAAATTATCTTCTAATATTTTTCCACTTTTAACTAATACACGTTCTTTACCATGTATTAGATTGTATACCCATTTACTTTTCATTGATGCAAAATCTAAAAGCATGGGCATTAATGCCCAAACAACTAATGTAGTTAGTGCAAAGTAAACATTGTTAACGGTATTTAATGAAATTAGTGTAATTATAATGGCTATAACTGCGTAAGAAATAAAATCAAAGGGAGTAGCCCTAGATAAAGTTTTTTTCTTCATATACCTTGAAATAATAAGGGCAAGAAAAAATAAAATAATTGAATTAAATAAAAATATTAACCAAGTACTCATATTCCACCTCACTTAGTTACCTTTATATTGGGGTTCTTGAAATTCTATGAAGCCCAATCTTTTTTCTAAATCTATTTTAATTTGGCTTAATTCGTCATAAGCTTCTGTATAAGCTGCTTTAGCATTTTTATCACGTTCCTGAAGGGAGTACATTCTTAAAGTAGCCTCAGAACCTTTCAAGGTGGCTAATGTTTGTTTTACCTTTGAACCAACAGTCATATAAAAATCTCCTTTGTATATAAAATGTTTACTAAGATACTTTAACCAATAAGGCTAAATTTAATTCACATTATTTTAAGAATAAGATAGTAGAAAAAATGTCTAGGTGAATTTTATAAAAGAAATAAATAATTATTTAATTAAAATATGAATAAGTATGCAATAATAATGAATATAGTGTATAATAATAATAAAATACGAGAAGAAGAGGAAAGTATTATGAATATAATTGCATATGAATATATAGATTATAAAAGTGAAAAATTTAAAGAAGCAATAGAGTTAAGATTTAATGTACTATTTAAGCCCTATGGCAAAATAGACAAATATGATTATGATGAATTTGATAAGATTAGTTTGCACTTAGCAGTGTTGAAGGACAATGAAGTTATAGCATATTCCCGTATGACGAACTTAAATGGTGAGGGTAAAATTACTAATGTAGTTGTTGGATATGAGTATACAAAACAAGGCATTGGAGTTGAAATGTTAAAAATGCATATAGAAGAGGCTAGGAAACAAGGTATTAATAATCTGAGTTTAAATGCAAGAATAGATACGGTAGGTTTTTATAAGAAAGTTGGATTTAATTGCATAGAGGATACTTTTATATCTGAAAAAAGTGGATTAACATTACAAGTAATGAATTATAACTTAAAGTTATAATTCATTACTTGTATGCATTTAGAAAAGTTTTGAGTAATAAAATTATAAATCAACGTGATGAAATATTGTATTAAAAGCGTATTTCGTATTATTTTTTTATAATTAATAGAGATAATTAAGATAACATTTATAATATAATCTTTATCAACTTAGTCAATTGACTCATTTGTTGGGTAATTATTATAAAACTTTTTGTAAAAGTTTTCAATAATGATTTGAATTTATTAACAAAATGTTAACAAATTTGAAACGATATCAGGGGAAAATTTGGTTTGAATTAAAATTTATTGTGATTTATTATAAATATATAAAGAAAAAAGAAAAGGAGATATGATAACTATGATGAATATTATTAGAGAATTATTTAGTTCAAGAAATTTAAAAAGGGCGGGAATAAATATGTTATTTAGCAATCCAAATTTAGCAGCAGCTGATTATGCTAGATTAAGTGAATCACTTAAAATGTTTGATAATGAAGCAAATCAAGTAAATAAAGCAGGAATGAAAACAAAAAAAGTTTCATATGCTATGTAAATAAAGCTTTACCAAGCTTTTTTACATAAAGTTATAAAGAAATATTTTGAAATTTAGATGGCACTATATTAAATAGTCGCTTTTTTTTTGCTCAAAAATGGCATATTATGCATACGTTTTATGTGTCGGTAAAATAAATGAAGAAGATTTAAATGACGTATCAGATCATAAAGTGACTATTCTTAATAGATTAATTATATTATAATTATGTGATAAAATACTTAATAAATATGATTAAGGTAGGGGTAATTAAGTGATGAAATCAAATCTTAACAAGGAAAATATAGTTACCTATAATATAATGGTTAAGCAAAAAGAAGAAATACATTTTCACCAAGACGTTGAATTAATTTATGTATTGGAAGGTGAAATGGAGCTTAAAGTTGAAGCGGATATATTTAAATTAAAGCAGGATGACTTTGTCGTTGTAAATCCTAATAAGAAACATAGTTATAAATGTTCAGAAGATATACTAATGGCAAGTTTTCATATTTCCTTTCAAAGATTAAGCAGTTTTCTTGAAAATAACTTGATATTATTTTGGTGTAATTCAACCATAGACAAAGATTATTCCTATGACGAGGTTAGAAAAATATTAAAATTAATATTCAATCATTATTTAAATAGGAAGGGCAAAGAAGACTTTTATGAATATAGCTTGTTTTATCAGTTAGTAAATCTATTAACCAATAACTTTTTAATTAATAATGCAGATGAGCGTTTTCATGATAAAGAAAATAAATATGATGATAGAATCAATGAAATTACTAACTATATAAGAGGCAATTATAATAAGCCAATAAGTCTTAATGACTTGGCCAATCAGCTACATCTATCTAATGCCTATTTATCTAGATATTTAAAGAAACACTTAGGCATGAACTTTATAGATTATTTGAATAATGTTAGGTTGCATTATGCTTTAGAAGATTTATTGTATACTGAGGCTACAATCACTAGAGCGGCATTAGATAATGGCTTTGCAAATACAGCAGTATTTAATAAATTGTTTAAAGCAACCTACAATATGACTCCATCTGCATATTTGAAGAAAGTAAAGAAAAGCATATATGAAAATGTTGAAGAAGTCGAATCAAATGAAGATATCATATTGGATAGATTAGATAATCATTTTGAAGAAATGAGTAAATTTGAAAATAATACTGATTTGGTAAACGATAATCAATATATAATAGTTGATGCAAGAGATAAAAAAGATTATATAAAAAATTGGAATAAAGTAATCAATGTGGGAGCAGCAAGTGATTTGCTTCAATCAGATATACAGGAACACGTAAAAATGTTAAGAAATGAATTGAAGTTTGAATATGTGAGATTTTGGAGTATATTTGGTCATGATATGTATGTTGGCGTATCTAATCCAGATGGGAAATATAACTTTGATAAAATAGATAGAGTTTTGGATTTTCTTTTAGACAATAAAATAAAGCCATTCATTGAACTAGGTCAAAAGCCTAAAAGACTTGATAGAACAGTAAGGGAAGCAGTTATTTTTGAAGAGGAGCAACAATTATTTAATAATATAAAGCAGTGGAAAAATGTAATGAGGGCTTTTTCTATGCATATTGTTAAAAGATATGGCCTTGAAGAGACTCAAAATTGGTGTTTTGAAATCTGGAGACCTGAAACTGAAGATATGGAGGTAGACTATCTCAATATTTTTAATGTTGGATATGGTGAATTAAAAAAATATATCCCTAACTGTAAAGTTGGAGGAGCAGGTTTTCGTGGAGATTATGGCTTAAAACAATTGATGGAAAACATTATTCAGTGGAAAGAACAAATTATTCAGCCAGATTTTTTATCCTTCTATTTATACCCTTATATAGTCATTAAAGAAAAAGGAGATAAATATTCAAAGAGGTCTACAGATAAAGATTATGTTTTAAATCAGATAAAGCTTATTAAAGAAACTTTAAAAGATATAAAATGGGCGGTTAAAGAATTATATATTACTGAATGGAATAGCACTATATCTAATCGTAATTATACAAATGATAGCTGCTATAAAGGTGCTTATATAATTAAGAACATTATTGATAATATAAATGAAGTAGATGTTCTTAGCTATTGGATTGGATCGGATTTGTTTTCTCAATTTTATGATTCTCATGTTTTATTAAATGGTGGTGCAGGATTGCTTTCTAAAAATAGCATTAAAAAGCCTGCTTACTATGCAATAGAATTTATGAATAAAATTGGTGGAAAGATTATAGATAAAGGTGAAAATTATATCATAACTGCTAATAATCATAATGGATATTATATAGTATGTCATAATTACAAACATTTCAACTATTATTATTATTTAAAACCAGAAGATGAAATAAAGCCAAGAGAACAGGGAAAAATATTTAATGATTATGATAATTTACGTTTGAATTTTCAACTTAAGAACTTGTTAAATGGTCAATATAATGTAAAAACTTATTCTATAAATAGAGAGCGTGGAAGTGTTTTAGATGAATGGATGAGGATGGATGAAATTGGTGATTTAGATAAAGATGAAATCGATTATTTAAAGAGAATTTCAACTCCAAGGTTAACTATAAAGCGATGTGATGTTGAAGAGGAAATTTTAAATTTAGAAGTTGCTTTAGCACCACATGAATTTGATATTATACATATATGCTATGGGGATAAGACTTTGTGATAAATTTTAGAAGCAAGCCAGTTATAAAGAGATAGATTTTATAACTGACTTTTTTTATAGGTTAAATGGATGTATATGTTTATAGGCAAATATAAAAGTAGTTATATATGAAACTACTTTTATATTTAGATAATTATATGAAATATCAAAGTTAATGAGTCATGCCAATTAAAAAATATTTTAGAATTAGGTGAGTTTTTTATTTAGGTCAAAAATAATTAGTATTATTTTTGACCTTATTTTCTTGTTTTCAAATATAAAAATAAAATAAGTCAATAAATGATTGAACTAAGTGAAATTAATTGAATGTCTGAATACGTTTAAAAAAGTATACTTGATACATAAGAAGAAACAACAAGAAATTTATATATAAGAAAATAGGAGGAATTATAAAATGAGTAAGATTAAAGTAGGAATTATCGGTTGTGGAGGGATTGCAAATCAAAAGCATTTTCCAGCATTAAAAGAAAATTCTAATTTAAATGAAATAGTTGCTTTTTGTGACATAGTTGAAGAAAGAGCTACTAAGGCTGCTAAACAATTTGGAGTGGAAAACGCAAGAGTTTACACAGACTATAAAGAATTATTAAAGGATAAAGACGTTGAAGTTGTGCATATTTGTACACCAAATGTATCTCATAGTGTTATTGCAATTGATGCATTTGCAGCTAAGAAGCATGTATATTGTGAAAAGCCAATGTCTCATAAAACTGAAGAAGCTGAAAAGATGGTTGAAGCTTGGAAAGCATCAGGAATGAAATTTACAGTAGGATATCAAAATAGATTTAGAGCTGAAGTTATGAACTTGCACGAAGCTTGTAAGAACGGTGAATTAGGAGAGGTTTACTACGGAAAAGCTCATGCAGTACGTAGAAGAGGAGTACCAACTTGGGGAGTATTTATGGATAAGGCACAACAAGGTGGAGGCCCACTAATAGATATTGGGACACATGCTTTAGATATTACTTTATGGTGTATGAATAATTATGATGTTGAAAGTGTATCAGGTTCTGTATTCTACAAATTAGGTGGATTGAAGCAGGCCACAGAAGGAAACTTATTTGGACCTTGGAATCCAGAAACTTTTGAAGTAGAAGATTCTGCAATGGGCTTCGTTAAAATGAAAAATGGTGCAACTATAAACTTAGAAGCAAGCTGGGCATTAAATATACTTGAATCAAGAGAAGCATCAACTACACTTTGTGGAACACTAGCAGGTGCTGAAATACATTCAGGAATGAGCCATTCTAAAAATGAATTAATTTATAACCGTGGAAGAAATAATCAATTAATGGAAGAAAAATTATCTCCAGTTGGTGGTGTTGCATACTTCGGTGGAGGAGGCGGTGCTGAAGGCAGCATGGATTGTAAACAATGGTTAGAAGCTATCGCAAATGATACAGAACCATTAGTTAAGCCTGAAGAAGCATTAGCTGTTACAAAAATATTAGATGCAATTTACAAATCAGCAGAACAAAAAGCAGAAGTTAAATTTTAATTTTTTTGATACCAAAGGAGGTAAGAAAAATGGCATTTGCAATGCGTATGAAACTTAATAATCAAATTATTAAAGAAGATTCTTTTAAAAGTATGTATATAAATGGGAAAAAACATGGTTTCGAATTTGATGTTCAATTAGCTTATTATAGAGGACATTATTTATCAGATATAGATTTATTAGAAGTATATTGTGATGGTGAAAAGATGCCAGAAGAAGCAGTTACTTTTGAATTAAATGGTAAAGAAATGCCTATTTATAAATTAAAATATGCAGTAACTGAATTCTGGAGCCAAGTTCAATTAGCTAAGATCAGAGTAATTAAAAAAGATGGATTAGCTATAGGAGAGCATGAATTAGAATTAAAGCTTATACTTAGAGTTCCTTATATGCAAATGGGGCCAGATCATCAATATATGCCACTTGATAGTGGAGATACTGTGACTGTAACCATAAATGAGTAGGAGGAATAAAGATGAGTAATATTAAATTAGGTGCTACTTTGTTTTGTTATGGAACAGAGTATGCAAGATATCAATATGATTTTGAAGAATGTGTAAAACAAGCAGCTTTAGCTGGTGCAACAGGATATGAAATTGTAGGAACTCAAATGATTCCTTCTTATCCTAATGTAAGTGATGAGTTTTTAGGATTAGTAAATTCATTAAAGGCTAAGTATGGTATTGGACCAGTTGGATATGGTGCAAATAATGATAAAGGTATGCGTCATGATAGAAATCTTACTGATGATGAAATGTTAGCAGATGCAATTATTGATTTGAAAGCAGCTAATAAATTAGGTTGTAAGGTTATGCGTGTACAATACATGTTATCACCAGAAGCCTTTGAAAGACTTGCTCCTTATGCAGAACTATATGATGTAAAAGCAGGTATTGAAATTCATAATCCAGAAACACCAACATCTCCAAAGATGATGAAATATTTAGAAGTTATTAAACGTACAGGCTCTAAGCATTTAGGCTTTGTACCAGACTTTGGATGCTTTGCAGTTGCTCCAAATAAGCCACATTGGGATAAGGCTCTTGCAGCAGGTGTTAAGGAAGAACATTTACAGATGGCAGCAGAATTTAGATATCAAGGTGTTGATATAGAAGAAGCTCGTAAAAAATTAATGGAAGCAGGAGCTCATCCAGCAATCAATGGTACATTACAAGGAATGTATGGATTTGTTCAATTTAATCCAAAGGAGAAATTACCTGAATTATTAAATGGATTAAAAGAAATTATCCCATATTGCTTTGAAATGCATGGTAAATTCCATTATTTAAGCGAAGATTGTGTAGAACCAAGTATACCTTATAAAGAAATTCTAGGAATGTTAAAGGATACAGATTTTGATGGGTATCTTATATGTGAATATGAAGATGAATTATTCTGTGGTGGAACAGAATTTACAAGACGTCAAATTGCAATGGAGAAAAAATTCTTAGGAATGTAATTTGGTAAGTGCATAAATTTAATATTTACCTGATGATGAAAAATCATTAGGTAAATAGGGATTTAGAAAGGAGAGTTCTTATGAAATTAGGATTTGTAAGTGCAATACTAGGCGAATTAAGTTTTGAAGAAGTAGTAGATTTTGCTGCTGAAAATGGACTTGAATGTATAGAAATGTGCTGTTGGCCTAAGGGTAAAGCAGAAAGAAGATATGCAGGTGTATGTCATATTGATGTAGATACACTAGATGATGCTAAAGTTTCTTATATTAAAGATTATTTAGCTAAAAAGAATGTTAAAATATCTTCTTTGGCATATTATCCAAATACCCTTGAGGAAGATTTAGAAAAAAGAAAAGTATATGTTGAGCATTTAAATAAGTTAATTGATGCTTCTAGTAAATTAGAGGTTAATATGATTACAACTTTTGTAGGGCGTATACCATCAAAAACAGTAGAAGAAAACTTGGAAATAGTTAAAGAAGTTTGGCCTCCAATTGTAAAACATGCAGAAGAAAAAGCTGTAAAGATAGGAATTGAAAACTGTCCAATGTTATTCACAAATGATGAATGGCCAGGAGGGCAAAATCTTATGACATCTCCTGCTAATTGGAGAAAAGTATTTGAAATATTAGATAGTCCAAACTTTGGATTAAATTATGATCCATCTCACTTTGTATGGCAGCAAATTGATTATATTAAACCAATATACGAATTTAAAGAAAAAATATTCCATGTACATTACAAGGATATAAAAGTTTATAAAGACAAGCTCGATGATATTGGAACTATGGCAACACCACTTCAATATATGTCGCCTAAGTTGCCAGGACTTGGTGATGTTGACTGGGGAAAATATGTTTCCGCTTTAACAGACATAGGATATACAGGTGATACGTGCATTGAAGTTGAAGACAAAGCATTTGAAGGTTCAGTTGAAGATGCTAAAAAAGCTGTAATTTTAAGTACAAGATATATTAGACAATTTGTAATATAGATAAGTAAATAAAAACGTGTATAAATATGTATACAATATATTAAAAGAAGGTGAAAAGAATGAAAATTAAATTAGGTGTTATAGGATTTGGAGGTATTGGAAAGTGGCATGCTCAAAATGCACCTCGTGCAGGAGTTGAAATTGCAGCAGTATGTGATATTAAAGAAGAACGCTGGAGTGAAGCAGAAGAAATGGGATTTAAGCTTTATAAATCAGCAGATGAACTACTAGCAGATAGTGAAGTTAATACAGTAATTTTGACCGTACCTAACCATTTGCATAAAGAAATGTGCCTAAAAGCAGCTGCAGCTGGGAAAAATGTAATTACTGAAAAGCCAGCAGCTATGAATGTAGCAGAATTAGATGAAATGGAAGCAGCTTGCAAAAAAGCTGGAGTTTTCTTTACAGCTCATCAAAATAGAAGATGGGATAGAGATATGCTTATTGTAAAGAAAGCATATGATGAAGGACTTTTAGGTAATATATTTACAATTGAAAGTAAACTTCATTCAGGTAATGGTTATATGCATGAATGGCATCTTTATAAGAAATATGGTGGTGGAATGATATATGATTGGGGAGTTCACTTAATTGACCAAGCTTTATTCATGATGCCTGGTGTAAAGATTAAATCTATTTATGCAGATATAAAGAACGTATTGCATGAAGAAGTTGATGATTATTTTAAAATAATTTTAAAGATGGAAAATGGAGTTACCTTCCATTTAGAATTATCAACTTATATTTTAGAATATCAACCACGTTGGCTAGTAGCAGGAGATAAAGGAACAATAATTGTAAAGAATTTTGGATGTGAAGGAGCCCTTTATCGTACAGGAGATATGCTAAAGAAACTTCCACCTCAAATAACTGAAACTGTTGCAGGACCAACAAGACAATTTGCTCCTGTACCTCCAGGAGGAATTGTAGAAGAGATGCTTCCACAAGTTGAAACTGACTGGGTAGATTTTTATAAAAATGTACAAGGTGCATTGGATGGAACAGAAGAATCAAAAATTAAGATTTCAGAAGTACGTCGTGTATTATCAGTAATGGAAGCTGCGTGGAAATCTAGCAAAACAAATAAAGCCATAATTGATTTTGAATAATAAAAGTTTATAAGCAAGTTCGCACCTTGCTTATAAACTAAAAAGTAGTAATTAATAAAAACAACCAAATGAATTATAACATAATATGCTTTTTTTATACAATTTTGTAAACGATATTATATTACTTATTAACAAAAAGAGGAGAAATTATTATGAATAATGAGAATGTAAAAACAGGAAAGCTTAGTTTTGGAACAAAATTTAGTTATGGAATAGGGGATTTAGCAAGTAATCTATCTTGGGGTCTAGTATCAACATATCTATTATTCTTTTATACAGATGTATTTGGAATAAGTGCTGCAGTAGCAGGAGTAATTATACTTGCTGCAAGAATATGGGATTGTTTCGTTGATCCAGTGGTTGGATTAGTTGTTGAACGTACTAATACTAGATTTGGGCGTTTTAGACCATATATAATTTTTGGTGCTATAGTGCTTGCAGCATTTAATACTTTAACATTTACTACACCGAACTTAAACCCTACAGGAAAAATAATTTATGCAACTGTAACTTATTTTATACTTGGAACAGTTTATTCAATCGTTAATGTACCTTATGGAGCTTTAGGAACAGTAATGACACGTGACACAGAAGAAAGAACTTCTTTGAATTCCTTTAGAGGATTTTTCTCATTAATCTCTAATGTTATCACAGGGGCTGCATTAATGCCGCTTGTAATGGCACTCGGACAAGGAAACAATCAAAAAGGTTTTTCGTATGGTGCGTTAGTAATATCGTTATTTACATTACCGCTGTTCTATATGGTTTTTAGAAATTGCAAGGAAGTTATACAACCTCCAAAGGGGAGTCATCCTTCAATCAAGGATTCAATTCGTGCAGTTTCATTAAACAAACCATTTATGTTAATTGCAATTTACTTATTCTTATTATTTACAGCACTATTTGGAAGATTAGGAACAGTAGTTTTTTATTATATATATGTTATGGAAAGACCTGATTTAATTGCGCCATTGATGGGTGGATTTGGGTTATGTACAGCAATTGGATCTATAGTAGTTGGTGCTATAGCTAAATATTTTGAAAAAAGAACCTTAGCAATTATTGGAGTAGTATTATGTGGTTTAACTTGCATTGGAATATATTTAATACCTGTTACAAGCGTTACTGCAATAATGATATTATCAACTATTGGATTTATACCAGTAGGTTTTGGCGCTCCAATGATATTTAGTATGGTTGCTGACAGTATAGATTATAGTGAATGGAAGCATGGTTCTCGTGCAGATGGAGCTATTTATTCAGTAACAAGTCTTATTACAAAAATATCTTCAGCTATAATTGGTGGAATTACTGCAATTGCACTTGGATGGATTGGGTATATTCCAAATGCACAACAATCTGTTGAAACTATTAAAGGCTTAAATATGGTAGTTAATCTTCTTCCAGGAATTGTATACTTGTTGGCGGTAGTACCAATGCTTTTCTATGGAATAACTAAAGCAAAGGCTCAAGGCTATGCTAAGGAAATTGAAGAAAGACGTGCTAATGCTAATGTATAACAGATAAATTTTTATTTTGAGGATTTGAATGAATAATTCAAATCCTTAAATAATTTACAGCTGAAATAGATATTAGTAATAGTATTTGGTGAAATGAGAAATAATCGTATAGTAAAATAGATAATTACTTAGAAGAAGCTTTTGTATTAAATTTGGATGTATAATCAGTAAATATTAATTAGGAGTGCTACATAGAATTTATATTTATTTTAAATAATGATATAATTTGGAATTATACGCTAATAAATTTTATGTACTTGAGCACATTGAAAGGAATAAGGAGCATTATGAAAAAATGGAAAGAAATTAAAAAAGAAGGATATAATCTTATTTTAAATGAAGGTGGACAAAGTGTAGCTTATTCACCAAAGTCAAATGTAAAAATTATTGAGGAAGATGGGTTTGCTTTTAAGAATTTAAGTAGAAGCGGGAAGCTAGAAAAATATGAAGATTGGAGATTGCCAGTTGAGGAAAGAGCTAAAGATTTAGCAAGTAAAATGACAATTAGACAAATAGCTGGATTGATGCTTTATAGTGGACATCAAGCAATTTCAAGTAGTGAAGATTCATTTGCAAAAATGTTTGCAGGAACTTATAACGGTAAAAAATTATATGAAAGTGAAGCAAAAATAACAGATTTAACTGATCAGCAGATGGAATTCTTAAAAAATGATAATCTAAGGCATATATTAATAACTATAATAGAGAATTCAGAAATTGGAGCTATGTGGAATAATAATGTACAAGCATTTTCAGAAGAATTACCTCTTGGTATTCCTGTCAATATATCTACAGATCCAAGACATGGAACAAGTAGCGATACTGAATTTAATGCTGGAGCAGGAGGAGATATTTCCAAATGGCCAGAACCTTTAGGACTTGCTGCTACCTTTGACGCAGAATTGGTGAGAAACTTTGGTTATATAGCTGCTAAAGAATACAGATCATTAGGTATATCAACAGCTTTATCTCCTCAAGTAGATATAGCAACAGAACCAAGATGGATGCGATTTAATGGAACTTTTGGAGAAGATCCAACTTTATCAGCTAATTTAGCTGAAGCTTATTGTGATGGATTTCAAACATCAACTGGAGAAATGGAAATAAATGATAACTGGGGATTTGAAAGTGTAAATGCAATGGTTAAACATTGGCCAGGTGGTGGTAGTGGTGAAAGTGGACGTGATGCACACTATGCTTATGGTAAATTTGCTGTTTATCCAGGTAATAATTTTCAGGAGCATTTAAAGCCTTTTGTCGAAGGTGCATTTAAGTTAAAAGGAAAAACTAATACAGCCTCAGCAGTAATGCCATATTACACGATTTCTTATGATCAAGATAAGAAAAATAATGAAAATGTAGGAAATTCCTATAGTAAGTATATTATTAATGACTTATTAAGAGAAAAATATAATTATAATGGTGTTGTATGTACAGATTGGGCAATAACAGAAGACAATAGAGAAATGGATGCATTTATATCTGGAAAGTGCTGGGGGGTAGAGAACCTTTCAGTAGAGGAGAGACATTACAAAGCATTAATGGCTGGTGTTGACCAATTTGGAGGTAATAATCAAGTAGAACCTGTAATTAAAGCTTATGAAATTGGCGTAAAGGAACATGGAGAAGAGTTCATGCGCTGTAGATTTGAAAAATCCGCTGTAAGATTATTATTGAATCTATTTAGAACTGGTTTGTTTGAAAATCCTTATGTTGATGCTGAAATATCTAAGGAAGTGGTTGGAAATTCTGAATTTATGCAAGCTGGATATGATGCACAGTTAAAATCTATTGTTATGTTAAAAAATAAAGAAAACATTATGCCAATAAAAGAAAGAAAAAAAGTTTATATACCAAAAAGAAGAATTAAAGAAAGTAAAGACTGGTTTGGAAATATAATACCGGCATATGAAAAGGAGCCAGTAAGTAAATCTATTATTGAAAAGTATTATGATGTAGTTGAAGATCCAAATAAAGCTGATTTTTCAATTGTATTTATAGAATCGCCAAAAACAGTAGGATATACAAAAGAAGATGGGTATCTACCAATTAGCTTGCAATATAGAAAATATACAGCATTAACTGCTAGAGAAAAAAGTATAGCTGGAGGAGATCCCCTAGAAACATCAGATAATAGATCATATTTAAATAAAACTAATTATGCAAGTAATGAAGCGGATTTAGATATAATACTTGAAACAAAAGAAGCTATGGAAAAGAAACCAGTAATAGTGTCTATAAATATGACAAATCCAACTGTAGTAGCAGAGTTTGAAGAGCATGTAGATGGAATAATAGTAGAATTTGGTGTACAAACTCAAGCAATAATGGATATTGTAAGTGGGAAAATTAATCCAAGTGGATTATTACCATTTCAAATGCCAGTTAATATGGAAACTGTAGAAAATCAATGCGAAGATGTACCTCATGATATGGAATGCTATGAAGATGAATTAAGAAATGTATATGACTTTGCATATGGCCTAGATTTTAATGGGGTTATTAATGATGATAGAGTAAAAAAATACAAAACAAGGTAAAATATGATTTTAAATTTATTCATAACTGATACTAGTATTATTATTCAAGTGGAAGTTTTGAACAAAAAGATATCGCCGGTCAAAATATGTCCGGCGATTTAAATTTATGTATTTTATTGTACGCCATCATTATAGTGTGACAGCACGTTTTTTAATAATATGGAAACAATTTTAATCGGTTGTCTCCAGAACGATCTGGCTTCTCCAATGTAACTTCACCAGTAGCAGCCCACTCCACACCGCGAACAAGCATAGTAATGAAATTAAATCGATCAAGCGCTTCCCAATGTCCAATAGATGTAGCAAATACACGTCCTGTTCCATATTCATTTGTCCAGATTACCGGTGTATATTCATTCACCCCTGCCATATTCTCAAGTTTTCCATCTGGAATGTCAACAGGATGATGTGGTGGCGGGAATCCAGGAATTCTGTAATTCTCGACATCATCATAAATAGATGCTAGTACATGAACTTTTGCTTCTGGATGAATGATTAGCTGTGTGAATAAATCATCAAAAACGTTCATCCATTTCTTATCTATTCCTTTAGTAATTGGATGATTCTCATCCATAGTCTCAACGAAGTGATCATCTTTTGGACATCTTCTGCATCCTTTTTCCATAGAGCAATACCCACCTAAAAGTTTTCTCCACTCATCTGGCCAATCTGCATCGACCCAAATTGAAGAATGATAAAATACAATTCCTTTTCCTTTTGAAACAAAATCATAAACAGCAGCTTCGCTCTGTTCTCCAAATCTACGTGCATGGTCTGTTGGCCAGGTTTTTCCATCATAGTCTACAAAGAGTACATCGTAAGGTTCTAAAAATTCTGGTGTCACATTACGGAATTCTTCCACAATTGCAACATGAAAACGTCCTGTTGCTTCTAATAATTCTCTGAGACGCAGTGTGATTAAACGTCCCTGGTGCTCTGCTGTAAGTAAACCTGTTACCAGCAATACATTCAATTTTTTCATTAAAAACCCTCCAGTATATATTTTTAACTCATCAAGTTCAAAGAAAAAAGTTGTATACCTTTTCATACGAAGCTTTAGTTCCTTGAAAAATTTACATTTCATAGAAACTGCTGATAATTTTATCAGTGTTAAGTGTTTATATAGAGCTGTTGCTAAAAAATATATAGATTTTTTTAAGTGATGATGTTGCTTTTTTACGTCAACGCCATATAGTCATTATATAACTAAACCCATATATATACAAACTATAGTTAGGAAATTCCATATTTGATTTTTTCCTTTTATAAAAGGAAAAGTGTACAGAAAACTGTAATTTTAAATAAAAGTGGTTTTATACCTAAGAATCATAAAGAAAATGCAATTGTAAATGATATATATGCAGTGGGTTCTAATGAGAAAGCGGCAAAAATACAAAAAAGAGAGAATTAATATAAAAATAATAAAGATATCAAAAATTATAGTGTTATTTTTGTTGTCTTTATTTTTTATTTAGAGAGGTAATTAATAAAGTCAAAATATTGATTGAAATTGGTTAAATAACTTAATGAATACATATACATTAAAATTTATAATTGAATAGTAAGATTTTTTTATCTTAAATTATAAATTATCAATTTTCAATTTAAGAAATTCTTTTAGAACTTTTTTAATAATTGTTAATTGTTAAGGTCACATATATAAACAAAAATTAGTTATAAAAGAAAGAGGAGTTTTAAATTATGAAAGTTTTAGGATTATCGTTTGGAAGAAAAAATTGCAATACAGATATTTTAGTAAAGGAAGCACTTTTTGGGGCAAAAGAAGGTTCACCAGATGCAGAAATAAGATTTATCAACACAAACAATCTTACAATTGATCGTTGTATCGGATGTGGTGCTTGCTCAAGAAGCCTTGAAAACGGTAAAGACAATGACTGTATAGTTAAAGATGATTTGCAGATGGTAGAAGAAGCAATTCGTGAAGCTGACTGCTTGATTGTAGGTGCACCAGTATATGTATTACAACCAGTTGGGCAATTTAAAAATTTTGTTGATAGATTTTCTTGTCGTCATGATGTATCTGCAATTAACTGGGTACTAGATAAGAGAAGAAATGGGGAGGCTCCTGGAGATCCAGACGCATATCCACAAGAAAGATTGAAAAAACGTTATGTATCTTACATTTCTGTTGGTGGAGCAATTACACCAAATTGGGTATCGATGGGTACATCAACCATGCATCTTTTTGGCTTTCCTGCAATGATGAAAGTTATTGGAAATTACGATGCATCAGGAATGGGGACAAGAGCTAATCCAATCCTAGATGATAAAATGATGTCTGAAATTCATGAGATGGGTAAACAAACTGCAGAAGCTTATGGAAAAGACGATAAGGATGTTGCATGGTTTGGTCCAGAAGGAACATGTCCAGTATGCCATCAAAACCTTTTAACAGTTAATGGAACAACCACAGTAGAATGTCCAATATGCGGAATCGAAGGTAAGATTGCAATTGAAGGAGAAAAGTTAAAAGTAACTTTTTCTGAAGATCAACAAGCAAGAGCAAGAGGCACATTTGCAGGTCTTCGTGAGCACACTGTAGAAATCCAAGGGTTTGGAGCAATCTGTGCACCAAAGATAATGGCAAACAAAGAACTTTTAGATAAGAGAATGGAAGTTTATAAGAACTTCGAAAAATATATAAACTAATAATGTATTTTTAATTTTCAGATTAACTGATTAAGTTAATAAATATGAGGAGGTACTTTAAGACAAAGAATATTGTTTTTAAGGGCCTCTTTTACTATAACTATATCCATTTATAATGATATTAAAAGATTTTGCGGCACAAATGTAAGCTAATTGCCATTTACACGGTGTAAAGTTCAGTGTATAATTATTTACAAGATGTAAAGAGCTAAAATGAATTGTTTAAAGCAAGAATTTTTTGACGTTGTCTTTGTAAAGGTTAACAATGATTAGTGATTTTGTTATCTTATTTAACTAAAAAATAAAAACTATAATAAAGTAATGGATAGGTGGAATAAATGAATAATAATTGGCATTTAAATATTAGTAATAAAAATCGAGAAGAAATTCTTGAAACAGGAAAAGAATTATTTTTGAAACATAGTTTTCATGATGTAAAAATAACTGATATTTGTAATATAGCTGGAGTAAGCAGGGTTACTTTTTATAAATATTTTAATATAATGGATGAATTAATATTCGAAGTGCAAATGGATATATTAAAGAGTATGCTTATGTTTATAAAAGAAAAAAGTGATTTTAGCTCCAATGGAAAGGAAAGTTTGAAATCAGTGCTTTATGCTTGGATAAACTTTGCAAAAGAGCATAAGGAGGAAATGAAATTTATAGTTTCATTTGATCTTTATTATAGTTCTCATGATTTAAATGAAGAATTGAAATTAAAATATAAAAGTTTTACAAAAGAGGATTATAATCAAAGTTTGCTTAAGTACGCTTTAGAAAAAGGAATTAAGGATGGATCTTTAAAAGAAAATATAGATCTTCCTAAGACAGGAATGTATATATACCAAACTGTTATGGGATTGCTTCAAAGAATGAGTTATAGTCCAATAACTTTTGAATATGAACCTATTACGTTTGAAGAAATTTCATTTGAAGTTGTTGATACACTTATAAAGTCTATTGAAAATGTGTGTAATTAACTTTAAAGGAGTGTGAAATATGAGTAATATAAGACAAAGTACTAATGAAAATAGTAATTTACCAGTAATGATTTTTTTGAACAAGGTTAAAAAAATTTCTTCTAATATTCAAAAAAATGTGGAATTTTTATTTGTTTTAAAAGGAGAATTGGAAGTAATAATAAACAATCAAAAATACAAGTTGTCAGAATCAGATGTGATATTAATAAATAATGGAGATGTTTTTGAAATTTATGGTGAAGAAGAAAATCTTATTTTATTAATGGAAATTGATAATGATTTCTTTAATGATGTAGTAAAAAGAGAACAAAGTTTATTTTTATGTAATTCTTCTATTAGCGATAATAAGCATTATGATGATATTAGAAGCATATTGGCAAAAGTCATGTATGAATATTCAAATAGAGAATATGGTTATGATTATAAAATAATGTCATTATTGTATGATTTAATATATTTGTTAAATGTTCATTTTGTAATTGCAGATGACTATAAAATGCAAAGTTTAGATATTAAAAATAGCAAATATACTGATCGTATAAATAAAATAGTTTCATACATTAAACAAAATTATTATCAACAGATATCATTGCAAGATGTTGCAGATTCTCAATACTTAACACCTGAATATTTATCTAAATTTTTTAAGATTCATATGGGGATGACTTTTTCAAAATATTTAAATGAGTTTCGATTGGCCCAAGCGGTAAAAGAACTTATTCGTACAGATATTTCAGTAACTAAAATTGCAATGAATAATGGATTCCCTAACTTAGTTGCTTTTAACAAAATATTTAAAGAAGTATATGATACAACTCCAGCAGAGTATAGAAGCCAAGTTAGAAAAAAACAAATAAAAACTAATGTTAGTGAAAAAGTGGAGTCGGAAGTAACAAAGGTTGATTATAATCAAGCTGTTGAAAAATTAACAAGATATGTAGAAGATGAAAAAGATGAGAAAAAGATTGTTGATTATAAAGAAATAAATAATATAAGTGTAGAAGCGGATATTTATACCTCAAAGCATATAGCGCATACTTGGAGAAATCTAATAAATTTAGGATATGCTCAAGATGGATTAAGATCAGATTTGCAGCAGCACTTAACAGATATTCAAAATAAAATTAAATTTAAATATGCAAGATTTCAAGGGATTTTTAGTGATGAGATGCTTAGTTATGGAGATGAAAATATAAATGAGGTGAATTACAATTTTACTAAAATTGATAAGCTCATAGACTTTTTATATAGTATTAACCTAAAACCATTTATTGAATTAGGGAATAAAGCTAAGGTGCTAAATCTTGTTTCTGACAAAGTAATGTATTTTAGAAATTCCTCAGAAAAGCAGAAAACCTTAAAAGAAGCTTTAGATTTATTAGAAAAATTTATGTTTCACTGTATCAATAGGTATGGAATAAATGAAGTTTCACAGTGGTATTTTGAAATTTGGAAAGAAGGAGATAATGATTATGTTTTCTGGAGTGGACACTTTGAAAATTATTTAAATACTTTTCAAAATTATTACAATATTATAAAAGAAATTGTGCCAGAGGCTAAAATTGGTGGACCGGGGTTTAATCCAGAAGTAAATATGAAGCAGTTTAATGAATTCTTGAAACAAGTAAAGAAAACAAGTACTAAGATGGATTTCTTATCTATATCAATATATCCATATGAATTAATTGAAGATAGCAAGGCTGAAAAATTAAGTAAAAGAAATAATATTGGGAGTAAGGCCTATAAAAATGATGAAGGAGAATATTTAAATCATCTTTTACCATCTAAAGACAGAAATTATTCAAAATTAAAATTAGATAAAATACGTAAAATGGTGAAGGAAGCAGAAATAAATATTCCAGAAATACATGTTACAGAATATAATTCAAGTATATCGCATCGTCATCCAGCTAATGATACTACCTTTAAGGCTGCATTTATTGCTAAAAATATAATAGACAATTTAGATGAAACTGATAGTTTTGGATATTGGTTTTGCTCAGATGTTTCAGGAGAATTGAAGGATTCAAAAAATTTGCTTTATGGAGATATGGGACTCATAAGTGCTAATGGAATAAATAAACCAGGCTTTTATGCTTATGAAATGTTAGGAAAACTGGGGAGTGATTTAGTACAAAAAGGTGATGGATATATAATAACCAAGAAATCCTTATATAATTTTGAAATAATCACCTATAATTATAAACATTTTGATTATTTTTACTGTTTAAGTGAAGAAACACCCGTGACTTTAGAACAATATTATAATATTTATGAAAATCAAGAAAATTTGAATTTTTCTATTTCGTTAAAAGGAGTTAAAAAAGGACGATATCGTATAAAAAAGTATGTTCTAAATAGAGAACATGGAAGTATCTTCGACGAATGGCTTAACATGAATGCTATCTTTAACATTAAGAAAGATGAAATTGATTATTTAAAACAAATTTGTATACCAAAGCAAACTGTTTTTTATGTAGAGAGCATAGAAGAACTAAGGCTTGAAAGCTGTCTTTCACCACATGAGGTTAATTTTTATGAGATTACTTTTGAATATAGTTAATTAAATGTACAAATAAATTATTAGTGAAAATGGTTAAGGGTTTGATTAGTATTTATTTATAATTTTTAATAAGTGTGATAGTTTAAATAATCTATTACGCTTGTTTATCAGTATAGATATCCAAATTAATACTTAAACTTATAAATGGAATATGTATGCATTATCGAGAAATTATAATCGTAACACTACACTAGAAATTAGATACAT